>NZ_JPGU01000003.1:135229-279149 GCF_000732115.1 Frankia sp. CeD
CNNCNCCGCCAGCCCGCCGTAGCCGAGCACGATCAGGTCGTGCCGACGGCCGGTGTACCCGTCCCGGTCCCGCCAGGCGCGCAGGGCGAGCCAGGCCACCACCAGCGCCGCGCCGGCCAGGCACAGGGCCCGAGTCGCCCGCTGCGTTTCGGCGCCGGACGGATGGCGGCCGACCGGACCAAGCATGCCGTCGACCCCGTCGACCGCCGCGGCGAGAATCGAGGCCGGTGCGGCCCCCGTGGTCAGGGTGCCCGACGTGGACAACGCGTGGATCCAGGTCGGGCCGAAGCCGCCAGCCACCATGCTCAGCCCCGCGGCGAGCGCGACCGCGGCGGCATCGGCCGCGAGCAGCACGGCGCCGGCGCGGATCGGACGCCGCGCCGACCGGGCGGCCCGCAGATGCGCCAGCACCAGCCAGGCGACGCCGAGGAGGGCGGTCGCCTTGACGCTTCCGGCCACGCTGACCAGCGCCGTCGCCGCGGCGCCGAGCGCGGCCTGCCGAGCCGTCGGCGTGCTCCTTCCCTCCGGGCCGGGCGCCGGTGCCGAGGCGAGCCGTCGGCGGTCCACCACCAGCGCCGCCACGAGCAGCGCCGCGGCCGTTGCGTCGAGGTGGGCTCCGCCGATCAGGTGCACGACGACGACCGGATTGGCCGCGACGAGCACCATGACCAGGGCCCGTCGGCCCGGCTCCGGTCCGGCGAGCCGTAGCGTCAGGACGACCATCGCGATCGTTGCGAGGATCGCGACTATCTTGAGCAGCGCGACCGTCCCGGCCGGCCCGCCGCCGAGGGCCGCGGCGCTCTTCTCCACGGCGACCGCGGCACCGCCATAGGGCGCATGGGTGTTCCACCACCGGGGGTCAACGGCCCGGACGAACGCCGAGCCCGAGCCCTCGGCGGTCAGCAGGGCGGAGACGCCGTGTGTCGCCGGATCCAGGCCGAGCCTCGCCAGCTCACCCTGAGCGGCGTAGGCGTAGATGTCCCGGCTGAACAGTGGTGGGCCCACCGCGAACGGGAGGCTCCAGACGATCCACGCCGCGAGGGCGGCCCGCGGGGAGGTGCGGCCGGCGATCGTCGCGCGCACAAGTCCGCCCCAGCACAGACACAGAGTGATGATGCCCAGGGCCGCCAGGCCGGCCAGGACGCCCCTTGCGGTATCCGACGAGGCCGCCGATGGGAGAATGCCCCACCAGGAGGAAGGGTCGGTCGTGTGCGGATCGCGCGAACCGAGCCGACCCTCGCTCATCATGGCCACGACCGCGGCGCCGCCACCGGCGAGGACCAGCAGGGTCACCCTGGTCGGGGCCAGGATGCCGGCCGGTCGGGGCCTGCCGCTGCCCGGTCCGGACGGGACGGGCGCGGCCTGACGCCGCCCGCGGGGCAAGCTGTCGGGTGATGACCGGTCGGAGACGGCGGATGGACTGTCGTCGGTGTGTGGGGGGGTCGCGGGTGACAACGCTCGCGACCCCGGGTTCCCCGCCTGACGCCATCTCGGGGGGGCGGACGGCGTCGACCGCCCCGGCGACGGGTGGGCCCGGGCACCCCGGGTCGGAGCCTCGCGTGGCCACACTGCCCCAGACCCCTTCCATCGCCCTCGAGCCGCCGCGGCACCGCGGACCGCTCGTGCGGGGTGTTCTCGCTGTCGTCGTGGCGGTTNGCCGCNGGNCCTGGATTCTGACCGCCGCGCTCTGCCTGCTGTGCGTCGGTCTTGGCATCACCGGTCCGGACACCCCCGCCCAGGAGTACCGGGTCTGGCTGTTCCGGCACGGCGGAGTGGTGCTCTGGGATGATCAGTGGTACGGCGGTCACACCATCCCCNGCTACAGTGTGCTGTTCCCCCCNCTCGGTGCGCTTGTCGGGGNACAGCCGCTCGGCGCGATCTCCTGCGTCGCCTCGACGATGATCGTGACCCGGTTGCTCCGCGGTCCTGGCCGGCGGACCGGGCATGATCTGGTCCTCGTCTGGTTCGCGGTCTCGACGGTGGCGAACCTCGTCGTGGGCCGCATGCCGTTCGCGCTCGGGATGACCTTCGGTGCTCTGGCGCTGGTCGGCGCGCGGGAACGGCACACGAAGCTGACCTGGATCGGCGCGGTCCTGTCGTCGCTGGCGTCTCCGTTGGCCGGCGGCTTCGTGCTGCTCGTCGGCCTCGCGTTGCTGCCGACGATCGGATGGCGCCGGGCGCTCCCGTTCGCCGGCGCCGGATCCGGCATCATCGTCGCGCTCGCGTTTCCCGAGGACGGGTACCAGCCCTTTCCCGCGCTCACCTTCCTGTCGCTGCTGACCCTCATCGCGGTCGGCCTGCTCGTCGTGCCCGGGCACGCCCGGCTCATCCGGCCCATCCGGCACGGTCTGTTGCTCTGGGCGGCCGCGGCAGTGGTCTTCTTTTTCGTGCCCACCCAGATCGGCGGAAACATCACCCGACCGGCGACGCTGCTCGCCGGCCCTACCGCGGCGTTGTTGCTCGCCGAACGCCGCCGCGTCCTCGCGGTCGTGGCGATCCCGCTGATCGGCTGGCAGATCGGGCCGGTGCACGGGGCGCTGCTTGTCCACGGCGATCCGTCCGGGTCGAAGGCCTATTACACCGAGCTCCTCGACTACCTCGACCGCGGCGCACCGGTGTCGGCCGGGCGGGTGGAGATCCCCTTCACCCGGGCTCACTGGGAGGCGCGCTTCGTCGCCCCGTCCGTACCCATGGCCCGCGGCTGGCTGCGCCAGCTCGACAGCAAGTACAACGCGCTGTTCTACGACGGGACACTGAACGCCGAGACCTACCACGAGTGGCTGCTCGCCCGCGGCATCCGCTACGTCGCCCTCCCCGACGTCGAGCTGGATCCCTCCGCGGTCGCCGAGGCCAGGCTGCTGCGAGCCGGTCTGCCTTATCTCGATCTCGCCTGGCAGAACGCGCACTGGAAGGTGTGGCTCGTNACCGACTCCCCGGGCCTGGTGCAGGGACCGGCCTCGCTCACCGAACTGGGGGTGAGTTCGGTCGCGGTCGACTTCCACGCGCCCGGGGTCGCCACGGTGCTCGTGCACTACACCCCCTACTGGCAGCTGTCGGGGGGCACGGCGTGCGTCTTCCGGGCGGCCGGGGGCTGGACGGGCATTCTCACCGAGTCGTCCGGACCGGTGCGCCTGTCCGCCCGGCTGTCCGTCGACGGCCTGACCCGCGCCAGCGCCCTGGACTGCCCGGTCGGTCAGCGCGTCTCCTGACTTCTCGGGGCGGCTGTCGGCGGGTCTCAGCCCGTCTATCTAGGACGTCCGGACACCGGGCCGGACGACCGGGTGTCCGGGTGTCCGGACGAACTCACCGGGCGGCGGGTTCGGACACCAGATCCGCGACGACGATGGTGGTGTCGTCCCGGGCACCGGCCAGCAGGGCCGCTTCGACGAGCGCGTCCGCGGCCCGCTCGGGCGGCTCGGGCCCCAGCGCGCTCAGCAGGCCGTCGAGCTGTTCCGGGCTCATCACCTTGGTGATGCCGTCGCTGGCGAGAACGACCCGGTCACCGGCGCGGACCGGCTCGCTGAAGATGTCCGCCTCGATCTCGTCAGCGAGCCCGACGGCGTTGAGCAACGGACCGTTACGGATCGCGTGCGGCGTGGTCAGTGCCCGCGGCCGTCCCTTGCCGGGCTGCAACCACACCGAGCTGTCGCCCACGTGTGCGACGGTGAGGTACTCGCCGGTGCTCTGCTGACGCCCGAGGATGACGACGTCCAGCGTGCAGGCCATGCCGAGCCAGGCCGGCTCCTCTCGAGCCCGGGTCCGGACCACCCAGTTCGCCCGTTCCACGGCCTTGCGCAGGCCCTCGAGCGGATCCTCGGCGTACTGCGGGCGGAAACCCGCCACCGTGGTGACCGTCAGCGTGGACGCGATCTGGCCGGCAGCCTCGCCACCGACCCCGTCCGACACCGCCAGCAGCCCGTCGACGACGACGAACGCGTCCTCGTTGGGACCGCCGCGTTTGCCCCGGCGGGTGCGCCCCGCGGCGGCGAGTCGCAGCGCGGCGGCCGTCGTCTGCTCCGGCTCGATCGCCATGAGATCGCCCGTCTGCCCCCTCGGGGGAGCGGGCGGAGCCACGGGGATGGTCGTCGCCGTGGGGGAGCTCTCCCACGGCGTGTCCTCAACCGTTCGGGTTGACTCGGCGCCGCGCGGAGCCGGCGCGTGTTCCCCGGGTGGCGGGAGGGGATAGTCGCCGGTCGCCGGGTCGTAGTAGCGGGTGGCATCCGCCCGTTCGTCACCGAAGGCACCGGGCCCGAGGTGCGGCTGACCGGCGGGCGGTGGCGTCCAGCCGGTGGAGTCGGGATCGCGGTCGCCTTCACCGCCGCCGACGGAAACCTGCGAGGTCACATCCCCTCCCCATGCCGCGCCTGCGTCCGGGACGCCGCTCGCGCTGTCCGCTGACCTGTCCGCCGTGTTGCCCGTCGCACCGGTTGCCGAGGAGACCGGCGCCGGCTCGGCGAAGCCGGGCACGATCCCGTCGGGCGGGGTGGCGTCAGAGCTGTCACGGATCGGCACCGTACCGTATCGGTGGCGCTGATGGTCGAGGCCACGAGAGCGTCGCTGGTTCTCCCCGGGCCGGACGGGCCGGTTGTTGAGGATGACGAAGACCAGCCCACCCACCAGCAGCATCACAATGAGCATGATCGGTACCAGCGGGCTACCCATGGCCTCCGTCCTCGCCGTAGCAATTACGATCACGCTGTAGGACGTGTCGCCAGCCGTCTTCCTTCATACCTAAAGGCATCAACTCAGAAGAGACCGGGTATGTGTCGCGACACTGACACAAGTGCTGAGCATTGTTCCAGACTTGGGCGCGGCCGAGTAGGGCCGACGCCCGGGCGGCCCCGCCGAGAGGCGGGCGCCACGAAGGATGCCTCCGATGAACGGTGACGGCCCGTATCGGGGGGCGCGAGACGGTGATTGTTCGCCGCCGCATCAACGCGTCACGGTGATGAAGATCATCAGGGTCAGGCACAACGTCACGGCGGTCACGGCGGTCACGGCGACTCTGGTGGTCATGGCGGTCGTGGCGCGCCACGGGAGCAGGCGGCGGCGCCTGAGCGGTGCGGGTCGGCCGATCGCGGCGATCACCTGGCTCTCGACGAAGCCGGGCAGCTCGCTCGCGGCCCGCAGCCGCGGGTCGTCGGGGAGGTAGAGCGCCACCAGCCGGCGCACGACGCGTTCCAGGTCGGCGGGGAAGGGGTGATCTGCCTCCGATCCCCGCACTGTTCGGCGGAAGTACCTCTCCGCCGCTCTGGCCAACTCCGGACCCGTCAACGGCCCCTCCTCCGGATGGGCGGTTTCCTGGCCCGGGGCACCGTCCCGGCGGATAACCTCGTGCAGATCCCAGGCGTCGTCCCAGTTCGGAACGTGTCGGACCAACAGCCCGAAGATGCGGGCCGCGTTCGGCTGGCCAAGCTGGCAGGCTCGGAGGAAGGCGATCGCCGGATCGGGACCATCCGGCCAGGTCGGCGGAATGCGGGCGGTGAGCTCCGCACCCAGGACACGTAGATCGTTCTCGAGTGCTCCTGGTGCTCCTGGCGGACCGGGTTCGTGGGACGCGCCGGGCAGGTAGAGGCCGGCGATGCGCCGCACGGTCTGCATCAGCGGCCCGTCGCCTCGTCCCGACGCGGCCTCGACCGCGACCAACCGCTCGAAATACGGGCGCGCACCGGCTCCGAGTACCTCCGCCTCATGTGCCCGCGACGTGGGCCGGCCGGGTGGCCCGACCGGGGAGACCCCCGCGTAGGCGATGTCATCGCGGATGTCCTCGGCGGTATGCCATCCCGGGGCGTAGAGAACGAGCAGCCGGAACGCATCAGCTCCCCGGGCATGGGTTTCGCGCAGCAGACGCACGACTTTCGCCGCGGCCGACTCCGGGGGCCACCGCGACCCGCCACCCGTCGGTGCGGCGCCTGTCACCACCTCGTCTGCCAGGGCTCTGGCGAATTCGAAACCCTCGGGCAGGCCGAACAGGTCGAAGAGGGCCCGCAGCGTCTGATGGATCAGATCGATGCGGCGCCNGGCCCAGACGGCGGGGTCTACCGCGGCCGCCGGGATCGCGAGCGCGGCGAGCCCCGCGACCAGCCGGGTCAACATCTCCACGACTTCGCGCTGCATCGTCGTCACCGCGCGGTGCACCGCGTCGATGTAGGCGGCGCGGTCGTGGTCGCTCTGGTAGGCGTCCGGGGCCAGCCGTCGAGTGATGGCCTGAGTGACGTCGCTCGCGGCGCGGGCCAGGACATCGGTACGGTGGCCGGGTGGGCGTTGAGAGACCGTTCCGAGAGGAGACCGGGCGGGCTCGCCGCGCTGCGGCAGGGTGCAGTGCAGCAGGTCACGTAGCGCGGCGAGCTCGCGGAGTTCGGTGGGTGACTCGAGCGGATCGACGAGAGGGTCGTACGCCGCGTCGCTGAGGGAGATACCCAGCGGGACGCCCAACGCGGCGAGCAGCCGGTCGATCGGGTGCAGACGATCGTCCCAGTACGACCACTCCTGCCGATACGCCTCCGCGACGTGTCGGATGACGGCGTTCCCCGCGTCCCGTTCCAGCCGTTCCAGGTGCCGCCGTTCCCCTGGGCCCGGATCGGTTGGCTGCGCGGTGGCCGATTCCGGGGTGGCGGGCGGCGGCGTGGCAGGTCGGGGGACGCGGCGCACGGTGACGGGGAGTCGGGCGGGTCGGGAAGCACCGGTAGGCGACGCCGACAGGTGGTCCGGTCGGGCGGCGCGCAGCGCCTCGACGGTCTCCGTGGCCAGCCGGATCGCGTTGTCGCGCGCGGAGGTCATCCGGTATCCCGAGAAGATCGACTCCAGGGCGACCGCGAGCAGCGGGACTGCCTGGCGCAGTGGCTCGTCCCGGCGCGGTGGCTCGTCCCGGCGCGGTGGCTCGTCGTGGACCTGTGCGGGCGAAGGAACCCGCAACGCGGCGAGTTCGTCCGCGAGGGCGGAGATTGTTCCTTCGACCTGGCGCTGCTCCTCGGAGACCGCGTTGGCGACCGCGTTGGAGATTTTGTCGATCATCCGGCCGGCCGGCTCCTCCTCCCGCAGCCGGCCCAGAATGACGCCGACGATCTCCTCGCGCAACCGTTCCCGGGGCCCGGGGCCCGCTGCCCGGGCCGCTGGCACGAGCCCGCCGCCCGGGCCGGCGACGGGGCCGGCCAGCAGCCCCGCGACCCGGCGCAACTGACCGCGCAGCCGCTCCACGCTCGCCAGGTCCGCCGGCAGACCTACCGGTTCGATGAGGGCGGTGAAAAGACGGCGCACGGGGTCCGCGGCCGTGCCCTGTTCGGCGGAGCTCGACCAGTTCGAAGCCCGCAGGCGTTCGTACCGTTCGCGGAGGTGTTCGCGGACGGCGAGCGCTCCGGCGCCTGTCGTCGCTGCCGGTGCCGGATCGCCCGGCGCGGCCGGGGCCGTCGAGTGTCCCAGGCCGACGGCATCGGTCGTGGTCGAGAGGGGTGCCGGATCCGGGGGACCCGACGTACCCGAACCACTCGCGGTACCCGGGACGCCCGTACGCGGAGCACCCGCGGTATCCGCGAGGGTGGCCAGGTCGCCGCCGGGCGGCGGCGCGGTGGTCCTCTCGACCCCGTTCTCCATCNCCCGCCGGCACCAGGCTTCCGGCCGGCTCGGGTCGAACATATCGTCACCGACCAGGGCCAGCAGGTCGCCGATTCCCCGCATCCCACCGCGGCCGTGGAGGTCCACGAGCAGCCGGGCGGCGGCGGTCATGATCGGTGGAGCGTCCGGCCCGACCCGCGGATCCACGTGGATCGCGGCAGGCTCCCCGTTGCCGGCACACTCTGGTTCGAACGGGACAAACAGGAACCGCGGGCCTGGCTCGTCGGTGTGCCGCGCGCCCGAGGGGGTGGCGCCTGAAGGGACGGTGGTCGCATGCGTGGAGAAGGTCAGCCGGTAGGGCAGAACGCCTTCGAGGATCTCCACCAGGGCCCACATCAGCATGAGCGCCTCATCCGAACCGGTGTGGGCCACCACGAAGGGACGCTCGGCCCGCGACCATGCCAATACCGTCGCGATGAGCGTGACGAGCCGATCGCGCCGCACCCCCGCGCGCGCCGACTGGCGCAGGGTCCGCTCGCCCGTCCGCCGGCGTGCGGTGAGGTCGCGCAGGTGCAGGGGAGCCAGCCGCGGGATGGTGCGGGAGTTCCCCACCACGACCCCACCCGCCGCGTACAACGCGAGCCCCACCCGTTCGGTCAGATAGTCCGCCCGGCCGATCAGGATGTGGGCACGCAGCCGAGCCCGGCTGTCGCCGCCGCGTTCCGGGATCCGGATCCGGTGCACGAGCGCCGCCTCCGGGATGCGGTGCGGATCCCTCGCCGTGAGATGATCCGGCGCCTCGGGATGATCCGGAGATCGGATGAGGTAGGCGAGCGCCGACGGTGGGTGGGGGACCCGGCTCTCGTCGAGCTCGACCTCGCCGGCGAGAAGCCCGCTCCAGGACCTGGTCACCGTGGAGCCCAGGGAGCTCGCCGCCGGGAGGTGACCCTCGCCACCCGTCCTGCTTCGGCGCGGCCAGGCATAGATCATCTGGTCGAGCCGCGTTGCCTCCGCCGCCCGGCCGGACCGCGCCATCGACGTCCCCAGGTGATCGATCACGGTAGACACCCGTNCCGCCGGACCCGGCGGCGTCGCTGAACGTGCCAGCCGCGACAAGCGCCGAGGACGACGGATCCGGCGGCGACGCCTTCCCGGGCGTCTTNAAANCCGCTCGCACCCGCCGGTGATACTTTCTTCCGGGGACCGTAATACCGGGCCGCGTAATGCTGGTCCCGTCCGAAAATCCTGGTCATAGCGGGTGGGCCTGAGGGCAGGAGCCCCCTGGCCGCTCGCTGCTTCTCAGCCAATGGTCGCCCCCCAGACGGCGGTCCCTCAGCCGGGCATTGATCGTGCTATCCCGGTGAATTGTGGCGTGCTGGCGGAAAAATATTCCTGGCGCCTGGTGGATGTCCAGAGGAGTCCTGAAAAATCGGCCTTGCGATCGCTGCCGGCCCGTCGGTTGCGATCCTTCCGTGGGGTGTGCCGTCGCTCCCGCCCGAGGAAGGATCGGCAACCGGGCCCAGGGTCGTACCCCCGACGAAGTTCTGTAGTGCCCGCTGCCGCGCCGCCGGTATACGCGTGCGCCGGTGAACTTCCGCGGTCGTCCTTTCGTCGCATGGTGGGTCGCCGTTGTATCCATGATGTTGACATGATGTTATTCGGCTCGTTCGTCGTCCCGGATGTGCCCGCCACCGCGCGGGCGCGGTTTGTTCGCGGAATTGGCGGGATCCATCGAGCTGATCGGTGCAGCGGCGGTGGNTNCGGCGCCAATAATCCGACGGATCTCACAGCGAGTGACGCTATCCCGGGGGCGGATCTGACGTTGAATACCGTCACACGATGCGAGCGGTGAACGGTCTTCGGTCGAGATCGAGGTTGTCATGGTCGTGGCACGATTCCTGAGCTCCCGCCGGAAGGGCGATCAGAACCGGCCCGCTTCGCACCGTCCGACGGCTTCTCGGTCGGGTGGCCGGTCAGGTGGTGGGCACGGCCGCGTCGGCGCGTGGCCGGACGAGGGTGAACCGGTCGAACGGGACCGGCGTCGGTGCACTGGAGTCGTACACGGTCACCCGGATGCTCGTCGAGCCGCCCGGTTCACCTGGATCCACCTCGAAAGCCGCGAAGGCGTATGGATGCTCCGGTGCCCGGAAGGCGAGCCAGGGCGCGTCCTCTCTCGCCCGGACCGATTGGCGATGCCACCGGCCGGGATCCTGTTCGTGCACGCCGACGATGACCCAGCAGGCGGGTGGATCGAACAGTGCGTGCGCGGACGGCGACGAGGATCCTCCGGTGCCCACGAGCAGGTGGACGGTGCCCGCCGAGGTGTCGAGCAGGTCACCGGCCCCGTCACCGGCCGCGGCGCCCGCTCCGTCAGCGGTCTTCCGGGCGGGCGTCGTCGCGCCGGGGACCGGGCGGGGAGTCCGGGTCGCGCTGTCCGGCACGACCCCGCGCAGCGGATGAGTGCGCTCGTAGTGGTGCTCGTGGCCGCAGAGCACCAGATCCACCTCGTAGGTGTCGAACAACGGCAGCNATTCTTCCCGGATACCGAGGTCGGCGCCGTTGTGCTCCACCGCGGTCGACACCGCGGCGTGGTGCATGCCGACGACGATCCAGTCGATACCGGGATCGGCGCGGGCCTGTTTGAGGGTCTGTCTCAACCAGGAGGTCTGCCGGCCGGCGCTGTACCCATGGAGGTAGACCCGCCCGCTGTCCTGATAGCAGACGTCGGCGGCGCTGAGCATGACGAACCGCACGCCGCCGACGGTGAACGCGTACCAGAGCCCGGCGAGGTAGGCCTCCTCGTCGTGCTGGGGAAGGGCGAAGTAGGTCTGGTAGGCGGCGAGCCCCAGAGCTCCGTTGCCCCGCTCGGTCTCATGGTTGCCGTTGCAGGGCATCCACGGCCGGAACCGGGCGGAGGCGCTGATCATCGCGAACCAGTCGAACCAGGCGCGAACCGGATCCGTGCGCTGGTTGGCGTACGACAGGTCACCGTTCGCGAGGTTGAACAGTGGCGCGAGGCGTTCCACTCCGGTTATCACGTGGCGTGACGCAGCCGAGCCGTACGGATCGTGCGGCTCGTCGGTGCCCTGGTCGCCGAAGCAGGTGAAGCTGAAGGCGGCCCGATGCCGCGGAGCCGTGCGGAACGACCCGTGGGCCAAGCCCCAGCGCCCGTCATGACCCACGTCATAGCGGTAGTCGGCAGCCGGCAGGAGCCCGGACAGGTGCGCATGGTGGGCGAAGACCACCTCGTTCGTCAGGGCGTCCGTGTAGGAACGGGTGAGCGCGGTCACCGAGCCGGTAGATCCGCCAGCCGCCGGACCGAACCGTACCTGGGGCCGAGGGACGGCCGTTCGGGTCAGCCACGAGACGACCATGGACGTGGCGGGATCGGAGCCGAAGGTCAGGTGAACGCCGAGCGCGACGTCGGGACTACCAGTCACCAGCGGAGCTCTCCCGTTCGCCGAACCAGCAGTCCGAATCGTCCTCGGGGCGATGAAGTTGTGCCTGTGCTCGTGCCTGCGCCGGCAACCGGACCCGATCTCGCCGGATGCCCCGGCCGGCAAGGTGGTTACCCGGTGGCTGACATTTTCCCATATTCTGTTACCGGTCGCCGATCGAGCGGTGCGACCGAGCGATGTGTGAGAGAACGAACGTGTTCCAGCTCTGGAGCGACCAGCCCGGCTACGCGGCCGAGACTGCGATGGCCGGAGCAGCCGCGGGGCTACTCCGGCCATCGCGTCCGGCCCTCGCCGGGTCACCGGACTGGCCGCCTCCCGGGAGGCGGCACGGAATTCCCGACCGCCTACTCGCTGGACTTGGCCAGATCGACCGGCGGGGCATCGGGCACCTGGTTCGGCTTCGCCTCGCCGCGGAAGACGAACNTCGCCTCGTCACCGTCGCCTTCGACATCCCCGACGACGATCTCGCCCGGCTTGAGCGTGCCGTAGAGGATCTTCTCGGACAGGACGTCCTCGATCTCCCGCTGGATCGTCCGGCGCAGTGGCCGGGCACCCAGCACCGGGTCGTACCCCTTCTTCGCCAGAAGCGCCTTGGCGGCCGACGTCAACTCGAGAGCCATGTCCTTGTTCTTGAGCTGGGCGTCCACCCGGGCCAGCATGAGATCGACGATCTGGATGATTTCGGCCTCGGACAGCTGGTGGAAGACGATGATGTCGTCGATCCGGTTGAGGAACTCGGGCCGGAAGTGCTGCTTGAGCTCGTCCTGGACCTTCGCCTTCATCCGCTCGTAGTCGACGGCGCCTTGGCCGGTGGCGAAGCCGATGCCGGGGCCCTTGGAGATGTCCCGGGTGCCCAGGTTCGACGTCATGATCAGGACGGTGTTCTTGAAGTCGACCAGCCGGCCCTGGGAGTCGGTCAGGCGACCATCCTCCAGGATCTGCAGCAGCGTGTTGAAGACGTCGGGGTGGGCCTTCTCGACCTCGTCGAACAGGACCACCGAGAACGGCTTGCGCCGGACCCGTTCGGTGAGCTGGCCGCCCTCCTCGTAGCCGACGTAGCCGGGCGGGGAACCCACCAGCCGCGAGACGGTGTGCTTCTCCATGTACTCGGACATGTCGAGCTGGATGAGCGCGTCCTCGTCGCCGAAGAGGAACTCGGCGAGCGTCTTGGACAGCTCGGTCTTACCGACACCGGACGGGCCGGCGAAGATGAACGAGCCGCCGGGGCGCTTCGGGTCCTTCAGCCCGGCGCGGGTGCGCCGGATCGCCTGGGAGACGGCCTTGATGGCCTGCTGCTGGCCGATGACGCGCTTGTGCAGCTCGTCCTCCATGCGCAGGAGGCGCGCGGTCTCCTCCTCGGTGAGCTTGAAGACCGGGATGCCCGTCCAGATCGCGAGCACCTCGGCGATCTCCTCGTCGCCCACCTCGGCGACGACGTCCATGTCGCCGGCCTTCCACTCCTTCTCCCGCTTGGCCTTCTCGGAGAGGAGGGTCTTCTCCTTGTCCCGCAGGGACGCAGCCTTCTCGAAGTCCTGCGCGTCGATCGCGGACTCCTTGTCCCGGCGGACGGCGGCGATGCGCTCGTCGAACTCGCGCAGGTCCGGCGGGGCGGTCATCCGACGGATGCGCATCCGCGAACCCGCCTCGTCGATCAGGTCGATCGCCTTGTCCGGCAGGAACCGGTCGGAGATGTAACGGTCGGCCAGGGAGGCCGCCGCCACCAGGGCGGCATCGGTGATCGAGACGCGGTGATGCGCCTCGTACCGGTCCCGCAGCCCCTTGAGGATCTCGATCGTGTGCNCCNCCGNCGNCNCCGCGNCCTGGATCGGCTGGAACCGCCGCTCAAGAGCGGCGTCCTTCTCCAGGTGCTTGCGGTACTCGTCGAGCGTGGTCGCGCCGATGGTCTGCAACTCACCCCGGGCGAGCATGGGCTTGAGGATCGACGCCGCGTCGATGGCACCCTCGGCCGCGCCCGCGCCGACCAACGTGTGCAGCTCGTCGATGAACAGGATGATGTCGCCGCGGGTCCGGATCTCCTTGAGGACCTTCTTCAGCCGCTCCTCGAAGTCACCGCGGTAGCGGGAACCGGCGACCAGAGCGCCGAGGTCGAGGGTGTAGAGCTGCTTGTCCTTCAGGGTCTCGGGCACCTCGCCCTTGATGATCGCCTGCGCCAGCCCCTCGACCACGGCGGTCTTGCCGACGCCGGGCTCGCCGATGAGGACGGGGTTGTTCTTGGTGCGGCGCGACAGCACCTGCATGACGCGCTCGATCTCCTTCTCGCGCCCGATGACCGGGTCGAGCTTGGACTCGCGCGCCGCCGCGGTGAGGTTGCGGCCGAACTGGTCGAGCACCAGGGAGGTGGACGGGGTCCCCTCGGCGGGCGCGCCGGACGTGGCGGTCTCGCCCTTGCCCTGGTAACCGGACAGCAGCTGGATGACCTGCTGCCGCACCCGGTTGAGGTCCGCACCCAGCTTGACGAGCACCTGAGCGGCGACACCCTCGCCCTCGCGGATCAGGCCCAACAGGATGTGCTCGGTGCCGATGTAGTTGTGACCGAGCTGCAGCGCCTCCCGAAGCGACAGCTCCAGGACCTTCTTCGCGCGCGGCGTGAACGGGATGTGCCCGCTCGGTGCCTGCTGCCCCTGGCCGATGATCTCTTCGACCTGTGACCGCACACCCTCAAGGGAGATGCCGAGGGACTCGAGAGCCTTGGCGGCGACGCCCTCGCCCTCGTGGATCAGGCCGAGCAGGATGTGCTCGGTCCCGATGTAGTTGTGGTTGAGCATCCTGGCCTCTTCTTGGGCCAGGACGACGACCCGACGTGCCCGGTCGGTGAATCTCTCGAACATGTGCGCTCCTTCGAGCTGCGACCGACCACACGACAGCCGGTATCCGCATGCTAGCTCCGCCGAGGCATGTCCNCACGCATCNAACANAANCCTNCCCGCCGGCACCGCCCACATCGTCGTGGGCGGCGGACCGGCGCAAGTGCCGGCCGTCCAGCGGAGACGTCTAATGCAACCGTGGCCGACCAGCCATGACTCCGTCACGTCGTTCCGCCAAGAGCAGAACGACGCCACCCGCTTCGCGACGCCACCCGCTTCGCGACGCCACCCGCTTCGCGACGCCACCCGCTTCGCGACGCCACCCGCTTCGCGACGCCACCCGCTTCGCGACGTCTCCGGTCGGACGTACGGTGCGGCGGGACGCGCCAGGCGGGGCGTCCCACCTCGGTGAGCCTCCTCACCGATGCTACCGACGGTAGTGGATGAGGAGGTGCATCTTGTTGTGATTCAACTCACATGTATATCGTTTTGCGTTGTCAATGTTACTCATTGTCGTCGCCCTGGGGAGTTTCGGCGACGGATCTTGCTTGCATCTCGCGAGTAACTACTTTACGTGCGCATACTCGGGCTGTACTTCGGGTGGCTCTCAGACCGCAAGGCCTCCATTGCCCTGCGTGTCGATCCAGGCGCGCAGCCGTTCCTCGCGATCCTGGTCACCAGTAAAGGGACACGAGGTGCAGTAGTCGTCACCAAGCCGGTAGGCCAGGCAGCACGACCCACGGCGTATGCCGGTGTACCGCCGGCCGTGGTGGACGAACTCGTGCCAACGGGGCCGGGCCCGGATGGTGGGCGTGGCCCGGGAGAAGAAGGCGTCGGCCTCCACTCGGCCGAGGTGGGGATCGCCGGTCGCGCGCTCGGTCAGCAGGAAGGCGCGGGCGCACTGCGCGGCCACCGCNCCCCACAGCGCCGGAAGGCCGAGCCGGACCCGTCCCCGCAGCTCCTCGACGAACGGTTGGAGATGCGCGAGCACCTCCTCGACCAGGCGACCGCGCAACGCGGCGACGTCCCCGACCACGCCGATCCGGGCATTCATCCCGTCTCCGGCGGTGGCGCCCCCCGCGATCGGGTCATCCGCCAGGACGGTCATGGCCGGTCGGTGGAACGCGGTCTGGTCGAACCAGCCGCCGTCGAGGACGCGCAGGGACATCGTCGCCGGGGTCAGGGCCGGCACCCGGTGCAGGAGGACGAAACAGGCGATGGCCGGGGCGGTGACGTTCGCCGAGTACCAGTTCGCCAGGTAGCTCGCGGCGACCTCCGGGCTGGCGCCGTGCGTGTCGCCCACCCGGGCCAAGGCCTCGGCCACGCCTGCTGGCCCGGTCAGGAAGGCACAGTCGGCCCAGCCCGGGCCGTCCGGCATCCCGAACTGCACACCGCGTGGCTCCAGCACCTCGGCGAGGTCCCGCAGGCTCGCCTCGAACGGCGGTTCGGCGCACTGAACGGTACCCCCGGAGAATTCCGGCGCCGTCCCCTCGGGGGCCACCTCCCTGGAAGGCGCCGCCGGGGACGCCGCCGAGCCGGTGCGGCGTTCGTTCACCGACTGCTTCACTGCCGGGACCGGGAGGTGTGTCGCGGCTGGGCCGGGCGTAGCTGTGCCAGGGTGCGGGATCTCCCGCGGAGTGGCGTGAGCGTGAGCATGAGCATAACTTTAAGTAAGCCTAACTTCATGTCTGGCGTCAACTGGAGTCGCCATCAGTGCTATGCCCACGAGTCATCGGGTCGGCATCATGAGTGGTTCGACATCGCGCGGTTGCCGGGATGGTCGGCCCGCGTCACCAGCTGTCCATGGCGAGATGGCGCTGGACGGCCTCGGCGATGGCCTGCTGCCCGTGCATGGTGGGGTGCGCGCTCAGATCACGTGTCGGTCCGAACAGATTGACCGGAGCCACCCACGGGTCCGGTGTGCAGATTTCGTGACCGCGTAGCACCCGATCCGTCGAGACGAACTCCACTCCCGCATCCGACGCGGCTTTTCTGATGACCCGGTCGAGCTGTCTGTTCAGCCTCGTCAGCTGTCGACGTTCCCTGTTGGTCAGCCAGGTACAGATGTTGTTGAGTTGGTTGTCCGGAAATATGTAGGGATAGCCGACCACGATGATCCGCGAATGCGGGGCGGCGGCCTTCACCGCCGTGTAGTTGGCGCTCAGGACACCCGGGAGTTCCTTGGTGACAAGATCGCGCTCGCGGCGGTCGTTGCCATCCCAGAAGCATCTCCACGCATAACAACTGAAGATGACTCTGCCGAATCCGGCATCGTTGCCGCCGATGGTGATGGTGACGACGTCCGGGGCCCGGCCCAGTGCACGTAGCTGGGCCAGCTGGGGTTTCTCGCCCTTGAATGACTCGTGTAGGGCGCCGGTGGTGGCTCCGGAACACGCGGCGAACAGCGAGACGGTGACCCCCGATCCCATACCGCCCAGTAGTCGTGGCCAGGCCTGGCTGCTCCGCCGGCACCGGGGGGCCAGCGAGTCGAAGGGGGGATTGCCCTCTCCCGAGGAGTAGGAGTCGCCCAGCACGGCCAGGGTACGGGGCTGCGGACCGGCCGAAGCCGGATCATTCCAACCGTATGTAATCGGAACCGCGGCGAACAAGAATGCTGCCATCGCGGTGACAAGAAAGGGATGAGTGAAGTATCCGCTGCCGGGATGTGACGATACGCCGGGTTGTGTTCCCGAGATTCGGTCCCGCATGGCACGGAATCGTAACCGAGTCGCGGGAGGGCGGTCCGTCGAACCCGGTGGCTGTCGCTCGGCAGAGTCGGTTGCCTAATCCGCTGGACCGGCCGAAGCCCCGGAGATGCACGATCGTCGTAATTAGCCTGGTCGCCGTAAGGCAGCCCGAACGAGCCCGAACGAGCCCGGTCGGGATCGGTCGGGATCGGATCAGATATTCTTCTCGAAGACGAGACGCAGGCCGATGAGTGTCAGATGGGGCTCGTGACGGTCAAGGGTCTCACTTTCCTTGATGACCACGGACGCGAGACCCCCGGTGGCGATCGCCACCGCATCCGTGTCCAGCTCGGCCCGGATGCGGCGTACCAGGCCGTCCACCTGGCCGGCGACGCCGTAGATCATGCCAGACTGGAGTGCCTCGACCGTGCTCTTGCCGATGACGGAACGTGGCGCGACCAGTTCCACCTTACGGAGCTGGGCCGCCCGGGACGCGAGTGCGTCCAGCGCGATCTCGATGCCCGGTGCGAAGATTCCGCCGATGAACTCGCCGCGTGCCGAGACGATGTCCAGGTTCGTCGAGGTGCCGAAGTCGACGACGATCGCCGGCCCGCCGTAGAGGTGGTGCGCGGCGAGTGTGTTCATGATGCGGTCCGCGCCGGCTTCCTTCGGATTGTCGATGAGGATGGGAACCCCGGTCCGCGTCCCCGGTTCGACGATGACGACCGGGATGTCGTGGAAGGCCCGGACCACCATCCGGCGCAGCGCTCGAAGCGCGGCGGGAACGGTTGAGCAGATCGAGACACCGGTGACCTGGTACTCGCCGAGCAGGCCGCGGTAGAGAAGCACCAGTTCGTCCGCGGTCGCCTGCGGGTCGGTGCGCACCCGCCAGGAGTCGGCGAGGTGTTCACCCTCGAACACGCCGACGACGGTGTTGGTGTTACCGACGTCGATGGCGAGCAGCATCAGGATTCCTCCACGATCAGATCCTCGATCGGTGGGCCCGCGGTGGCCGATCCCGGGCGATGATCGGGGTCCAGGGCGAGATCGAGGCCGAGGTCGAGAGCGGGCGCCGAATGGGTCAGGGCGCCGACGGCGAGATAGTCGACGCCGACGGCTGCCACCGCCGCCGCCGTTCGCAGGGTCAGGCCGCCGCTCGCCTCGAGCCGCACCCCGGCCGGANGGGCGAGCTGGACCGCGGCTCGCAGGTCCGCCAGCGACATATTGTCGCAGAGGATGAGATCACATCCGGCATCGACGGCCTCCGCGACCTGGTCGACGGTGTCGCATTCGACCTCGACGGGCAGCCCGGGGAACCGTGCCCGCNCCGCGGCGAACGCCGCCGCCACGCCGCCCGCCGCGACCACGTGGTTGTCCTTGATCAGGGCTGCGTCCGTCAACGACATGCGGTGGTTCACCCCGCCCCCGCAGCGCACCGCGTACTTCTCCAGCGCGCGCAGGCCGGGTAGCGTCTTGCGGGTGTCGCGGATCATCGCGCCGGTGCCGGCGACCGCGTCGACCCAGGCCCGCGTCAGGGTGGCGATCCCGGACAGGTGGCACAGCAGGTTCAGCGCGGTACGTTCGGCGGTGAGCAGGCCGCGGACCGGCCCGTTGACGTAGGCCACCGTGGTACCCGGCGGGACAGGGTCGCCGTCGCGAGCGGTCAGGGTGACGGTCGCGGCCGGCCCGAGCAGGCTCTCGAAGACGGCGGCGGCGACCGGCAGGCCGGCGACGACGCCCGCGGCCCGCGAGACGATGGCGCCGTGCCCGACGAGAGCGGGGTCGACCGTCGCCTCGGAGGTCGCGTCGACCGCGCCGATCTGGCCGGTCACCTCGTTCTCCTCCCAGACCGGGAGGTCCTCCACGAGCGCGCGGCCGACCAGGGCCACCACCCCGTCCGGGTCGAGGCCGGCCGAGGCGAGGGCACTGCGGGTGGCGGGCGAGAGCCGTCCGCCGGGCACACCGGCGGAACCGGGCCCGCAGACGGAGCCGGGCGCGGAACCGCTCACCGCGAGCCGCGCATGGGCTCGACGTCCACGATCAGTTCCCCTTCTGGATTGAGCCGGGTGAGGATCCGGCCGAGCCAGTGTTCGTCGTCCCGCTCACCGAAGTCCTCTCGCCAATGGGACCCGCGGGTCTCCGTCCGGCTGGCGGCGGCGGCGGCGAGGGCCGTCGCAACCGTGCGCAGGTTGGTCATCTCCCAGGCCGGCGGCCCGGCCGTGACCGTCGCCCCGCTGACCCGCAGGTCCCCGAGACCGGCCAGTACCTTCGCCGTCGCCCGCAGGCTGTCCGCGCTGCGCAGCACCCCGGCACCGTCGGTCATCGCGCGCGCGAGCTCCGCGCGTTCGGCGGGGTCGGTCAGACCACTGCCGCGACCGACCACCGGCGCGGCGGGGNTGGNGACGCGGNGCCGGCCGCCGGGCGCTGTGCCGGCCAGGTGCTCCGCGATGCGTGCGGCGAAGACCAGCCCCTCCAGCAGGCTGTTCGACGCGAGCCGGTTGGCGCCGTGCACCCCGGTGCAGGCCNCCNCCCCGCAGGCGTACAGGCCGGCCACGCTCGTGCGGCCCCACAGATCCGTGCGCACCCCGCCGCTGGCGTAGTGGGCGGCCGGCGCGACGGGGATCGGCCTGGCGACCGGATCGATGCCGGCGGACCGGCAGCGCGCGGTGATCGAGGGAAACCGCCGCTCGATGGTCGCCGCGCCCAGCCCCCGGGCGTCCAGGAACAGGTGATCGACCCCCTGGGCCGCCATGACCCGCGACATCTGCTTGGCGACGACGTCGCGCGGCGCGAGGTCGGCCAGCCGATGGACGCCCGCCATCACCCGTTCGCCGGCCGCGTCGACGAGAACGGCACCCTCCCCCCGCATGGCCTCGCTGACCAGTGGCTGCTGGCCCCCGAGCAGTTCGGCGACGGCGCCCGGCCTGGACGGGGGTAGCCACAGGGCGGTCGGGTGGAACTGGACGAACTCCAGGTCCGCGACGACGGCGCCCGCGCGCAGAGCCAGCGCCACCCCGTCCCCGGTGGAGACGCCGGGATTGGTCGTCGACGCGAAGATCTNCCCCANCCCGCCGGTCGCCAGGACCACCGCGCCCGCCGTCACCGCGCCGACGCCGTCCCGGCTGCCCTCCCCTAGCACGTGCAGGGTAGCGCCGGCGGCCCGGCCGTCGGAGTCGAGCAGCAGGTCGAGGACCAGGGCGTGTTCGATGACCTCGATGCTCTCATCGGCCCGGACGGCGGTGATCAGGGCGCGTTCCACCTCCAGGCCGGTGGCGTCCCCACCCGCATGGATGATGCGGTTGCGCAGATGGCCGCCCTCCCGAGTGAGGGCGAACGAGCCGTCGGTGGTCCGATCGAACCGGGCGCCGAGCTCGGCGAGCTCACGCACCCGCGCCGGTCCGTCGCGGACCAGCACTCGGGCTGCGTCCTCGTCGCACAGCCCGACGCCGGCGACCAGGGTGTCGGCAAGATGATCATCGGGCGAGTCCTCCGCGGCGAGCGCGGCGGCGATCCCACCCTGCGCCCACCGGGTCGACCCGGCGTCGAGGTGCGCCTTGGTCACCAGCAGCACCCGGGCGGCGGGCAGCGCCCGGCGCAGGTGCAGGACCGTCGTGAGCCCGGCGATGCCCGAACCGATGACGACGACGTCCGCGGCGCGCATCCATCCCGGGCGGGGCGCGCCGAGCCGGCAAGGTAGCACGGTCACTGCGTAGCCATGGCCGATCGGACCGCCGCCGCGGCTGTGGGTACCGGGATGTCGACCGGGATGTCGACCGGGATGTCGCCACGCAGGCTCGACGGGTCGCCGGGGAGCGGTTCGGCCGGGTCGTCGCCGTGCCCGATGATCCGGTTTGCCGCGTCGACGAACAGCACCTTCGGGACGTGCCGGCGCGCCTCGGCGTCGTCCATGAGCCCGTACGCAATGATGATCACTAGGTCGCCCGGCTGGACCAGGCGCGCCGCGGCACCNTTAATNCCGATGANCNCGCTTCCCGCCGGTCCCGCGATGGCGTACGTCTCCAGCCGGGCGCCGTTGTTGATGTCGACGATCGTGACCTGCTCGCCAGGCAGCAGGTCGGCGGCGGCCAGCAGGTCCGCGTCGATCGTCACGGAGCCCACGTAGTGCAGATCGGCCTGGGTGACCGTGGCACGGTGGATCTTGGCGGTGAGCATGGTGCGCAACACGGTCAGGCTCCCGGGTGATCGCGGTCGGCGGGACGGTCCGGTCGGGGGGTGACGGCGGGGGATCCGGCTGACGCCGGAGTTCCGGTGGGGGCCGGCGCCGGGGATTCCGGAGGCAGGACGAGATCGATGTTGTCGATCAGGCGGGTGGTGCCCACCCGGGCGGCGACGAGTAGCAGGGCGGGACCGCTCCGGACCGGACGTAGATCGTCGGGGCTGGCCAGGGCGAGGTAGTCCACGTCCACCCCGTCCGCGGCGGCCAGAACCTCCCGCGCGGTCGCGAGCACGGTGTCCCGCCCGCCCGCCTGGGCCCGTGCCCCGGCGGCGAGCGCTCGGGACAGCGCGAGCGCGCTGCGCCGCTGGTCGGGGGTCAGGTAGACGTTCCGGCTCGACATCGCGAGGCCGTCGGGCTCGCGCACGGTCTCCACGCCGATCACGGTGACGTCGAAGGCGAGGTCCGCGACCATCCGGCGGATGCAGACCAGCTGCTGGGCGTCCTTGCGCCCGAAGAACGCCAGGTCCGGACGGACCAGGTGGAGCATGGTCCCCACCAGGGTCAGCATCCCATCGAAATGGCCCGGACGGGCGGCGCCTTCAAGCAGCTCACCGAGCGGCCCGGCCTGCAACCGGACGAGCGGCGGCGGGTCGTGGATCGCCCGGGGGACGAAGACGAGATCGACCCCCTCCCCCGCGCACACGTCGAGATCGGCGGCCAGGGTGCGCGGGTACCGGTCGAGATCCTCACCCGCGCCGAACTGCAGCGGATTAACGTAGATCGTGGCAACCACCTGGTCCGCCTGGGCCCGGGCGGCGCGCAACAGCGAGGCGTGGCCCTCGTGCAGCGCTCCCATTGTCATGACGACGGCCCTGGTCGGGCGCGGGTGCCCGGCTGCCGCCCGAGTGGGCGCGTCGTCCGGCGCGGGCGGACCGCCCTCACCCCGCCGGGCGATGTTGGCCTGCCGGTCGAGCGCGGCGAGCCCGGCGCGCAGCTCGGCCCGGTCTCTGGCCAGGACGGGACGGGACGAGCCGGGGAGCGTGCTGGGCCGGGCGGAGGGGGCAATGCTCCTTGCGGAGGGGACCGTGGCGGTGGCCGCCTGATCGCGGGATTCCGTCGATGGGCGGCCGGGCGTGGNGGAGGAAACAGTAGTCATGATCCGTTCCAGTCCTCGGATGGGGTACCGGACGTCGTTGGCAACTGTAACTCGGCTGCAATGGTTGCCGCCCTCCCCTGTGAGCTGGGCTTCGTTCGGGCGATCGTCCCGAACGAAGCCCTCTGCTCACGCCGGAAGGTGCAATTTGTTGCTTTATGACGTTATGCGCCACTTCGTGGGGGCGGCGAGTCCACCGGAGTTCAGGCCCCGGCGTGCGTGGGCTCAGCCCGCTCAGGGGCCTCGGCCTCCTCGGGGGAGGAGGGCGTGGGGGCTCCTGGGCGGGTGTGCTGCGCGACGTAGGTGCCGGCGGCGATCGCCGCCGCGACCGGCCATTCGATGATTGAGGCCGCGGCGAGCCCGCCGAGTCCCAGGTAGTAGGCGCTCTTGCCCAGTGACGGCCACTGCATGCTCGTACCTCGTCCAACCTCGAACCGCGACGTGAGTAGCGGTGCCCGGACCGTGAAGGTGCGTGTGCCAGACGACCGCTCGGGGCCCGTGGGCGCGGCCGGCTGCTGCTGGTCCCGCTCAGGGGCAGAGGTGTCCGTGTCCTCCCGGTGCGGCTGTGGCCGTGCCCGTGGCGGGGNGTCCGTCTTCGTGGCCATGGCAGCTCACCTCTCTCGATATCTCGATCTCCTTCTAGGAGAGAACCTAAGATGAACTTATAGTACCCAGAAGATAACTTCTCGTGTTGTTCGCGGTGCGAGCGCGGTCAGACGGTGGACAGGTAGTCCTTGAAGGAGATGCCGGTCAGCCGCTCGTAGGCCTCCACGTAACGGGCCCGGGTCGCCTCGACAACGTCCGCGGGCAGCTCCGGCCCCGGCGCGGTCCTGTCCCAGCCGGTACTCGTCAGATAGTCACGGATGTACTGCTTGTCGAAGGACGGCTGGGAGGCCCCGGGCCGCCAGGTGTCCTCCGGCCAGAACCGGGACGAGTCAGGGGTCAGGACCTCGTCGGCGAGCCGCAGCGTGCCCTGGGTGTCATGACCGAACTCGAACTTGGTGTCAGCGAGCAGGATGCCGCGCTCGGCTGCGAGGACACTGGCCCGGCCGAAGATCTGCAGGGTCAGCCGCTCGAGCTCGGCGGCAAGCTCGGTGCCGATCCGGCCGGCCGCGNCGGCCCGGCTGATGTTCTCGTCGTGCTCACCGATCGGCGCCTTCGTGGACGGCGTGTAGATCGGTGCCGGCAGCTTGCTGCCGTCCACCAGCCCGGTGGGTAGGGGATGCCCGCTGACCGCGCCGGTGCGCTGGTAGTCCTTCAGCCCGCTGCCGGTCAGATAACCACGGGCGACGCACTCGATCTGCACCATGTTCAGGCGTCGGCACAGCATCGACCGGCCACGCAGCTGCTCCGTGTACGGAGTGAGCTCGGCCGGGTACTCGTCGACGTTCGAACTGACGACGTGGGACGGGACCAGGTCGGCGAGCTGGTCGAACCACCACAGCGAAAGCCCGGTGAGAACGGCTCCCTTGTCGGGAATCTCGGTCGGTAGGACCACGTCGAACGCCGAGATGCGGTCGCTGGCGACCAGCAGCACGGCGTCGTCCCCGACCGCGAACAGCTCCCGGACCTTGCCCGAACCCAGGTGGGTGAGTCCGGCGAATTCCTCATGTGTCAGCGGCATAGACAGACCGTACCCAGGGAGAACAACAGCACCTGCCGGCCGGGGCACCGCGCCATGCCTGCGCGGCTGCGCGGCGGGTCAGGTGCGGGGGTGCGGGTCAGGTGAGGGCCGCCAGGGCGTCGAAGACCGAGCCGAGGCGCTCGGTGTAGCGCTCGGGCCGGCTCACCTCGTTGAGCCTGGCCTCGTCCAGGGGCAGGCCGCGGTCGCCGGCGTGCTTGCGCAGCGTTTCCCAAAACGGCACGCCGGTCTGCCAGGTCTCCATCGCCGCCGCCTGGGTGACAGCGTAGGCGTCCTCGCGGGACAGCCCCGTCTCGACGAGTTCGAGCAGCACCGCCGAGGTGTAGACCAGCCCGCCCGTGGCATCGAGGTTCGCCCGCATCCGTGCGGTGTCCACGACCAGCCCGGTGACCAGCCGGGTCGTCAGGTGCAGCAGGTAGTCGACGCCGGTGGCGGCATCCGGCAGCGCGATGCGCTCGGTGGAGGAGTGGGAGATGTCGCGCTCGTGCCACAGCGGCACGCCCTCCAGCACCGGGACGTACTGCGCCCGGACGATCCGGGCGAGCCCGGCGATGCGCTCCGACATGATCGGGTTCTTCTTGTGGGGCATCGCGGAGGAGCCCTTCTGCCCGGAGCCGAACGGCTCGGACAGCTCCCGGACCTCCGTGCGCTGGCCGTGCCGGACCTCCAGGGCGACCGCCTCGCAGACGGTCGCGAGCCCGGCCAGCGCCGCGACCCAGGAGGCGATGCCGTCGCGCAGCACGACCTGGGTGGCCACCGGGGCCGCGGTGAGGCCCAGCTTGTCGGCCACGTAGGCCTCGACGTCGGGGTCGATGTTGGAGTACGTCCCGACCGCGCCGGAGATCTTGGCGACGGCCACGTCCGCGCGGGCCGCGCGCAGCCGGTCGCGGCAGCGGGCGAGCCCGAACGCCAGGTCCGCGACGCGGTGCCCGAACACCGTCGGCTCGCCGTGGATGCCGTGCGTCCGGCCGACCCGCAGGGTGTTCCGGTGGGCCAGGCCGAGGTCGCGCAGCGCGGCGACGAGAATGTCCGCCCGGGCGAGCAGCAGGTCGGTCGACTCGACCAGCTGCAGCGCGAGCGCCGTGTCGAGCAGGTCGGAGGAGGTCATGCCGAAGTGCACGTAGGCGGCGGCGGACCGGGGTTCGGTGCGGTCGGCCCAGGCGGTCAGGAAGGCGATGACGTCATGCTGGGTGACGGCCTCCACCTCGGCGACGGCTTCGGGCGTCGGAGCGGGGGCGGCCCGGACCGGCTCGATGGAATCGGCGGGGATGCGGCCCGCGGCGGCGTGCGCCTCCATGACCAGCACCTCGACGCGACACCACAGCTCGTACTTGTGCGCCTCCGACCACACCCGGCCCATCTCCGCCAGGGTGTACCGGCCGATCATGGCTGGCTGCCGGCCGCGGCCGCCGCGCTCAGCCCGTCCGCCGCGGCCTGCTCGAACTCGTCCTTGAACGCGGCCAGCTTCAGCCCCAGATCGGGATCGGCCAGCGCCAGGATCTGGATCGCCAGGATCGCCGCGTTCGTCGAGTTGTTCAGACCCACGGTCGCGACCGGGACGCCCGGCGGCATCTGCGCGATGGCGAGCAGCGAGTCCATGCCGTCCAGCGCCCCGCCGGAGATCGGCACGCCGATTACCGGCAGCGTGGTGAGGGCCGCAATGGTGCCGGGCAGCGCGGCGGCCAGGCCTGCCCCGGCGATGACCACCGAGATGTCGCGGGN
Organism: Frankia sp. CeD; assembly: GCF_000732115.1. Classification (NCBI taxonomy): domain Bacteria; kingdom Bacillati; phylum Actinomycetota; class Actinomycetes; order Frankiales; family Frankiaceae; genus Frankia; species Frankia sp. CeD. Next base: position 160,445 of record NZ_JPGU01000003.1, read on the forward strand.
CCGTAGCTGACCCACGTAGTCGGCGAGGGTGCGCGGCGCGCGGTGCGCCGACAGCGACACCTGCTCGTAGGGCACACCGAAGCGTTCCAGAGTGGCGCCGGCCTTGCTCATGGTCTGGGTGTCCGACGGTGATCCGAAGACGATCGCCACCTGGGGATGATCCGGCCCGGGGGTGCTCTGCGACACGGTCTACTCCTTCTTTCTATGTCCTGCGGGATCCTCGCCGGACGCGACGTCCGTTCGACGGACGTCGGCCGCGTGGCGCATCCGGGACGGATCTCCGATGTCGGTGCGGTAATGGGCGCCGGGCAGCGAGATGCGGCTGACGGCCTCGTAGGCCGATCCTCGCGCGGACTCCAGGTTGGAGCCGATGGCCGTGACGGACAGCACACGGCCGCCGGCCGAGACGACCCGACCATCCGGCTCCCTGCGGGTACCGGCGTGCAGGATGTCGACGCCGGCCAGCGCGCCGGCGGCGGCGAGCCCGCGGATCGGGTCGCCGAGCCTGGGGGCCGCCGGATAGCCGTGCGCGGCGACGACGACGCTGATCGCCGCGCCGGAGCGCCACACCGGTGCCCGCCGGCCGGAGAGCACGTCCGTCAACGGCGTCGTGAGCAGGGCGAGGATGGCCTGCACCTCGGGGTCACCGAAGCGCACGTTGAACTCCACCACCCGCGGCCCGCGGGTGGTCAGCGCGAGCCCGGCGTAGAGCAGACCGGTGAACGGGGTGCCGCGCCGGGCCATCTCGGCCACCGTCGGCCGGATCACCGTGGTGACGATCTTCGCCGGCAGGCCATGCGAGGCCCAGGGCAGCGGGGTGTACGCGCCCATCCCCCCGGTGTTCGGGCCGGTGTCGCCGTCGCCGACCCGTTTGTGATCCTGCGCCGGCAGCATCGGGAGGACCGCGCCGGACTCGGTCACCACGGCGAACAGGGAGACCTCGGGCCCGTCGAGGTACTCCTCGAGGACAACCCGGTCGTCCGGTCCGCGCAGGCTCGCGCGGACCGCGGCGACGGCCNCGTCGCGATCCTCGGTCACCGTGACGCCCTTGCCGGCGGCGAGCCCGTCGTACTTCACCACGTACGGTGGCCCGAAGACGTCCAGGTCGGCCAGGGCGGGCTCGATCTCGGTGTGGTCGCGAGAGGCCGCCGTGGGCACCCCGGCGGCGCGCATGACCTCCTTGGCGAACGCCTTGCTGCCCTCCAGCCGGGCCGCGGCCGCGCTCGGGCCGAAGACCGCGAGACCGCGGGCGCGTATCTCGTCGGCGGCCCCGGTTACCAACGGCATCTCCGGACCGATGACGGTGAGGTCCGCGCCGACCGCCTCAGCAAGGTCGGCGACGGCGTCCGGGTCAGCGACGTCGAGCGGGCGGGGCTCGGCGAGCTCGGCGGTTNCGGCGTTTCCGGGCGCGCAGACCAGCGAGCCGACCCGGGGATCGCGGGCGAGCGCCCGGCACAGCGCGTGTTCACGGCCGCCGGAGCCGACAACAAGAATCTTCATCAGTTCACCTCGCGACGCAAGCAGCGGCCCGGTGCGCGGCGGCGAATTCCCGGTAATGCCGGCGGAGCGGGCCGCGTCGCCGCCACGGCCGTGCGCGGGGGACGCGAGGGTCGGTGGCGGCCGTCACCGGTTGTCCCTGGCGCGCGGCGCCGGGACGGAGATCCGGACCGGGCGCGGGTGCCATCGCGAACCGGCGAACCCCGTCTGGGGCATCGCGTCGTCGCAGTTCGGTCGGGTCACGGTTCCACAGTAGCGGGTGTGCTGATCATCGTGCGCGTCGTGCCCGGTCGGTGCCGGTGACTCCCGGCCGATCACCTGGGACGATCCGCGCTGAGCGACTACAGCCCGACACCCGACCGCCAGAGCAGGTGGGCCATGCCGTGCACCAGGTGCAGCGCGCAGCGGCGTGCGTCCACCTCGGCCATGCCCGCGACGATGGCGGCGGCGTCGACCGGCCAGACCCGGACCTCCCGGCCGAGCACGGTCAGCGGGGCGGGATCGTCGCGGCCTTCGAAGGCGCGCCCACCCGGTTCGACGAACAGGTGCAGCGACCGCCCCGCAGCCGGGAAGTTCTCGCAGCGCCAGTACAGCAGCGGCCACGCCTGCAGCCGTTCCCGCCGTCCCGGCCAACGCCGGCGGCGACCGGGGTCAACGGCCGCCTCACCCGCGTCCGCCCGGTCCGCCCGATCCGCCCGGTCCGCCCGATCCGCCGGGTCGGCCCGGGCCGCCGGGTCCGTGACCGCCCGTGTCGCCCGTGTCGCCCCGCCCTCGCTCAGGTCCAGCGCGGGCAGCGGCCGCCCGGCACGGTACCGCGCCGGCGCGCGGTGCGGCGCGGTGCGGGTCGCCCGCACCGTGACCGGTGGTACCAGGTGTTCGGCCGCGCAGAAGTCCAGGAAGTCACGGATCTGGGCGTCGACGTGACTGGCGACGGCCGCGGCGCGTTCGAGCCGCTGTGCCTCGGCCCGCTTCGAGCTCCGGATGGCGTGGCTGCCCCGCAGCAGCACGTCGGTCAGGGTCTGCGGCAGAGCCTCGCCGGTGGGGGAGAACCCGACCGGCCAGGCGTCGGAGTCGGTCGGGTGCAGGTAACCGCGTCTCACGGCTGGTGGCCAACGGGCCGGTTGCGGGGCTTCGGCCGGTTCCGGCAGCGACAGCGGTGTCCGCCCGGGGATGGAAGGATCGTCATCCGACGGCCGGGACCTGACAACGGCCACCGCCACCACCCCCGGACGTCATTGCTTTGCNTGACCNCCCAAGCGTCGACGGTAATGCTTCCGGGTGCAACCGGAACCGACCGGATCTCGGCCCGCGCCGGGCGGGATCAGATCAGGTCCGTTCCGGACCAGTCGTTTCAGACCAGGTCATTGATGACGAGCGTCTGGNCCCGCCNGGGACCGACGCCGACCGCCGACACCGGGGCGCCGGAGAACTCCTCCAACGCCCTGATGTAGTCCTTCGCGGCGCCGGGCAGGTCGGCGAACGACCGGACGTCGGAGATGTCCTCGTGCCAGCCGGGCAGGTCGGTGTAGATCGGCTTGGCGTGGTGGAACTCGGTCTGGGTCATGGGCATCTCGTCAACCCGTTCGTCGCCGAGGTCGTAGCCGACGCAGATGGGCACCCGGTCGAAGCCCGACAGGACGTCCAGTTTGGTGAGGAAAAGGTCGGTCAGGCCGTTGACCCGCACCGCGTAGCGGGCGATTACGGCGTCGAACCAGCCGGTGCGCCGCGCCCGGCCGGTCGTCACGCCGANCNCCCCGCCGATGCGGCGCAGCTCCTCTCCGACCTTGTCGTCCAGTTCGGTGGGGAAGGGGCCGGCGCCGACCCGGGTCGTGTAGGCCTTGATGATGCCGATCACCCGACTGATCCTCGTCGGGCCGATGCCGGCGCCGGTGGCCGCGTAGCCGGCGGTCGGGTTCGATGACGTGACGAACGGGTAGGTGCCGTGGTCGACGTCGAGGAGGGTGCCCTGGGAGCCTTCGAGCAGCACGACCTTGCCCGCGCGCAGCGCCCGGTCGAGGATCAGACCGGTGTCGGCGATGTGGGGTTGCAGGCGTTTCGCGTAGTCGGCGTACTCCTCGACCACCTCGTCGAGCTCGATCCGGCGCCGGTTGTAGACCTTGGCCAGGACCTGGTTCTTCTCCCGTAGCACCAGTTCGAGCTTCTTGTGGAAGATGCCCGGGTCGAGGAGATCCTGCACTCTGATGCCCGTACGGGCAACCTTGTCGCCGTAGGTGGGACCGATGCCGCGACCGGTGGTACCGATCCGCGCCTTGCCCAGGTAACGCTCGATGACCCGGTCCAGCGCCCGGTGATGGGGCATGATCAGATGGGCGTTCGCGCTGATCAGGAGCCGGGAGACGTCGATGCCGCGGGCGGTGAGCCCGTCCATCTCGGCCAGCAGCACGCCCGGGTCGATGACGACCCCGTTGCCGATCACGGGAACGCAGTCGGCCCGCAGCATGCCACTGGGAATCAGGTGGAGCGCGTAACTCTCCGCCCCGATGACCACGGTGTGGCCGGCGTTGTTGCCACCCTGGTACCGGACGACGTAATCGACGGCGCCGCCCAGGAGGTCGGTCGCCTTTCCTTTTCCCTCGTCGCCCCACTGGGCACCGATGAGGACAAGAGCAGGCACCGGGCGAGGTTACTAGGGATGGCGGGGTCGTGGGGCCGGCTGCGGCATCCTCGCTGGTCTCCACCACCGACGCGGCCTGATGAACTCACTGTCAGGTGAAGCCGAGCTCACTGGCAGCGACGGAATCGCTGTCGGCCAGGAACGTCCGGCAGCGGGTGGCCTCCTCGGCCTCCCCGATGGCCGCGGCCGCCCGACCGAGAGCGGCGAGCGAACGCAGGAACCCGCGGTTGGGTTCGTGTGACCAGGGGATCGGCCCGTTGCCCTTCCAGCCCGAGCGGCGCAGGGCGTCGAGGCCGCGGTGATAGCCCGTGCGGGCGTAGGCATAGGCCTCGACGGGTCGTCCGCCGGTGAGCGCGAGCTCGGCGAGCGCGGCCCAAGGCACGCTGAACGCGGGCAGCCGGGCGGCGACGGCATCCGGCGGATCACCGGCGACCAGCGCATCGGTCGCGGCCGCGTCGGAGGGCAGGAGCGTCGGCGGCGGACCGGAGAGCAGGTTGGGCTTTCCCGAGGTGGACGGCGTCGTCATGAGTGCATCCTGCCCGACGACCGGCCGCACACGTCATGGAGGTCACCCCGGACGCGCTTGCCCTGCGCGCACGGTGACCGGTCGGTCAGGCCCTGACGCTGACGTTCCACAGATTCTGGCCGACGACCCCGGGTTGACCGTCGCTCACCCGGGTGAGGTACGAGTACAGCGCGGCGATGCCCTGCGACTGCGGTCCGAACTTGCCGTCGACGGTGAGTACGAAGCCCTTCTGACGCATCCTGTCCTGCCAGACGAAGGCGTCCGGGCGAACGTCGTCGCTGAGGGACGCGTCGAGGACCGTGCCCCTGAACGAGCCGTCCCCCATCTCCCGGCGGGCCCGGTCCAGCGTCATGGGGGGTTCCACCGGGGTGATGGCCTGCTGGATGACGTCACCGGAGCCGCCCGGGACACTGGCCGGGCCGTTGTTGGTCAGGCCCATCTTGACCGAGCAGGACGGCCATGGCTGCCAGCCCCGCTGGTTGTAGAGCTTCGCGGCCGCCTCGTCCTGCGTGGCGGGCGATGCCTGGTACGGGCGGCCGGAGTACCCGAGCCCGTGCCAGGTCTGGTCGTCGAACTGGTAGGCACCGGAGAAGCCGTTGCCGGTGTTGACCGCGTAGTTGCCGCCGGACTCGCATTGGCGGAGCTTGGCGAAGTCGTCGGAGGTGGCCGCGCCCGCCGGAGCCGCGGTGACCGCGAGGCCGCTGCCGACGATGGCCGTGACCGCGCCGGTGGTGCGCAGGATGCGACCGGCGGGCGATGGGGCCTGCGGTGCTCGATGTCTGCCGCCACGACGCCCAGAGGGCATGTCAGTCCAATCCCGTCGCCTGCGGGGTGAGCTGTCGGGTGCGGGCTGGGATGGCCCGGCCGGAGGATCCGACCCCGGGTGGGAACCGCTCTCCACCATGGGCCGGGACGCACCGGCTTTACCCCAAGGACGCCGCTTGCGGCGCCCGAAATGTGGGTCCCCCACTCCTGCCCGCTGCGGTCGATGTTCGTTCCGGCCGCTCGTACGGGGGCAGGACTCGGCGTCCGTCCGGGCGGCCTCGCCGACGAGGCGAGTGAGCGGCACTCTAGCGAGAACCGCTCATGGAGCGCAAACCGGGGTGGTCCGGAGTAACCAGTGAGGATCGCGCGAATCGTGCCACTTCCATACAGGTTCCGCAGGTGGCTCGCTGGTCCTGCTGTTCCTCGTCGGCCTTGCCGAAGATCGGCTCTGCCGAAGATCGGCCCTGCCGGAGGCCGGTCAGGGTGCGGTCCTGGTGATGCTGGTGGTGGGTTGTACGGGCCGGCCCGTACGGGCCGTCAACCGGAGATCGTCCGGAGACAGGTCGGGCCAGCCCGTCGTCGAGGTGAGATCCCCTGACCGGTGTCGCCGGGGTGGGATGTCCGGTTCCCGCGGCGGTCGTCCCTCCGCCACGGGGGCGGAGCGAATGGATCAGCTGATGGAGCTGATGGGGCTGATGGGGAGGATCAGCGGAAGGTGGCCCGCCAGGTCGCCGGGCCGACGATGCCGTCGACGGCGAGTCCCTTGGCGGCCTGCAGGGCGCGGGCGACTGCGGCGGAGCGTGGTCCGTAGCGGCCGTCGATCGTGATCGGATAGCCCAGATGGTTGACGCGGGCCTGCCAGGCCCGCACGTCGTCACGTACCTGCCTGGCCAGTGCGGTCGTCAGGTTACGGGTGAATACGGGGGTGCTCATGGAGATGGGGCTGACCGTCAGCTCGCGGCGTTCCGTCGTGCGCGAGGCCTGGCCCGAGGAGCTCGACGAGCCGCCCGCGAGCTGGTCGGCGCCCATCCCGCGGCCACAGGCCGGCCACTGGCCGAAGCCGGACCGTCGGGCGAGCTTGAGCGCGGCCTCGTCCTGGACGGCCGGGGAAGCCTGGTGCGGCAGACCGCCGTAGCCGAGGCTGTGCCAAGTGCTGGCGGAGAACTGGTAAGCGCCGTAGTACGCGTTGCCGGTGTTGGTCGTGTAGTCACCGCCGGACTCGCACTGCCGCAGGCCCGTCCAGGTGGTGGCCGCATCGGCCGGCTGGCTGAGCGCGAAGGTGCCGCCCACCGCCGCCGCGAGTACTGGTGCGACCACGAGGGCCCGGGCCCGGCTGCGGGTACCGGCGCGGCATTGTCGGCCACTGATACGTGCGTCGGACATGTCTTGTGGTCCTTCCCCACGCCTGCGAGGTGAGCTGTCGGATTCGGGCTGGGAACTGCCCGGCCGTGCCAGGGATCCCTGGAGACGGAAGCCGCACCGGAAATACCTTTCCGGGTGGTCGTCGCACATGGCTTCACCCCGAGAGCATCGAATCCTTTCGATACTCGGAGATGGGTCCCCCGTTCCTGCCGCCCGGTTCGAGAAATCGTCGGCCAGGGGCAGGATTCGGCGTGCCGCCCGACGAATGCCCGACGTTGTTGCCGGGCACGGCGAAAACCATAACCACGCCGCCCGGCGAGTCGCCAAGCATTGAATAGGGTGCGTGAAAAAGAGCACACTCGGCGCGCCTGCTTGAGTAGGAACTGGCGGCCTGGTATCGCGCGTGCGCGCCCGCTCATCAACCTGGCGGTACGGCGTGCGGAGGCATTTGTGCTCGGCCGATCACCCTGTTTGCCGATGGTCGACGATGAGCGGAGAGTCCCACATCAGGCCAGATGCGTGACATGTCGACAAAGGCGTGACGGCCCTGCTACGAGATCGACGCGAGTGATCGGCCTGATACTACGCTTCGTCCATTGAAGCCTGTTTTTGTGAGAAAAACAACGGAAATCGGGCGGTAACTTGCGGCGTTGTGATTTTTGCACACGGCGGATTCAATCGGACACCGACTGTGAAAAGCGCCCGTCGGATCACCACAGTGGGCGAAGGGGTTCCCTGGGGGTGGGGCGGTAGGTGAACGGTTACCGAAGGTCCGGTGCGTGTCCGCTCATTTGGCCGAAACCTGCTGGTTGCCGGCGGGGGCGGCGTTACGCGAGGAGCGGGATGCCGCGCCCGCTAAACAGTGGTCCCCCAGCCGTCGGAGCGACCGGGGGACCGCGCGGGCCGGCATAGTACGGGAAATCGGCGGGTCGTGCATCGGACCGGGGCGGGNCGGNTGTCCGCCGCGTGCCGGNCGTTNCGTCCGCCGGNAATGATGGNGAGGGNCGGNCCGAGGGGNCCGGAGAATGTCCTCGGACGAGCGGCGGCGGTTGCTCGGTTGCCCGTTCGCGGCCGGCGGCTATCTGTCCGCTTGTCCGCCGGCCGGCGGACAAGCGGCCGGTATCCGACGAACCGATCCCGCCAGCCGGCGTGCGCTCCTGGGCCCGACTATGCCCGCCCGAGGCTGGTGCCGGCGGAACGGAGGTCCTCACACGCCTGGGCGACGCGGGCCGCCATGCTGCTCTCCGCGAGCTTTCCGTAGGTACGCGGGTCGTACGCCTTCTTCACGCCGACCTCACCGTCCACCTTGAGAACGCCGTCATAGTTTTTGAACACGTGGTCCACGATGGGGCGGGTGAATGCGTACTGGGTGTCCGTGTCCACGTTCATCTTGACCNCCCCGTAGTCGAGGGTCTCGCGGATTTCGGTGAGAGCCGNCCCGCTACCGCCGTGAAAGACGAGGTTGAACGGCTTCGCGCCGGCTGGCAGCCCGAGCTTCCTGGCGACGTACTCCTGTCCTTCGTGCAGAATCGTCGGGCGTAGCTTGACGTTTCCGGGCTTGTACACACCGTGCACGTTGCCGAAGGTGGCGGCGAGCAGGTAGCGCCCCTTCGCGCCGGTGCCGAGCACCTCGGCCGTCCGCCACATGTCCTCCGGCGTCGTGTAGAGCTTCTCGTCGATCGCGCCGACGACGCCGTCCTCCTCGCCGCCGACGACCCCGATCTCGACCTCGAGAACGATCTTCGCGGCGGCGGCGTCCGCGAGTAGTTCTTCGGCGATCTTGAGGTTCTCCTCGAGGGGGACCGCCGAGCCGTCCCACATGTGCGACTGGAAGAGCGGCTCGCGTCCCTGGGCCACCCGATTCTTCGAGATCGCGATCAAGGGGCGGATGTAGGTGTCAAGCTTGTCGGCCGGGCAGTGGTCGGTGTGCAGGGCGATGTTGACCGGATACGCCTTCGCGACGTGGTGGGCGAACTCGGCCAGTGCCTCCGCGCCGAGGACCATGTTCTTCNCCGTCGAGCCGGACAGGTACTCGGCACCGCCGGTGGACACCTGCACGATGCCGTCACTGCCGGCTTCGGTGAAGCCCCGCAGCGCGGCGTTCAGGGACTGCGACGAGGTCACGTTGATCGCGGGGTAGGCGAAGGACTGGGCCTTCGCCCGGTCGAGCATCTCGGCATATACGTCTGGCGTGGCGATGGGCATCGGTGGGGCTCCTTACGAACCTGTAGGGGCGCCGATCAGCCATGCACCCGCGGTGCAGGGCAGCCGGATCGGGCCGAAGCCCGCCGTGGACTCCTGATGGGCGAAGGGTATGACGCCTTGCCCCGTCCCGGGGTCGGATGCGGCTGACGTCGCCGGCGCGGTGCGGATCCGCGCGATGTGGTCCCCGCCGACTTGGTCGGCGGGNGCCGACCAGGGGCCGGCACACTGGTCGAGTGGACGTCGGCAGCCTGTCCGGGATGACGCTGTACGTCGTCCTCTTCGCGGTCATCTTCGTCGAGAGCGGGATCCTGATCGGGTTCTGGCTTCCGGGTGACACCATTCTCTTCGCGGCCGGGCTGATGGCGGCGGACGCGGCGTCGAACGTGTCCGTCGCGGTCCTCTCGATCGGGGTCGCGGCGGCAGCCACCGTCGGGGCGGCGGCGGGCTACTACACCGGGCATCGTCTCGGCCGGCCGTACCTGGAACGCAGGCACGCCACGGTGCTGGCCCGTACGGAGGAATTCTACCGGCGGTTCGGGCCGATCACCCTGGTCGCGGCCCGCTTCGTGCCGTGGGCGAGGACGTTCGCGCCGGTACTCGCCGGGACCGTGGCGATGTCATGGTCCCGCTTTCTGATCGCGGTCGTGCTCGGGGCGCTCGTCTGGGGGACCGGATTGATCCTTCTGGGCTATACGGCGGCCGCCATTCCTGGGCTGCGGGACGCGGCGGTGTGGATCGCGCTCGTAGTGATCGTCATCTCCGTCATCGCCGGGATCGCCGGCGAGCTGCTGCGCCGGCGATCGGGCCGGCTCCCCGACCAGGGGCCGCGGTAGTCCGCGTCGGGCGAGGAGCGCCGAGGGGGCGGGCGAGGAGCGCAGGGATGTTGTCCGTCAGTGCCCCGCGGCGCCGGATCATGCCGGGAGATCCGTGGACCGGTAGTCTCCACGACGTTACGACCAGATCACATTGGACGATCAATTCCCTTTCCTATGGCAATTTCTGGCTATGGCCGGCTAACCTTGATCGATCCAGGTACGCGGTCGGGGGTCCGACCACCGAAGGATTCGATGCTTCGACAGCACGGGCGGCACCATGCGGGACGGCGTCGCGCCGGCCCCGTCCTCTGCAGCGCGGCAGGGGCCTTGACCGCGGTTCTGACGGTCGTGCTGCTCGCGGGTGGTCATTCGGCACCGCGTGACGGTGACCGCCTGGCCGGCCGCGCCGGCACGCAGCCGGATCGGGGCGTGGTCGGGGTGGCGGCCGGGGTCCCCCCCACGTCGATCGCGGGTCGGATCGCGGATCGGGGTGCGCCGACCGGACCCGGGGCCGAGCCTCCGCCCACCGCTCGCCTGGCCGGTCCGGATCAGCTGGCCGCCGCGCGGGCGGCGGCTCTGGCCCTGGCCGCGCCGGTGACTGCTCCGTCCGCGTCGGCCCCGGCCGTCGCATCCCCCCACCCGCCGTACCTGCCGGCCTCCTGGATGAGCCTGGTCGGTCAGGTCGCGACCTCGACCAACTTCGAGCGCCGGGCGGCCGGTTGTCCTCCGTTGATCGTCGACTTGCGGTTGGCCGCCGCGGCCCAGGCACACAGCGTCGACATGGCCACGGTCGGCTATTTCGGCCACGGCAGCCCGGACGGTCGCTCGCCCTTCGACCGGATCGCCGCCGCCGGCTTCTCCTTCTCCATCGCCGCCGAGAACATCGCCGCCGGTCAGCGCACCGTGGCCGAGGTGATGCGCGGATGGATGAACAGCCCGGAGCACCGATCGAACATCCTCACCTGCTCGCTGACCCGGATCGGCGTGGGCTACGCGACGGGCGGCAGGTACGGCACCTACTGGACCCAGGACTTCGGGACGCCGTGAGGGCCGGCCCACCTGCCGGGCGCGACCGGCCCGTGGCATCCCGGGAGGTGCACCCGACCTCGATCCTCCCGACTCGCGGGGATGTCCCGGTCCTGATCAGTAGTCGATCCCGTAGGGTCGGGTCGTCGCCGACGGCAGCGAGCACGGCAGCGAGCGTGGTAAAACCCGCGGACCCAGCCGGTGGACGGGCCGGCGGGCCGCGCGGCAGCGCCGTCGGCGAGGGNGATCCTGGCAGGAGGAGCGACCTTGGTTCGGGCGGTGGTCACCGGCGCGGCCGGCTTCCTCGGCGGAGCGCTGGCCCACGCGCTGCGGCGGCGCGGTGACGACGTTGTCGCCATCGACATCCGGCGCGCGCCGGGTGTCATGCAGGCCGACGTCAGCCGTCCCGGTGAGTGGGAGAAGGCCTTTTACGGCACGGAGCTGGTGATCCATGCCGCCGCCATCGGGACCGGTGGCGTCGCGGAACTGACCCCGGTGCGTCCCGGCCGAGCCGGAGCGCCGGTACGGGTGTCCGACGCCGAGATCCGGCGGGTGACCCTCGGCGCCACGGCGGCGTTGCTCGACGCCGCGGGTCGGGCCGGGGTCGACCGCTTCGTCCATCTCTCCTGCGTGGACGTGCTTGCCCGGACGAGTGGCCCGGTCCCCGGCGGGACCGGGGACCGCAGGCCCGCGCGAGCCGTCGGCCGATCATTGGACGAGACCACGCCGATCGGACTGACCGGCGACGTCCGCGCCGACGCCATGGCCGCCGCGGAACAGGCGGTCGGGTCGGCCGCTGCGCACGGACTCGGCGCGACCGTCCTACGGATCGGGGATGCCTACGGTCCCCGGGCCGGTCGCTGGACCCTCTGGCCGGTGCTGCTGATGCGGGCCGGGCGGTTCGTCCTCGTCGACGGCGGCTGGGGTGTGCTCAGCCCCGTGCATGTCGACGACGTGGTCACGGCGGTGACCACCGTCGCCGGTGCGGACCGGTCGGCGGNCGCCGGNGAGGNGCTGCACGTGACCGGGGGGGNGNCGGNGTCTGCCGCCGACTTCTTCACCTTTTACTGTCAGATGCTCGCGATCGCGGCGCCCCGCTCCGTACCGGCCAGGGTCTTCGGAGCGGTCGACGCGATTGATCGTGTCTGTTCGTTCGCGGAGGGTTACCGAAGGCGAGGTGTGGACGATTCCGCGGCCGAGACGCCACCCCTCCCCACCCACCCGGTCCCGGCGGTCTCGACGACCTCGGTGCGGCCAGCGGGCTCGGCGGCCCCGGCGGCCCCGGCCGTTCCGGTGAACTCGGCGACGTCGCGGCGGGGACCGGGCCTGATCCGCGGNGTAGGNGCCCGTCTGGTGGCCGGAGTCGATCCCCGCGCCCGGGTGGACCTCGGTCCGCTCACCGTGCGCGCCCTGACCCGCGACGCGGGCCTCTCCATCGAGAAGATCCGGGCCCGGACGGGATGGTCGCCGGTCGTGCGGCTGCCCGAGGGCATGAACCGCACCGAGTCCTGGCTCCGGGAACGGGGTCTGCTCGGGGTNCGGGAGCCGTCCCGTCGTGGGTGAGGGCCCTACACTCACCACCTCCCGACTACTCGCACTCCCGCTCACCATTTGGAACGCGGGATACGTCGCCGAGGAGCTCGCGCCCTCGCTGGCGTTCACGGTCATCCCCCCGCGATCAGGCACGCGTGGCGCCTCCGGTGACGGATCCGGCCCCTTCGGCGGAATCGTCGGGACCGATCCTGCCGCGGGGGCGCCCGATCCCGACGATCCGGCGGGGGCGCTGCGGCGCGAACTACGCCGTCGGGCGAGCGCCGGCCACATGGTCCTGACCTGGGTGCTGCGTCGCCAGCCGGGTCGCCAGCCGGGTCGCCAGCCAGGATCGGCGGCGGTGGGCCTGCTCGCGGCGGAGACCCACGGCCGGCGGGNGGNGGTCGGGGNGTCGATCGCGCTCGGCTGCCGGCGCAGCGGCTACGCCACCGAGGCGATCCGCGCGGTCGCGGGATGGTTCGAATACCGCGGCGCTCTGGTGGAGACGCGGATCCGGCGCGGGGACAGCGTGGGGAAGCGTCTCGCGCAGGCGACCTCGTTCGTGCCAACGAGTGTGTTGGTCGCCGATTGGTGGCGGATCTGGCTGCGTCCGCCGCCAAGTTGACCATTGAGGTTTGTCACGCAACGTTATCGGGCGTCGGGCTTCGCCTGGGCCTGACGTCGCGAGTCACCGCCGACCGTTCCGGTACCGTCCGGATTCGGCCGTCATCCGGCCCGAACGGGCAAAACCCATGTCCAGCCGCCTTTCGCGGTGTGGCGGAAGGTCATTGTGACGGTACCGTTACCATGCTGTGTTGTCGGCTGGGTGACAGCTCCCGGCTCATTTTTTCGCCGTCACGAGGAGAGTGGTGAACACGCCGCGCAGACAGCCCCCTGTTCAGACTGTGATGCCCTGGGGCACCATGTAAGGCGATGTCGCGACCAATGGCCGACGGGCCGAAGCTGGGCGGGGCGTCCGTGGGGGTCCGTGGGAGGGCCGTCGCGTGCCCGGGGAGGGGAGCCCGAACGGTCCGGCGCCACCTGCGCCTGGGAGGTCAGCACCATGAGTGTGGATACCCCTCGGGGAACACCGGCCGGAGTCCGGCCGAGCGAGGTCACGTACGATCATCTGATCATTCCGCCGGACTGGCGTCGGCCGAAGGAGTCGGCGCCGGGGACGCTCAACGCTCTGTTCCCCTCCGAGGGAGGCCCCCGCGCCGAGCCTGCCGCGGCCGGCTCGACGTCGCCGATCAACCCGACAACCGGTCCGTTGACGGGTCCGTTGACGGGCCCGCTGCTGGTCGGCACCACGGCGCGTGCCTTCGCGAAACTCGACGACCTGATCCGTCTCGGTGCCGAGGACCGTGCCGTCGTCGCGGCTCGCCGCGACGAGGCGGAGCGGGCGCTGCGCGCGATCTTCCCGCCTCGTTGCGCGCTGCCGCTGGTCGGGGTCGCCACGATCGGCTCGGCGGGNCGGGNCACCATGATCCGTCCGCTCGACGAGGTGGACATCTTCGCGGTCTTCTCGGCGGCCAACAGCGCCTGGAAGCGTTTCCGCTGGGACTCCCGCGACCTGCTGCTCTGCGTGCGCAACGCCATCGGCGGAGATCGAATCCAGACGATCGGTAGCCGCGGCCAGGCGCTGCGCATCGTCTACGACGCCCCTCCGGACGTCCATCTGGTGCCGGCCTTCGATCATCCGCGTGCCGGGTACGTCATACCCGATCGGGTCGGTGGCTGGCTGCCGACCCGGCCGGAGCGGCACACGAGCTGGACGGCGGACCTCGGCCCCCGGGTGATCTCGGCGGTCCGCCTGCTCAAGGCGTGGAACCGGGTGCGCGGCAGCCACCTGCGCTCCTTCCACATCGAGGCGCTCGCCGGGCAGGTCCTCGCCGGCCGCGGGCTCAACACCCGGCAGGGGCTCGCCGAGGTCTTCCGGCATCTGGACGATGTCGGCCTCACCGTGGCCGACCCGGCCGACGTCGGCGGGGACCTGTCGTCGTATCTACGCGCCGAGGACATCGAGGCGTTGGCCGAGAGTGTCCGGCTCGCCCGGATCTACTCGGCGAAGGCGGTGGACGCGGAACAGGCCGGCGATCACGAGGAGGCCGTGAATCTGTGGGGTTCCCTCTTCGGGCCGGAGTTCCCCACGTTCGGCTGAGGGCGGGGGCTCCGTTTACCCGGCGCCCCGGCTCATCCAGCGGTCCGTACGGCGTGGCGCCGACCGATCCGGGATCGTTCGGCCTGTGCGGCGGCGAGCGAGACCGCCTCGTCGGCGTCGCGCAGGCCGGCCCGCACCGTCACCGGGCCGCCGGTGGTATCGAGGTGCATGTCGGCCAACCGTAGCAGTCTGGCCAGCGGATTCTGCACGATCCGGATGCTCTGCACCTTACCGTGGGGGATGAGATCGGTGTGCCGCCGGACGATTCCCCGGCGTACGACGAAGACCGTGTCGTCCGCTCCGCAGGACAGCCGCCGCCAGTGGAGCGGGGCGAGCCAGGCGGCCCGGCGTGGCGGCCGGGTCATCGCCACCGCCGCGACATCCACTCCGGGCAGTAGCCGGCCGATCAGGGCCAGCGCATCCGCCCGGCGAGCCACCGGTAGCAGCACGGAGGGCCCGCCGCCGGCCACGTTCATCCGGAGCGTCACCCAGCCCGACCAGCGCCACAGCGCCGGTTCGCCGATGCTGATCGCCTGGACCCGTCCCGGCGGGACCGTGGCGTGGGTGCGGTTGAGCAGNCCGCTGTTGATGCGCAGCCCGTCGGGTGACTCGGAGACGGTGTAGGGGTAGCCGGCCGCGAACCGGCGAAACGTCGTGTGCCAGAGGCTGCCGAGCATCGGAACGGCGCCGAGGGCGCCGGTGAGGGTACCGGTCAGCAGGGCGGGCGTGGCGATCGCGGCCACGCCGAACAACGCCACCCACGGCGCGGGGGACAGCGCGATCGCGGCCACCAACCGCCGTGGCGGCACCTCGGCGAGTGGGCGCTGCGGTGCCTCGCCCACGTCCGGCGCGAGTCCCGCGGCGGTGGCCAGCAGCTCGGCCCGCAGCCGCTGGGCGTGACCCACCGACAGGTACCGCAGGTCGGACCCGGAGTCGGTGTCCAGTTCGGAGCGTTCCCTACCGGCGAGATCGATCCGGAGGATGGCGAGCCCCGTGACCCGGGCGAGAAGTGGTTGAGCGATGTCCACCGACTGTAACCGATCCAGCCGGACATGGCGGGTCCGTCGGACCAANAGCCCGGNATCGAGCCGAAGATTGTCGCGTTCGACCCGGTAGCGGGTGAATCGCCAGGCGCAGTATCCGTAGGTGCCGGCGGCGGGAATCAGGAAGATCAGGGTGAGCCCGATGATGCGGGGGGTGACGTCGTCGGCGAGGTTTCTGCCGACCGTCGCCATGAACGCCACGACGATTACCCAGCCGCGCAGGAACGGGGTGAGCGGATGCAGCCGGTGAAACCCGTCCTGGCCGGGGCGTGTCGCCCGAGCCGGCGCTTCGCCGGTGGTGGACCCCCGCTCGATCGTCACAGCCCGGCCGACCGGGCTTCACCGCGTTCGGTGAGCGCGTCACGCAGCCGCGCGGCCTCGTCCGGGGCCAGGCCGGGGATGATGGCATCGCTGTCCGCGGCCGCGGTGTGCAGCTGCACCTTGGCGATGCCGAAGCGGCGCGCCAGTGGTCCGGCGGTGANGTCGACGAGCTGCATCCGGCCATACGGCACCACGATCAGGCGACGCGTCAGCACCCCGCGGCTGATCAGGAGATCGTCCTCCCGCTCGGCATAGCGCCAGGCCTGCCAGCGGAGGCCGATCGAGCGCCAGAGCCAGCCCGTCACGAGGATCGGCGCCACCGTGATCAGTATCCAGGGCCAGCCGCCGAACGCCGCCGTGATCAGCAGGGTGAGCGCCACCACCGGGACGGCTCCCACGATCAGGAGCGCCCGTCGAAGCCGCCGTAGGCCNGGTGGCAGGACCCGCCACTGCGCGGGATCCGGCAGAAGAGCGTCGTGCATTCCGCAACGATAAGTCGCACATCCGCTACGTCCGGCCCGAATCGGTCGAGGAACCGACGGCGTGCCGTCCCCACGATGGTCCTCGCCCGGTCTGCGGCGATTCGCCGGGAGGCCCGTCAGAGGGACTTGACGGTGGCGGCCTTGACCGTCAGACCCGAGCGGTCCGGCGCGGTGTTGACGAGCACCTCGTCGCCGTCCCGGATCTGCCCGCCGAGCAGTTCCTTGGCGAG
This sequence comes from Frankia sp. CeD, assembly GCF_000732115.1. NCBI lineage: Bacteria > Bacillati > Actinomycetota > Actinomycetes > Frankiales > Frankiaceae > Frankia > Frankia sp. CeD. The sequence goes on from NZ_JPGU01000003.1 coordinate 177,043, forward strand.
CTGGTCGCCGATCGCCGTCTGGACCAGCCGCCGCAGCGGACGGGCCCCGAACACCGGGTCGTAGCCGACGTCGGAGAGCCATCCCTTGGCGGCGTCGGTGACGTTGAGGGTGATCCTCCGGTCGAGCAGCCGGGCCCGCAGCCGATCGAGCTGGAGATCGACGATGCGGGTCAGCTCGTCCCGGCCCAGCTGGTCGAAGACGAGGACGTCGTCGAGGCGGTTGAGGAACTCCGGCTTGAAGGCGTCGCGCACGGCGACCATCACCGACTCGCGGCGCACCTGCGGGCTGAGCGTGGGGTCCGCGATGAACTGCGACCCGAGGTTCGAGGTCAGGATGAGGATCGTGTTGCGGAAGTCCACCGTGCGGCCCTGGCCGTCGGTGAGCCGCCCGTCGTCGAGAACCTGCAGCAGGACGTCAAAGACGTCCGGATGGGCCTTCTCGACCTCGTCCAACAGGATGACACTGTATGGCCGGCGGCGGATCGCCTCGGTGAGCTGACCGCCGGACTCGAACCCGACGTACCCGGGTGGGGCGCCGATCAGACGGGCCACCGAGTGCTTCTCGGCATACTCGCTCATGTCGATGCGCACGATCGCCCGCTCGTCGTCGAAGAGGAAATCGGCGAGCGCCTTCGCGAGCTCGGTCTTCCCGACCCCGGTGGGCCCGAGGAAGAGGAAGGAGCCGGTCGGCCGGTCCGGGTCGGCGATCCCGGCCCTGGCCCGGCGGACCGCGTCGGAGACGGCCCGCACCGCGTCGTCCTGGCCGATGACCCGCGCGTGCAGCGCGGACTCCATACGCAGCAGCTTCGCCGTCTCGCCTTCGAGGAGGCGACCGGCCGGGATCCCGGTCCAGGCGGCGACGACCTCGGCGACGTCGTCCGGGCCGACCTCCTCGTTGAGCATCGCCCCACCGGGGGAGTCCGCGCCGGCCAGCGCGTCGGTTGCCGCCGACAGCCGCTTCTCCAACGTCGGGATGGTGCCGTACCGCAGCTCCCCGGCCTTGGCGAGGTCGAGGTCGCGCTCGGCGAGCTCCACGGCGCGCCGCGCGTTCTCCAGCTCCTCCTTGATCTTCTGAACCTCGGAGATCGAATCCTTCTCCCGGTGCCAGCGGGCCGTCAGGCTCGACAGCTCCTCACGCCGGTCGGCGAGCTCGCGCTGCAGGCGCCCCCGCCGCTCGCGGGAGGCCTCGTCGTTCTCCTTGGACAGCGCCATGTCCTCGATCTCCAGGCGGCGCACGGCGCGTTCGAGTTCGTCGATCGCCACCGGCCGGCTGTCGATCTCCATGCGGAGCCGGGACGCGGCCTCGNCGACCAGGTCGATCGCCTTGTCCGGCAGGAAGCGCGCGGTGACGTAGCGGTCGGACAGGGTGGCCGCGGCGACCAGCGCGGTGTCGGTGATGCGCACGCCGTGGTGCACCTCGTAGCGTTCCTTGAGCCCGCGCAGGATGCCGATGGTGTCCTCGACCGTCGGCTCGCCGACGAGGACCGGCTGGAAGCGACGCTCCAGCGCCGGGTCCTTCTCGATCCGGGTGCGGTACTCCTCCAGGGTGGTGGCGCCGATCATGCGCAGCTCGCCGCGGGCGAGCATCGGCTTGAGCATGTTGCCGGCGTCCATCGCTCCTTCCGCCGCACCGGCGCCGACGACGGTGTGCAGCTCGTCGATGAAGGTGANGATCTGACCCTCGGCCTCGCGGATCTCGTTGAGGACAGAGGTCAGCCGCTCCTCGAACTCGCCGCGCAGCTTGGAGCCGGCAACCATCGAACCGAGGTCGAGCGAGACGATGCGCCGGCCGCGCAGCGACTCGGGCACGTCACCCGCGACGACCCGCAGCGCGAGCCCTTCGACGATGGCCGTCTTGCCGACCCCGGGCTCGCCGATGAGGACCGGGTTGTTCTTCGTCCGCCGCGACAGCACCTGGATGACGCGGCGGATCTCGGCGTCGCGGCCGATCACCGGGTCCAGCTTGCCCTGCTGCGCACGCTCGGTGAGGTCGATGGAGTANTTCTCCAACGCGCGGTAGGAGCCCTCCGGGTCCCGGCTGGTCACCCGCCGGGCGCCGCCGCGCACCTTCTCGAAGGCGCCGCGCAGCGCGTCGGGCGTGGCGCCGGCGGAGGTGAGGATCCGCCCGGCCTCGCCCCCCTCCTCGGCGAGTGCCACGACCAGATGCTCGACCGAAGTGTATTCGTCACCCAGCTGACCGGCCTGCCGCTCGGCGTTGTTCAGCACCGCGATGAGCTGGCGGGACAGCTGCGGCGGGGACACGCTCAGGCCCGTCGCGCGGGGCAGCCGCGTCACCGCGGCCTCGGCTCGGGAGCGCACCGTGTCGACCGAGGTGCCCGCGGACGCCAGCAGTGCCGCGCCGACCCCGTCGGACGCTTCGAGCAGGGCGTTGAGCAGGTGGAGGGGGTCGACGAGGGGTGACCCGTCGGCGGTGGCTCGACTGATCGCTGCGGAGAGTGCCTCCTGCGACCGGGCGGTGAGGCGTTCAGCGTTCATGGCGGATCCCAGATGGTCGGATGGCGTGCACCGTCGCTTTTTCAACGCTCAGCATACCTGAGTCGTTCCCACTCAACCCTGCGGGCGCGCCGCGATGAACCTCCCGCATCCGTTCGCCGGCTCCGCCCCGNCCGGTCAGCGGCGGGGCAGCGGCCGCCAGACCACGAGCGCGCCGCGATCCACCGGGACGAGGNCACGCCGGNGACTGGCATGCGCCTCGGCCACCGCGCGGTCCGCGTCGGCGCGGGACCGGGCGAGCTCCTCGGTGAGCTGACGCACCTGCGCCTGCAGCGCCATCACCTGGGCGCTCAACCGGAGGATCTGCTTGACCCCCTCCAGGTTGACGCCTTCCTCCTGGGACAGTCGCTGCACCTCGCGCAGCAACGCCACATCCCGGGCGGAGTAACGACGCCCCCGCCCGGCCGTGCGCCCAGGCGTGACCAGCCCGAGCCGGTCGTAGGACCGCAGGGTCTGGGGATGCATCCCGGCGAGCTGCGCGGCGATCGAGATGACGTAGACCGGTGCGTCCTCGTCGTGGGCCGGACCCGGCAGCGGGCCGGCGGGGTAGTAGCCCTCCGGTCGAACCTCGGTGTCCGGCCGAACCTCGGTGGGGGACGCCGCCGGCCCCCGCTGGAGCTGCCGTTCCCCTGTTCGCCCTGCCCCCATTGTTCGCCCTGTTCCCGTCGCTCGCCCACGCCGGGCGGGCGGCGGGTCGGATGTGCGGTTCGGCCGCCCGGTCATCCGCCTGCCTCCATCCGTTCCATCAACGGCGCCCGTGGGTCCTCGGGATGGGCCTGGGCGAACTCCAGCAACGCCGTACGTGCCCGTGGCGAGAGATCACTCGGCTTCGGTACCGTCACCTCGAGGGTGACGATGAGGNCCCCGTNCCCGCCTCCGGCTGTGGGGACNCCCCGCCCGCGGGCCCGCAGGCGTCGACCGCTGGAGGTCCCCGCCGGCACCTTCATCGTGAGCGGAGCACCGTCCAGGGTCGGCACCCGTATCGATGCGCCGAGCGCGGCCTCGGTGATCGTCACGGGGAGAGTAATCGCCAGGTTGCTCCCCTCCCGCTCGAACACCGGATGGCGCAGCACGTGCACCGTCACCTCGAGGTCGCCGGCCGGTCCGCCCCGTTCGCCGGGTATACCACGCCCCCGGACCCGCAGCCGCTGTCCGTCGCTCACCCCGGCTGGGATGCGGATGCGCTGCTCACGCTCACGCCGGCCGGTGCCCCGGCAGTCCGGGCAGGGATGGTCGATCAGGGTGCCCTTGCCCAGGCAGTCGCGGCAGGGCTCGGAGAGCGCGAAGCCACCCTGGGAGCGGGAGACCACACCTAGCCCACGGCAGGTCGGGCAGGTGCGCGGCGTCGTGCCGGGACGCGCCCCGCTGCCGGTGCAGGTGGTACAGGTCGCGGCCCCGGGAAGCCGGACCGACGCCTCCAGGCCGGTCAGCGACTTCTCGAAGGGGATCGTGACCTCGGCCTCGATGTCGGCACCCCGACGCGGACCGCGTCCGGGTGACGACCGCTGGAACAGGTTGTCGAAGATGCCGCCGAGGCCGCCGTTCGCCCCCCCGAGAAGGTCGTCGAGGTTGAGGTTCGGCCCGCTGCCGTAGCCCGTGCCGGGCGCGCCGAACCCGCCGTAACCCCCGGCTCGGCCAGGCCCGCCGAAGCCGCCGCCGGGACGACCGCCGGCCGCGAACAGCGCGCGGGCCTCGTCGTACTCCCGTCGACGGCCCTCGTCCGAGAGAACGTCGTAGGCCTCGGAGACCTCCTTGAAGCGCGCCTCGGCCTTGGCGTCCCCCGGGTTCTTGTCGGGGTGCAGCTCACGGGCCAGCCCGCGGTACGCCTTCTTGATGTCGGTCGCCGAGGCGTCCTTTGGAACGCCGAGAGCGGCGTAATAGTCCTTCTCGACCATGTCGCGAACACTCACGGCGCCCCTCCTTCCCTCATGATGTCGTCCGCGCGAGGCGGTGGCCCGCCGTGTCCGTCAGACCCCGGCTCGCGGACGGCCGGACGGACCTGGCTCCCNTTTTCAGCCGGCGCTGACAGTGGGCCCGCCGTTGTCCGGGCCGGGCACACTGCCCGTGTCATCGGGGACCGATGTCGGCCGATCCGGCGGTCCGCCTGCCTGGCCCGGGCCGCTCCCCGGCACCTCGCCGGCCCCGGCGACGACCTCCGCCTCGACCGGCTGATCGACGATCTCGTCCACCTCGCCCGACGGTTCCGCGACCGACACCTGCGCGGGCCGCAACACCTTGCCCGCGTGCAGGTAACCCGCCCGGAAGACGTCCACGCAGGTCGGCCCGCTCACGTCCGACCGGTAGGAGTGCATCAGGGCCTCGTGGACCGACGGGTCGAACTCGTCGCCCTTCGCCCCGTAGCGCTCCAGCCCGGTCGCCTCCAGGGCCGCCTCCAGGGCCTCCGCGATCGCCTTGAACGGGCCTTCCAGATCGCCGTGGTCACGAGCCCGGCCGATGTCGTCGAGGGTCGACAGCAGACTCGCCAGCAGTTTCGCCGTCGCCTGCTCGCCGATCTGCTGACGGTCTCGCTCGACCCGCCGACGGTAGTTGTCGAACTCGGCCTTCAGGCGCTGCAGGTCCGCGGTCCGCTCGGTGACCTGCTGGCGCAGCGACGCCACGAGCTCACCGTCACCCTCACCCGCCGGGACTCCGGCGGGTGGAACCTCCGTGGCCGTCGGGCCGGGAGGCGCGGCCGCCTCCGGCCGGACCTCGCCGCTCTCCGGATCGATCCGGCGCCGGTCCCGCACCACCACCGGGGGCTCTTCGGCCTCGTCCCGGCCGTCGGGCCGAGACGAACCCCACCAGTCCGCGGCCTGGCCTGAGGTCACTTCTTGTCCTCCTCATCCACGATCTCCGCGTCGACCACGTCGTCGTCGGCTGCTCCGGCGCCGCCGGAGGCACCCGCGCCCTCCTGGGCGGCCTGCGCGTACATGGCCTGGCCCATCGCCTGGCTCGCCGCGGCCAGCGCGTCGGCCGCCTCGCGGATCGCCGCCGTGTCGGTGCCGGCGACGGCGCCCCGCAGCGTGCCGAGCTTCTCCTCCACGTCGCTCTTCACCGCGGCGTCGATCTTTTCGCCGTTCTCGGCGAGGAACCGCTCGGTCGAGTAGACGAGCGTCTCGGCCTTGTTGCGGGTCTCGGCCTCCTCCCGGCGCCTGCGGTCCTCCTCGGCGTACTGCTCGGCGTCGCGGACCATGCGGTCGATGTNGTCCTTCGGCAGCGCCGAGCCGCCGGTGATGGTCATCGACTGCTCCTTGCCGGTGCCCAGGTCCTTCGCGGACACGTGCACGATGCCGTTCGCGTCGATGTCGAAGGTGACCTCGATCTGGGGCATGCCCCGCGGGGCGGGCGGCAGGCCGGTCAGCTCGAACATGCCGAGCTTCTTGTTGTAGGCGGCCATCTCGCGCTCGCCCTGGAAGACCTGGATCTGCACGGAGGGCTGGCTGTCCTCGGCGGTGGTGAAGATCTCCGAGCGCTTGGTGGGGATCGTGGTGTTGCGCTCGATGAGCTTGGTCATGATCCCCCCCTTCGTCTCGATGCCGAGCGAGAGCGGGGTGACGTCGAGGAGCAGGACGTCCTTGACTTCGCCCTTGAGCACGCCGGCCTGCAGCGAGGCGCCGACGGCGACGACCTCGTCCGGGTTGACGCCCTTGTTCGGCTCCTTGCCCCCGGTCAGCTCGCGGACCAGCTCGACGACGGCGGGCATCCGGGTGGANCCACCGACGAGGACGACGTGGTCAATGTCGCTGACCTTGATCCCCGCGTCCTTCACCGCCTGCTGGAAGGGGTGCCTGCAGCGGTCGATGAGGTCGGAGGTCATCCGCTGGAACTCGGCGCGCGACAGCGAGACGTCGAGGTGCAGGGGACCCTCGGCCGACGCGGTGATGTAGGGCAGGTTGATCGCGGTCTGGGTGGACTGCGAAAGCTCGATCTTCGCCTTCTCGGCGGCCTCCCGCAGCCGCTGCAGGGCCATCTTGTCCTTGCCGAGGTCGACCCCGTGCTGGCCGTTGAAGGTCTTGATCAGGTGGTCGGTGATGCGCTGATCCCAGTCGTCACCACCGAGGTGGGTGTCACCGGAGGTGGACTTCACCTCGACGACACCGTCGCCGATCTCCAGCAGGGAGACGTCGAAGGTGCCGCCACCGAGGTCGAAGACCAGGATGGTCTGCTCCTTCTCGCCCTTGTCCAACCCGTAGGCGAGGGCCGCGGCGGTCGGCTCGTTGACAATCCGCAGGACGTTGAGCCCGGCGATCGTGCCCGCCTCGGTGGTGGCCTGACGCTGGGCGTCGTCGAAGTACGCCGGGACGGTGATGACCGCGTCCGTAACCGTCTCACCGAGGTAGGACTCGGCGTCCCGCTTCAGCTTCTGCAGGATGAACGCGCTGATCTCCTGGGGCGTGAGATCCTTCGCGTCGACCTTCATCTTCCAGTCGGTGCCCATGTGGCGTTTGACCGACCGGATGGTGCGCTCGACGTTCGTCACCGCCTGACGCTTGGCGACCTCGCCGACCAGGACCTCGCCGTTCTTCGCGAAAGCCACGACCGACGGGGTCGTCCGGGAGCCCTCGGCGTTGGCGATCACCGTGGGTTCGCCGCCCTCGAGCACGCTCACGACGGAGTTCGTGGTGCCGAGGTCGATACCGACCGCTCGTGCCATGTCTGTGTGCCTTTCGATCATGTCGGTGGCGCCGATCAGACGGGCGCACCGACCTCGTGGGGATGGAACCTGTCGGTGAACCGAGGCTTGAGGATCACTCCGGGAAGCCTCGGTTCCGCCAACGTTAAGTCAGGTCGGTGTATTGAGTCGCTCTGACTCATGATGACGGCTCCCATCATAGCCCGACAGAGGTGAGCCTGACACGCTCAACTTTATGTGTGGCCGGGAAATTCCCGCCAGCGTCGCCGGGCGGGACCGGAAGGGGAGCCGGCGGGAGGAGCCGGCAGGGCGTGGAATGGGAGGTGGAACGGGAGAGCGTCAGCTTCCGGCGGGTGGCTGCGGGGCCGAGCCACCCGCGGCATCGTCGCCACCCGCGGCACCGTCGCCGGGCGCCTGGCCGGCGTCGGGGTCCGTCGTCTCCCGGGGCGGTCGGACGGCGGCCAGGATGCGCCCGCGGCGGGCCCCCGGGCGTGGCCGTCCGCCCGCGCGTGATCCGAGCCGGGGAACCGGCCCCATGCCGGCAGCCGACGGACCGTCCGGCCCGCCGCTCGTGGCCTCGCCGGCGCCCGCCCGGCCGGGAACCGCGAGTGGCATTCCGGTCCGGTTGATGAGGTCGGCCTGCCGGCCCAGGTCGGACTCGATCTGGGCGAGCCGGTCGAGCATCTCGGAAGCGTCCCCGTCGCGCTCACGGATCGTGCGCAGCGCATCCATCAGGGTCAGCCACTGGTCCCGACCGACGGTGATCTGTTCGGCGAGGCGGTTGGCCGAGTAGGCCGGAAACAGCCGTTCCGTGGCGGCGACGATCTGCTGGACCTCACCGGGGTTGAGTCGGCCGGGCTTGCGCCGGATGTAGTTGACGACGTCCTTGATGCTGATGATCGTCACTCCGTCGAGGGCGCCGTCGCTCCACAGGACGTTGGCCTCGACCATCACCAGGATCGGACTTATCGGGATCTTAAGCATCGGCAGTGCCGCGCGGATCTGGTTGCGGACCTCGCCACCCAACCAGGCGGTGCGGTCGATCGGGGGTTTGAGTGACTCTCCGTCACAGGTCGCCCCACCCTTCTTGTACCGCACGGTGCCCTTGTTGTTGTCGCTGCTGAGCACCATCACCCCGCCGGGCCCGACCAGGAGGTGACCGATGGTCGCCTCGGAGTAGGGGACGGCCCGGTCGTGCAGGATGACGTACCCTTGGCGGCGCAGCCGGGCGATGGCGCGCGCGGTCCTGCGCTCCGCCTCGGCCCCCTCGCGCAGCGACTCGACGTCGGGGGCGGTCCCGAACGAGGCGATCACGATCCCGGCCGGCCAGGCGATGAAGACCAGCAGGAACACGACGACCGCGNCCGTGGGCAGCCCTAGGCCGAAGCCGATGACGAGGGCGAGAGCGAGTCCTACCAGGGCCGAGCGCACCNCGGTGCGGGGTNCCTCGCGGCTCAGCTTGTCCCGCCGCACGAGTGCCTGGTTTTCCCTGGCCCGGAGGTACTCCGTCTGCAGGGAGTGTCCAGGGCGGCCGACTCGGGTCATCGTCGGCCGGGTGATCGTCGCCATCGTGCCCACCATGTTCGCAGGGTCGTCGTTCGCGGAGTTGTCGTTCGCGGGGTCGTCAACGTCGGTAGGGCCCGTCCGCCGGAGCACGCCGGGCGTCGTCGCGGCAGCGCTGGCACCGGGCCCAGGCACAACGTGAAGGTGGCGAGCACCGCGGGACACACGATCGCCCGGTCACCGTGGGCGAAGGCTGTCCTTATGGTGCGTCGAAGCACCTGCCGGCACAAGGGTTGACCTCGTCGGCCCGGGAGGCTCCCGGCGGGGGAGCGACGTTCCGGGATGGCGGGATCCGGGGCGCCGTGGTAGTCGTGACGGTGCGAGGCGTTGCGTGTCGGTTGGGCATCTGCCGCTGAACGTAGCAGTCCCGTGCACCTCGCGCGGACGATCGGGCCTTCGGACCCCCTATATCGGGCCGCTCGGACCACGTCGTGGCAGGGTCGACGGTGANCGGGTTCGCTGTCGGCCTCATAGTGCCCCTACGTCCGGGGTGGGGACCCGGACAGACGGGTTGGCCGGGAGGTTGGGACCGGACCCGCCCATACGGTGGCGCGGGCCACTTGTCCGGGTGGCGTGAGCCACTCGTCCCATACGTTGCTGGTCGGTACGAGCAGGCTCGCCCGCGATAGTGGGTGCCAGATGGAGGATGCTGTGAGAATTGCGATCGGTGGAGCGATCACGCTGATTGCTCTCGCGGTTGCCGGGCGTCGGGTTTTCTGGCTGTTCCGGCTGATCGGGTCCGGCCAGCCGGCCGAGGGCCGGCTCGACGACCTGCCGACCCGCGTCTGGACGGAGATCAGCGAGGTCGGGGGGCAGCGCAAGCTGCTGAAGTGGTCGGTGCCCGGGGCGGCCCACTTCTTCACCTTCTGGGGCTTCACGATCCTGCTGCTGACCGTCATCGAGGCCTACGGCGGCCTGTTCGACGACGACTTCCACATCCCGGGATTCGGGCACTGGGCGGCCATCGGCTTCCTCGAGGACTTCTTCGCCGTGGCGGTCCTCGCCGGCCTGGTCGCCTTCACGATCATCCGGTTGAAGAACGCCCCGGCGCGGCTGGAGCGCAAGTCGCGATTCTACGGCTCGCACNCCGGGCCGGCCNGGGTCANCCTCGGCCTGATCACCGCCGTTATCGTGACGCTGCTGCTCTACCGTGGTGCCCAGTACAACACCGGCAACCTCCCGCAGGGCCAGACGAAGTGGGCCTTCGCGTCCTACGCTGTGAGCCGCATCTTCTCCGGTCTCTCCCACGATGTGAACGAGGGCATCGAGACGGCCTTCCTGCTGCTCAACATCGCGGTGATCATGGGCTTCTCGGTGCTGGTGGTCTACTCGAAGCACCTGCACATCGGCCTGGCCCCGATCAACGTCGTGCTCAAGCGCCAGCCGGTGGCCCTCGGCCCGCTGGCCACCACTCCCGACATCGAGAAGCTGATGGAGGAGGACGAGCCGGTCGTCGGCGNCGGCAAGGTCGAGGACTTCTCCTGGAAGGCCATGCTCGACTTCGCCACCTGCACCGAGTGCGGGCGGTGCCAGAGCCAGTGCCCGGCGTGGAACACAGGCAAGCCGCTGTCGCCGAAGTTGTTGATCATGGATCTGCGTGACCACCTCTTCGCCAAGGCGCCCTACCTGCTGTCCACCGAAGGCGCGGCGGAGGGTGAGGAGGCGCCGAAGGCGGTCACCGGGATCGCCGAGGACGCCTCCGCCTCCCACACCGTGCACCACGTGCCCGAGTCCGGCTTCGGCCGGGTGCCGCAGCCCGGTCAGCCGCAGGTCGACCGGCCGCTGGTCGGCACCGAGGAGGAGGGCGGGGTCATCGATCCCGACGTCCTGTGGTCGTGCACCAACTGCGGCGCGTGCGTCGAACAGTGTCCGGTGGACATCGAGCATGTCGACCACATCGTCGACATGCGTCGCTACCAGGTGATGATCGAGTCGGCGTTCCCGTCCGAGGCCGGCGTCATGCTGCGCAACCTTGAGAACAACGGCAACCCGTGGGGCGTCTCGCCGCGGACCCGCACCGAGTGGACCGAGGGCCTGCCCTTCGAGGTGCGTGTCCTCGGCGACGGTGAGCAGATCCCCGACGACGTCGAGTACCTGTACTGGGTCGGCTGCGCCGGGGCGATCGAGGACCGCGCCAAAAAGGTCGCGCGGGCCTTCGCGGAGCTCCTGCACACTGCCGGGGTCGAGTTCGCGATCCTCGGTACGAACGAGTCCTGCACCGGGGACCCGGCGCGCCGGCTCGGCAACGAGTACCTGTACCAGGAGATGGCCAAGGCGAACATCGAGCTGCTGAACGCCACGGGCGTCAAGAAGATCGTTGCCACCTGCCCGCACTGCTTCAACAGCCTCGCCCGGGAATACTCGGCCCTCGGCGGTCAGTACGAGGTCGTCCACCACACCCAGCTGCTCGGCAAACTGGTCGAGGAGCGCAAGCTGGTACCGGTGACCCGGGTGGAGTCGTCGGTCACCTACCACGACCCCTGCTTCCTCGGGCGGCACAACAAGGTCTACACCCCGCCGCGGGAGATCCTGGCGGCGATTCCGGGCATCCGGGGCCAGGAGATGCACCGCTGCAAGGACCGCGGCTTCTGCTGCGGTGCCGGCGGCGCGCGGATGTGGATGGAGGAGAAGATCGGTAAGCGGGTCAACGTGGACCGGATGGAGGAGGCCCTCGGCCTCGACCCGGACGTCGTGTCCACCGCCTGCCCGTTCTGCATCGTGATGCTCACCGATGCCGTCACCGAGAAGAAGCTGAGCGGCGAGGCGAAGGACGGTGTCGAGGTACTCGACGTCTCCCAGCTCCTGGCCCGTTCGCTGGCGCCGTCGGCGCCAGCGGCTCCGACCGAGGCGTCCGCCGAGCCTGTCGGCTAAATTGCGTCCCTGCCTTTCCAGAGGGATAAATCGGACATAAAACCCTCTGGAAAGGCGAGGAAGCTGAAAGACAAGGAAGTCAGCCTGGGGGGATCTCCCCGTTCGGGACCGGTGCGCGGGTGAAGTCCCGGTAGGCCCTCGACGGGGTCGGGCCGCGCTGACCCTGGTAGCGCGAACCGTAGATGGTCGAGCCGTACGAGTGCTCGGCCGGCGAGGACAGCCGGAACAGGCAGAGCTGGCCGATCTTCATGCCGGGCCAGAGTTTGATCGGCAGCGTCGCCACGTTCGACAGTTCCAGCGTGACGTGCCCGGAGAAGCCGGGGTCGATGAAGCCCGCCGTCGAGTGCGTGAGCAGCCCGAGCCGGCCGAGACTCGACTTCCCTTCCAGCCGGCCGGCGAGATCGTCGGGCAGGGTGACGATCTCCAGCGTCGAGCCGAGGACGAACTCGCCCGGATGCAGGACGAACGGCTCGTCGCCCTCCGGGGCGATGAGCTCGGTGAGATCCTCCTGCTCAAGAGAGGGATCAATGTGGCTGTACCGGTGGTTGGCGAAGACCCGGAACCAGCGGTCCAGCCGTAGATCGATGCTGGACGGCTGGATGAGGCCAGGGTCGTGGGGGTCGAGACGGATCCGGCCCGTGGCGATCTCGGTCCGGATGTCCCGGTCGGACAACAGCACGTCCCGGACGTTAGAGCATGAGCGGTCNATCTTCACCGTCCACCCGGAGGAGGATGGGGCCGCGTGGAAGAGTGAGACGGAGCGTGACCCGGGTAGGAGGCACGTGGCCGGTCGATGAATACCCGGTCGGACGGGTGCCCCCGGGGAAGGCTGGGGCGGAAGGGACAGGCGGGACGGATGCTCGGGCTACCCGATCACATCGAGGCATGTCTGTTCGACCTGGATGGCGTGCTGACGAACACCGCGACGATCCACGCGGCCGCGTGGAAAGAGACGTTCGACGATTTCCTGGAGAACTGGGCCAAGCGGTCGGGAGAGCCGTTCGTCCCCTTCGACCTCGAGCATGACTATGTCGAGTACGTTGACGGCCGGCCCAGGATCGACGGTGTGCGAGCCTTTCTCGACGCCCGTCACATCAGGCTTCCCGACGGAACACCGGACGACCCGCCGTCCGCGCTCACCGTGCATGGGCTGTCCAACCGGAAGAACTTCCTCCTGCTGGAACGGATTCGGAGGGACAGCGTGGACATCTATCCCGGCTCGGTGACGTATCTGCGGGAACTGGCCACGCGGGGGATCCCCCGCGTGGTCGTCTCCTCCAGCGCCAACTGCGCCGAGGTGTTGAAGGCGACTGGGCTTGACGCCCTCGTTGACGGAGCGGTGGACGGCCTCGTTGCCGCCCGTGACCACCTCGCCGGAAAGCCCGCGCCCGACACCTTCCTCGCCGGCGCCCGGCTGCTCGGGGTGCCGCCGCGGCGGGCGGCGGTGTTCGAGGACGCCCTGGCCGGCGTCGAGGCGGGGCGGGCCGGCGGGTTCGGCTGGGTCGTGGGGATCGACCGGGTGGGGCACGCCGCCGCGTTGCGCGCCCACGGGGCCGACATCGTGGTGAACGACCTGGCGGACCTGCTCGGCCACGGCTCCGGGCCCGGCCCCGAATGATCGACAAAGCGTCCTATCTGATCGAGCCGTGGTCCATCCAGGAGTCCGGTCTCGACATCTCCGATCTGGGCCGCTCCGAGTCATTGTTCGCCCTGTCCAACGGCCATATCGGGCTCCGGGGAAACCTCGACGAGGGCGATCCGCACGGCCTGCCGGGCACCTACCTGAACTCGGTCCACGAGCTGCGGCCCCTGCCCTATGCCGAGGCCGGCTACGGATATCCAGAGTCCGGCCAGACGGTCATCAACGTCACCAACGGCAAGGTGATCCGTCTACTTGTCGACGACGAGCCGTTTGACATCCGCTATGGCGATCTGCGGTCGCATCAGCGGGCGATCGACTTCCGGGAGGGCGTGCTCCGGCGGGACGTGGAATGGGTCTCGCCGGCGGGGCAGACTATCCGGGTGCACTCCGAGCGGCTGGTGTCGTTCTCGCAGCGTTCCATCGCGGCCGTGTACTACGAGATCGAGCCGGTGGGCGACCCGGCGCGGGTCGTCATCCAGTCGGAGCTGGTGGCCAACGAGCAGCTGCCGGCCTGGCACGGTGACCCGCGGGCCGCGTCCGCGCTGGAGTCGCCGCTGCGATCCGAGCGCCATCGGGCGAGCGGCACGATGGTTGAGCTCGTCCACATCACCCACCGCAGCGAGATCCGTGTCGCCGCGGCCATGGACCACGAGTTTGCCGGGCCGGACTCGCTGGGTGTCTCCTCGGAGAGCGAGCCGGACGCCGGCCGGGTGACGGCCACGGCGGTACTCGCCCCGGGCGAGAAGCTGCGGATGGTCAAGTTCATCGCCTACGGCTGGTCGGAGCAACGGTCCCTGCCGGCCCTCAGAGACCAAGCGGCCGCGGCGCTGGTCGCAGCGCGGCAGACCGGGTGGCCCGGTCNCGTCGCCGAGCAGCGGCAGTACCTGGATGCCTTCTGGAAGCGGGCCGACGTCGAGGTCGACGGCGATCCGGAGGTGCAGCAGGCCGTTCGCTTCGCGCTGTTCCACGTCCTGCAGGCCGGATCGCGGGCCGAGCGGCGGGCGATCCCGGCCAAGGGCCTGACCGGCCCCGGCTACGACGGGCACGCCTTCTGGGACTCCGAGTCGTACGTGCTCCCCGTCCTGACGTACACCGCGCCCGACGCGGCCGCCGACGCGCTGCGCTGGCGGTACGCGACTCTGCCGCTGGCCAGGGAACGAGCCGATCTGCTCAATCTGAAGGGCGCCGTCTTCCCCTGGCGCACCATCCACGGAGAGGAGTGCTCCGGATACTGGCCAGCCGGGACGGCCGCCTTCCACGTCAACGCCGACATCGCCGACGCGGTCGCCCGCTACGTCACCATCACCGGGGACGAGCGGTTCGAGCGCACGGTGGGGCTGGAGATCCTGATCGAGACCGCCCGGCTGTGGCGGTCGCTGGGACATCACGACCTCGACGGCCGCTTCCGGATCGACGGTGTCACGGGCCCGGACGAGTACTCGGCCATCGCCGACAACAACGTCTACACGAACCTGATGGCGCAGCGGAACCTCGTGGCCGCGGCGGACGCCGCCCGCCGCCATCCCGACCGGGCCGCCGAGCTGGGCGTGGACGCCGAGGTCACGGCGTCCTGGCGGGACGCGGCCGAGAACATGTTCATCCCCTACGACCCCCATCTCGGCGTCCATCCGCAGTCCGAGGGATTCACCGAACACCAGGTCTGGGACTTCGCGAACACCGCGCCCGAGCAGTACCCTCTGCTGCTGCACTTCCCGTACTTCGACCTCTACCGCAAGCAGGTCATCAAGCAGGCGGACCTGGTCCTGGCGATGCAGCGCCGGGGTGACGCCTTCACGATGGACGAGAAGATCCGCAACTTCGCCTACTACGAAGCTCTGACGGTTCGGGACTCGTCACTGTCGGCATGCTCCCAGGCGGTGCTGGCCGCTGAGTGTGGGCACCTGTCGCTCGCCCATGACTACCTGCGCGAAGCCGCCCTGATGGATCTGCATGACATCGAGCACAACACCGGAGATGGGCTGCACATGGCCTCCCTCGCGGGAAGCTGGATCGCCCTCGTCGAGGGCTTCGGTGGGCTGCGTGACGGNGGTGAGGTGATCTCGTTCGCGCCGCGGTTGCCCGAGGGACTGACCAGGCTGGCCTTCGGGCTCTGTGTCCGCGGGCGGCACCTGCGGGTGGAGGTCTCCGACTCGACGGCCGTCTACACCGTCCCCGCGGGGCCGGCGATGACGTTGCTGCACCACGGCAAGACCGTCCGGGTGGTTCCCGGCCAGCCGGTCAGCATGGAGGTCCCGCCGACGCCCGTCCTGGAACGGCCGAAGCAGCCCTCGGGCCGGGAGCCGCTGCGCTTCCTGCGCCTGCCCGGGACCGGCGGCCGTATCGGTCCTACCGGCCCTAGCGGTTCCGTCAACAGCATCGACGGCTGACTCCGGACGCGCCGGACGCGCCGGACGCGCCGGACAGCCCGGGGCCCCACCCGACCCGGTCCGTCCGGTACGATACGAATGCGCTACGCGGGCGTAGTTCAGAGGCAGAACACGAGCTTCCCAAGCTTGCAACGCGGGTTCGATTCCCGTCGCCCGCTCCACTCTGGGAGACGTGTGTCAGACGGGGTCTGACCAGGTCTTTTCGCCATGTCTGCTGGGGCCGAACCCGGCGAAGAACTGCCCTGCGCCCATCGGCGTCTCGTGAACGAACATGGCGAGGACCTGCGGGAACACCACCCGAGGGCGGAATGTCGGTGGCGGTCGCTACAGTGAGCGCGGCCACGGCGTCGATCTCGGATCGCGTCCGCTGGCCGGTGTTCGCCGCCATACGGGAGGTCGACGGGATGAACGTGGCGAAGGTGGTCCGGCGGGTGATCCCGGGTGATCCGGAGACGGTGCGCGACCGGGTGATGGTGCCGGCGCGGTCGCTGTGGCGCCGGGCCTGGACCCGGCGAGGCATCGACATCACCTCGTCCATGACGACGAGGTCGTGTCTCGTCGTCGCACCACACCCCGACGACGAGACGCTGGGCTGCGCGGTGGCCATCATGCGTAAGCGGGCCGCCGGCACCCCGGTCACGGTGGTGATTGTCAGCGACGGCTCCCGCGCGGAGCCGGTGACGCTCCCGCCAGCGGAGTTGATCGAGGTGCGCAAGGCGGAGACTCGCCGGGCCTGCACCCTGCTGGACGTTGACGAGTCCGACGTGCGCTTTCTTGGTTTCCCCGACGCCGAGCTCTCCGACCGGATCGACGCCATCGCCGCGCGGCTCACCGAGCTCATCGAGACCCTCGCGCCCGAGCAGATCTTGGCGCCGACCTCGTGCGAGGGGCACCCGGACCACGACGCGACCAACGAGGCGGTGCGCCGAGCGGTCGCCACCACCGGTTATCGCGGCCAGGTGCTCGAATACACCGTCTGGTTCTGGACGCACTGGCCCTGGACCTTGGGTTACGGGACGGCGGGCTGGTCGGCTGAGCGTCTGTTCGTCCAGCCGGTCCGCCGGTTGCGGGAACGCCGCCCGCTGCTCGTGGACGCCCGCGGTTTCCGGGCGCGGCAGCGCAGGGCCCTCGCGGAGCACGCCACCCAGGTGGGGGAGGACGACGCGGCGTCCGACGCCGCCACCCCGGTGACCGGCTCCCTGCTCGCGACCCTGGGGAGTCCGTACGAGGTCTACGTCGCCGCGGGGGCGCTGCGGCACCTCGACTTCGAGCGGCCGTGGCGGGCCGGTCACCAGGTACGGGGCAGCCGGTAGTCAGCCTGCGAGCGCCACCTCAGGGCCGGGTGCCACCTCAGGGCCGGGCTGCGGGCCAGTGCCGGTGGCGGCGCCGTTCCCGGGACAGGTCGGGGTATAAATCGGCGGCCGCGTGGCTCGGCCGGGGGTGTTGCTGCCGGTTGCGGGTGTCGAAGTGGGCGATGCCGCGCTGGTACGCCTCGACCTTGCGGCGAGCGATGGCCGAGGGCTCGATCTCGACCACGCCGAGGCGCCCCCGTGCCCCGAACGCGCTCGCCCGCGCGGGGTCAAGCAGGAACGGCGCCAGCGCATCCGCCAGCGCCACCGGATCGCCGGCCGGTACCGAGGATCCGGCCTCCCACCGCTCGACGAAGGGCGCGACTCCGGCCCGGGTCGTGGTCACCACCGGCCGGCCGGCCGCCATCGCCTCGACGGCCGCGATCGAGAAGCTCTCGAAGCGGCTCGGCACGGCGACGACACGGGCCCGCCGGTAGACGTCGCGGATCTGAGAACCGGACAGGTGCCCGGTGAACTCGACGTCCAGCTCAAGCTGGCGGGCCCGGCGGGCCAGCCACTCGCCCGAGGGCACCCCGTTGATCTCACCCGCCGAGCGTCCCGCGAGCACCAGCCGGTGCGCCACCCCCGCGCCACGAAGGCGGGCCGACGCGTCGAGCAGCACGTCCACGCCCTTGTAGGCCTCGAGTCGACCCACGACGGCGACTGTCGGCGTGGTGTCGGCGACGTCGGGTATGTCGAGCCACGGCTCGGCGTCGAACGGATTGGGAATCACCTCCACCTCACGGTCACCCAACCAGCCTTGCTCCCGCAGCGTGTCGACGAGCAGCTGCGACGGTGAGGTGACCACGGCGGCCAGGCTCGCCGATGTCCGGTCCAGCCGGTCGGCGACCAGGCCCTTCAACCCGACCGGCTGGCCGGAAAGCCTGACCGTGAGCATGGTCGGGCAGTGGAGGTGGATGGCGAGCGGCGTGGAGCGACGTATGGCCTGGATCAGGCCGCGGGTTTCCCCGTCCTGGGTCTCGATCACGTCTGGTCTGAGTCCGAGTTGACGCATCCACAAGCTATAGGACAGCGGGAGGCTGGCCCGCAGCGCCAGCGAGTCACGCGGGTACAGGGGTCCCCGGAGTTGGGCGCCGAGCTTTCCCAGCCCGCGGCTGACCGGCACCCGTAGTAACGGGCGCCGGTGGACGTGCACCCCGTCCTCCACCGAGTCGACGACATGACGCCCTTGGGCGCACAGGACGTGGACGTCGNGGCCGAGCTTCGCGAGTGCCGTGGCCAGCGCCGCGGTGTAGGTGCCCGCGCCGTCCCAGACGACGGGCGGGTACTGCTCGCAGAAGAAGAGAATGCACAGCGCCTGGAAAGATCCCAATGACTCCGCCACGTGTCCCCGATTCTGCCGTGCCGTAACGGGAGAGTAAGACTAATAGCGTAAATACGTTACTCCAGGGAGGGGGAGTGACGTCTTCATGGTCCCGCGGTTCCGGGGGGATCGAGGGAAACTTAAGGTAACGAATTGGTACGGGCATCCCGGTCGGTGCCCGGGGCGGCGGTCGTACGGGTGGCCGGACACGGTTGCGGTTGTCGCCCGAGCAGGATCCGACGGTCAGGTAAGGGTTGATCATCGTGCGGTCTGACAGCCCTTCTGATCACGTGATGTGATGCAAATTTACGGAAAAAACGGGATGCAATGGTCGCTTCGATCCGGATGTGTCACCGTTAGTGGTCCCAGGCGGTTGTCGGGTGACGACTCGGAAGGTTGATCACGGCGGGGCCGGCGGGGCGCGGGGAACACCGCCTTGCCCGTCGGCACCATGCAGCGTCCCGGCGGGCACCCGGCCAGTGCCCGGACGGGGTCCGGGTGCCGTGCGACCTCTGCTCGGCAGCCCTCACGGCAGCCCTCACGGCAGCCCTCACGGCGGGACCGATGCGCCAGCAGGCCCTTGACGGGTTGACGAAAGCGGATTCGCGTGCAGATTCGTCGGCATGTCGCGGGCGCCGGGGCGGGGGNAACGTTGCCCCTTTCGCTTCGGGGAATCGACCCGGCCACCGCTCGGTGGACCCGCGTCTGGGACGCGGGAACCAGTAGCGTCCTGGCCGGCACAGTACCGGAGCCGTTGAGATCGGCGAGGGAGGGCGTAGATGTGTCATCTGTTCGCGATGAGCAGCGGGCCGACGAGGGTGCAGGCGACTTTCTGGCTGTTGGATGCGCCGGACAGTCCCCGGGCGGCGACGTTGCGGACCCCGGAGGGGGCTGGTCTCGGCGGATTCGACGCCGATGGCACCGCGTGGGTGGTCAAACAGGCCATTCGGAACCGGGCCGACACGGCATTCGCCCAGGAGCCGCAGCACGTCACCTCCTCGACGTTCGTCGCGCATGTCCGGCACGCCTCCACCGGCCGGGCCTGCGAGGACAACACCCATCCGTTCGTTCGAAACGGGCGGATCTTCGCGCACAACGGCGTGATCGAGGGGCTGGACAAGCTGGACGCCGAGCTCGGCACGGGCGGTCTCCCGGTCCTCGGTGACACCGACTCGGAACGCTTCTTCGCCCTCGTCACCCGCGAGATCGACGCCTGTGACGGGGACGTCGGCGAGGGAATCGCATCCGCCGCTCGTTGGGCCGCCGAGAACCTGCCGCTGTACTCCATCAACATGATTCTCATCACGGAGCGGGACCTCTGGGCTCTGCGGTATCCGGACACCAATGGCCTGTACGTCCTTCGGCGTGGCCCGGGTGGGCGCAACGAACGCCACCTTGATCACGCGAGTCCGTTCAGCGAGATCCGGGTCCGCTCTCTCGACCTGCTCACCAAGCCCGCGGTCGTGGTCGAGAGCGAGCGGATGGACGAGGACCCTCGGNGGCGGTTGATGGAGAGCGGGGAGCTGCTGCATGTGGCCGCCGATCTCACCGTGACCTCTCGGATCGTGTTGGACGGGCCGCCGGTTCACCAGCTGTCCCTCGACGAGCTGCGGCCGCAGGCCGCCGTGTCGCAGACCACCGCGGTGCCCGACCTCCCTCTGTCCGCGTGATCATTCCGGTTCCTGAATCCCCTGTATCCCCTGATCCGCCCATCCACTGAACTACCGATCCACAGATTCAACGAACCGGCCGACATGCCGGGCGTGCGTACGGGGTAGCAGACGTGATGGGGTAATGGCACGGACAGTGGCAGTTCCCTGCGCGGAAGGGGCTCGTCGTGGTAGCAGAGGTCGGCAGGATCGGGTTGTGGGCAACCGAGCGGCAGTGGCCGAAGGATGTCCCGGCCCGGGCGGAGATCGCGGCCGAGGTGGAGGCCCTTGGCGTCCCGACGGTATGGATCGGCGCGGCCAGTGGCGATCTTGAGCTCGCGGCCGCGATCCTGGACAACACGGATCGGTTGGTGGTCGGTACCAGCATCCTCAACATCTGGACCGAACCGGCGGACGTCGTCGCCGATCATTACGCCATGCTGGCGAAGGCGCACCCCGACCGGATCCTGCTCGGGCTCGGTGCCGGCCACAAGGAGCTGGTGGAGAAGAGGATCGACCGTCGCTACGAGCGTCCCGTTGACGTCCTCGTCGACTATCTCGACACCCTCGACGAGCTGGGCGTCCCGCGGGCCGGCCGGGCGCTGGCCGCTCTCGGTCCCCGCGTGCTGGGGATCGCCGCGCAGCGCACCGCGGGTGCCCTGCCCTACCTCACCACCCCCGAGCACACCCGGCGCGCCCGGGAGCTGCTTGGCCCGGACGCACTACTCGCGCCCGAGCAGATGGTCATCCTCGACACCGATCCGGCTCAGGCCCGGGCGGTCGCGCACGACACCCTCGCGTTCTACCTGAAGCTGCCGAACTACGTGAACAACCTGCGCCGTCTCGGCTTCACCGAGGACGATCTGACGGGTGCCGGCTCGCAGCGCCTCGTCGATGCCGTGGTGGCCTGGGGCGATGTGGACTCCGTGCTAGCCAGGGTCGCCGAGCACCATGAGGCCGGTGCCGATCACGTGGCCATCCAGGTGCTGACCTCCACTCCCACCCGGCTCCCGCGCGAGCAGTGGGCCCGGCTGGNGCCGGTCATCGTCGGCTGATCCGGCTGATCCGGCTGATCCGCCGGCGAGCCGAGCGGGTGCCACCTCGGCTGGTAGCCGGTCCATCGCCGACGGTCCGCCCTGGGCGATCGGTTAGCATACTGAACGTCGCCTCGGGCAAGCCGCGGGCCTGGACCGACGGTGAGCGTGACGTCACCGTGCATTTCGGCGCGGTGCTGGAAAATCTGCTGCGGGTTCACGGCCTGTTTCCTGTCGGCAGGATGACACTCCGCTGGCCGATAGCGGCTGGCTCGATGGTGGGTACTCCGCGACGATGATGCCAACCGGGGGAGGCGCGGCCGGTCGGTGCAACTACCTACCTACCTACCTACCTACCTGCCTGCCGTCGGCGGGTCCTACCGAGCGGGCAGCAGCCCGGGTCCGGTCCGTCATCCCGACATAGTGATGTTCCACGGAAAGGAGGGGAATGATCGAGGCGCAAGGGCTCACCAAGCGGTACGGACGTACGGTCGCCGTCAACGACCTGTCCTTCACGGTGCAGCCAGGCAAGGTGACCGGTTTCCTGGGGCCGAATGGTGCGGGAAAGTCCACTACAATGCGGATGATCCTGGGGCTCGACAATCCGAGCGCAGGCCAGGTCCGTATCGACGGTAAGCGATATGCCGAGCTGAAGGAACCACTCCGCCAGGTCGGAGCGCTGCTGGAAGCGAAATGGGTGCATCCCAACCGCTCCGCCCGCTCGCACCTGCGGTGGATGGCCGCGGCGAACCGAATTCCCGGGAAGCGGGTCGACGAGGTCCTGGAGATCGTCGGGCTCACCTCGGTCGCCGGCAAGCGGGCGGGTGGCTTCTCGCTCGGGATGGCACAGCGTCTCGGGATCGCGACGGCCCTGCTGGGTGACCCGCAGGTCCTTCTCTTCGACGAGCCCGTGAATGGGCTGGACCCGGAAGGAATCCTCTGGATTCGTCAGTTCATGCATCGACTTGCGGNCGAGGGGCGGACGATCTTCGTCTCTAGTCATCTGCTGTCCGAGATGGCGCTGACCGCCCAGGAGCTCGTCGTCATCGGTCGCGGGCGGCTGATCGCCCAGACCAGTACCCATGCGTTCATCGACATGGCGTCCGAGTCGGCGGTCCGGGTCCGCGGGCCGGAGATGGAGCGGCTGCGTGGCGTGCTGACCGGTCAGGGCCTCGCGGTTCGAGACGTCGCCGCCGGCGACGGTGGTCCGGCGGCGTTCCTCGTGTCGAACAGCAGCACCGAGCAGGTCGGCGAGCTGGCCGGTCGGATCGGGCTCGTCCTGCACGAGCTGGCGGCGCAGCGCGGCTCGTTGGAGCAGGCGTTCATCCAACTGACCGGCGGCGAGGTGGAGTACCACGCCGGGACGCCGGGGCCTGGCGACAGCCGGTCGGCGACAGGTGCTCCGCCGGGGCCCGTGCCGGCGGGAACTGCCGCCGGTCCACTGGCCGGGACNCCCCGCCAGTCGGTTGACGGTGGCGTGGATGCCGGTGGCGTGGGNGTCGGGGGCGGTTCGTCGGCCTCGGCCGAGGCGGCACGAGGAGGGACTGGACGATGACACTGCTCACCGTCGAGCGGATCAAGCTGTTCTCGACCCGCTCACCGTGGTGGTGCATGATCCTGGCGACCGCGCTCACCGTGGGGCTGACCTCGATCTTCGCGGCGGCGACCAGCGATAACGACCTCGCCGACCTCACCCCGAACGTCACCCAGTTCGCCTACAACTTCGGCCTCGTGGTGATGATGGTGATGGCCGCGCTGGCGGTCACCACCGAGTACCGCTTCAGCACGATCCGGTCCACGTTCCTCGCGGTGCCCACCCGGACGCCGGCACTGCTCGCGAAGGCCGTCGTCGTCGCCCTGCTCGCGGGGACCGTCGGCGAGCTCACCGCCTTCGCTTCCTGGGGCGTCGCCAAGCTGATCAGGCCGGATGCCCCCCTGGCCCTGGACACGGCTCAGGAGTACCGCAACGTCTTCGGTGTCGGTCTGGTCTACCTGTTCGCGGCGATCTTTGCCTTGGCTCTGGGTCTGATCATCCGGCAGTCGGCGGGCGCGATCGTGATCATGCTCGTCTACCTGTTNCTGGCGGAGAGCCTGTTGCCGGCGATCCCCCGGGTCGGTCGCCACATCCAGCACTGGCTGCCGTTTGTCAACGGCGACAACTTCATCGTCGCCGGGCAGGTGGAGCATTCCGACGGGCCGCCCGTGGTGAAGGGGATGCCCTTCGGCCCCTGGGGCTCCCTGGTGTACTTCGCCGCGATCTGCCTCGGCCTGTTCGCCATCGGGCTCGTCCTGGCCAAGCGTCGGGACGCCTGAGCCCGCCGGCGGTGCGATCTCCGTCGGCGTGAGCTCTGAAGCCGTGATCATCTGACTATCTGTGATCATCGGAATGCCTGAACTCACCGGCAGGTTGCCTTCAGGCCCGGAGCCGCGGTCCACCGGTCGTCCTGATGTGGACGCTCGGTGGACCGTAGGTCAGGCGCCCGGGCCCCACAGGTCCCGACCGGCGCGGGCCCGCTCCTGAGCCTTCATGCGAGCCTCGTGGACGTGGCGCCTCCCACCGGTGAGCCGCAGCCGGACCTGTTCGTCCACGGCAACGAAGGGGCGGTAGTAGATGTCGTCGTACTCCTCGATGATCTGGAAGGTCCACCGCCCGTCGAGGACGTTGCGTCCGTGCAGCTCCCGGCGCACATAGGCGGCCAGCTGGGGGTGGCCGGCGTCTTCCAGACCGCTAATCGCCTCCGCGAGGATCAGATCGGCCCGTCCGGAGAGTTGATGGAATTCGTAGAGCGCCCCGCGGGCCCGTTCAACCCACTCCAGCGCCTCGCTGAGCTTGCCAACCGCGTCAGCGGTCGTGTCGTCGAGGTCGGGCTGCGTGCGGTCGTCCTCTCGGCGGCCCCCGGCCGGACGATTCCCGCTCATCCGGTCAGTTCGACTGCCGTCAGCCCGACTGCCGTCAGCCCGACTGCCGTCAGCCCGACTGCCGTCGGTTTGACTGCTGTCGGTTCGACCCCGGCGGGTGTGTCTGCTCACCCTGACGGGATGCCCCGGCGGTGTCGGGTCACACCGACCTGCCGCCTCGCGCCGGGAACGACCACGACAGGCGTGCGCGCGCACGCCGGGAACGACCACGAGAACCACCGGGCCGCCTCCGTGACTCTGACGGGCAGGTATCCATTCAGGGGTGCTGGAACCTGTACCCTGAATGGATACATCNAGAGATCGAGCTGGTACAGGATCCACGAATTACCGGAGCTTCAAAAGCTCGACAATGTGAGTCTGATAAGCTCTTCAGAAATGTACGAAAAATCCACCAGTGTGGGCCGTCAGGGACTCGAACCCTGAACTCGCCGGTTAAAAGCCGGCTGCTCTGCCAATTGAGCTAACGGCCCTGCGAGAGTCATGATACCGAACTGTGTGTCCTCGGGGTGGTGGTCGGGGTGTCGGTGCGGTTTGTGGGGGTGTGGATGGGGCGTCGGCTGGTGGGGTGGGCGGGTTGTGGTGGCTCGTGGCTCGTGGCTCGTGGCTGCCCGTCCGCCCCGATGGGGCGGACGGGCGGTGCCGGGTTAGTCGATCGTGGTGGTGTGTCGGGGGTACTCCTGGGGGCTGCGGGTGCGGGGGATGAGGCGGGCGGTGTTGCGGGCGATCTCGGCGGCGAGGTCGGGGAGGATGTGGGTGTAGGTGTCGGTGGTGATCATGATCGTGGAGTGGCCGAGGAGTTCTTGGACTGCTTTGAGGTCGGCGCCGGCGGCGAGGGCGAGGGTGGCGGCGCCGTGGCGGAGGCCGCGGATGGTGATGGGGGTAGGTCGGCTTCCTGGATGAGGGTGTGGAAGCGGTTGGTGAGGTGTTCGGGGTGGATGGGAGTGCCGTCGGGGTGGGTGAACGCGAGGCCGTTGTTCGGCCGGGTGGTTCCGGCGGCGAGCCGGTTGGCGTGTTGGCGGGTGCGGCAGGCTTTCAGGACGGCGAGGGNGTCGGGGNCGAGGGNGATGACACGGTCCCCGGCGTCGGATTTCGGCTTGGCGAGTTGGGTGGCGTAGCCGATCTGGACGAACTGCCAGCGGAGGGTGAGAGTTGCGTTGGTGAAGTCGATGTCGTCCAGGTGGACGGCGACGGATGCACCGCGTCGGAGCCCCTGGTAGGTCGCGCCGCTTCACTTGCGGACATGCGTCAGTCCGTCCCCCCGGGCTTCACGAGCCCGGCGTTCACAAGCTTCGCGAGATTGCCAGGCGGACGGGCCGCGCCCGGCTCTTTGGCCACCGCTGGAGCGGAGAGCCCCAAGACGCGACGCAGGACATCATTCGGGGTGTCGACGAAGGGCGCAGTCTGATCCTGCAGGCACTTGAAGACCTCGTCGTCGATCTCGATCCGCGGGACCATGCCTGACTCCAGGGGCCATGCCTGGCTCCAGCCTTCAAATACGGTACCACTTGAAGTCTGTGATATCTGGAGTGAGAAATTCAAGGGACGACTGCTCAGGCCGACCTTGCCGGCGACGAGGGTTCATCCTGGATGGTCACCAGGTCTGGTGAGCAAGCCGGTCGCCCGGCCACGCGACCCTGGCCACGCGACCCTGGCCACGCGACCCTGGCCACATCGAAGGGCGCGAGCTGGCTTCAGCGGTTGGCCGCGCGAACGACGTTCGGCGCATATTGTAGGTACGTACCTACCAGGGGGGTGGTCGTGGTGACCATGGTCTCATCGCGAGAGTTCAACCGTGACGTGAGCGCGGTCAAGCGGGCCGCCGCCAGCGGTCCGGTGATCATCACGGATCACGGTCGGCCGTCACACGTCCTGCTGTCGTTCGCCGACTACCAGCGGCTCACCGGAACCGCGGGCAGCCTGGGAGACGCGTTCGTTCTGGAGGAGGAGATCGACTTCGAGCCCCTACGGCCGCGGGACTCGCTGCGCGAGGTCGACCTGTGAGCTTCCTACTCGACACCAACGTCATCTCCGAGCTCCGTAAGCCCGCGAAACGCCGCGATGACCGCTTCAACGGCTGGGCCGCGAGCCTGTCACCATCGGATACCTTCCTCTCCGTCATCACCCTGCTAGAGCTGCGGGCTGGCATTGAGAACAAGCGATGGCGCGATGCCCGCCAGGCGGCCGTCCTGGACTCATGGCTCGATCAGAACGTGCTCCCGGCATACGCAGGCCGGCTGCTCGACGTCGATCAGATCGTCGCCGGCTCGGCGGCGCGACTTCACGTGCCCGACCGGCGCCCAGCCCACGATGCGCTCATCGCCGCCACGGCCCAGGTGCACAGCCTCACGCTCGTCACCCGCAACGAGGCCGACTTCGCCGCCATGGACGTCCCACTCGTCAACCCTTGGACCTCCCAGCTGTAAGCAGGTCCCGAAGCTGGGCGGCACAGAACCTCTGGCGGTAGGATCGGGCACACTCATGTCTTCGGCAGCGTGATCGGTCGCAACGGCACCACCTGAGGACCCTCCAACGGACCACGACCGAGGTGCCCTCCATAACGGCCCGAATCCGCGACATGATACTTCGCACTTCTGGGATCATCGTGGTACCTGGATCTGATAGGACGTGGTTCCCCTGACCTGGAGGCGCAGAAGTGTCCGAAACTGCCAGATGCTCGCGATCCATGATCACCATCTTTGCCAGGAGACAGGCCGAGACGCGATGAATGGCGAGCAGATCCTCACAGTGCACGAAGCTGCGCGCTCCTGGCAGCCGAACGAGAACGCTGCCGAAGCCCTGGCGCACACCGTCGAATGGCTCACCCGCTTCCAGGTCTGCACGCCCCGGGCCGAGAGGTACGCCACGCTTTCGGCCTGGGTGTACCCTCTGGCCCCGCTGCCGGAGCTGGAACTCGCTTACGACATCCACGCCTTCTTCCGGATCTACGACGACTTCACCGACGACCTTGCGGCGGACATCAGCCGCATCAACGTCATCAGCGCGGAGCTCACCGGGATTCTCTACGGGAGACCCGCGAAGTCCCTCATGGGGATGATCTTCCATGACCTGTGGGCGCGGCAGATCGTCAGCTCGCCGGACCAGTGGGTGGCTCGGGTCAGCGAGCACTGGGAATGGTACTTCAACACGCAGGCCACTTACGCGGCGATGCGGGACCGGCGGATGGACACGACGGTCGAAGAGTACTTGGAACTACGCCTGGGAAACGGCGCGGTGCCGCTGTGCCTGGTGTTCGGCGAGAAGATGAATTTCACCTATCTGGCGCCGCACATCCACCACTGTACCCAGCTGCGACTGCTGCGCAGGTTAGCCAGCGACATCATCGTGTACTGCAACGACGTCTACTCCTCGGTCCGCGACGCGAAGCGCGACGACCCGCGCAATCTGATCTCGATCATCCGAGACCAGGACGGCTGCGATTGGCAGGAGGCAAGAGCCCGTTGCGAGCAGGAGATGCGGACGCTCGACCAGTCGATACACACCACAAAGCAGCGCCTTGACACGGCCTTCGACGTGCTGCATTTCACCGACACAGAACGCGCCCAGGCCCGGATGGGTGCGAGGATCGTCGACGACTGGAACTGGGGTTACCAGGCGTGGGCGGCGGTCAACGAACTGTTGATGGACACGGATCCGCCGCGCGAGGAGATCTCTCGCATGCTGACCTCGCCGCAGGCGGTCTGACGGCGTGTCGGAAACAAAAGAGCGGCGCCCGGGAGCGATTCCCGGGCGCCACTCGGCGGTACGTCAGCCGACCGTGAACCCTTAGCGTCGACCGCGGAACATGCCGCCCAGCGAAGCCCAGAAGCCGCGGCGGGTGTCCGCTCTGGCCTGTGCGTCGGCCTCGGCCACCGCCGCCAGCGCGTCCTTCGCGGCGCTCGGCTCGACCACCGGGGCGGAGAACGCCGGGGCGGCTGGCGCAGACTGCGGGACGGGGCGGCACTGCGGGGCGAACTTGACCGGGAGCGCGTCAAGGTGCCGGGACCAGGTCGAGGCGGTCCAGGTCAGCTGCTCCTCCGGCACCGTGAGGTGCAGGTCGGGTAGCCGGTTGAGCAGCACGTCGACGCCGGTGTCGGTGATGGCGCGGGCGATCTCCTGTCCCGAGCACTCGTGCGGGCCCCGGCTGAACGCCAGGTGCGAGCGGTTGCCGTGCATCGGCGCGCCGAGATCCGGACGGATCTCCGGATCCGCGTTGCCTGCCGCGATGCCGAGCAGCAGCATGTCGCCCTCGCGGATCTCCTTGTCGGCGAAATGCATGTCGTGCGTGGCGAACCGCGCCGGGCAGACCAGTAGCGGCGGATCGTCCCACAGCATCTGCTCGACCGCGTCCGGCAGCGTCATGAGCCCGCCAGCGAGCGACGCGCGGAAGCGGGGGTCGGTCAGCACCATCCGCAGCGTGTTCGAGACCAGGTTCGCCGTGGCCTCGTAGCCCAGCACGATCACGAGGCGCAGGTGGTTGAGTACCTCCTCGTCGTTCAGCCCCGAGGGGTGCTGAACGAACCAGGACGCCAGGTCGTGCGCGGGGGCCCTGCGCCGCTCCTCGGTCAGCGACCGCAGGGTGCCGATGATGTACTGGTTGTGCGCGTATGCATCCTCGCCGCCGCTGACCATGCCGACGATGGCCTCGACCAGTTTCCGGCCGTACCCCTCGCTCAGGCCGACCAGCCGGCTCAGCACGAGCATCGGAAGGTAAACGGCGAACTGGGTCACCAGGTCCGCGCGGCCGTCCTCGACAAAGCCGTCGATCAGCTGGTTCGCGTAGCGCTGGACGTGCCGCCGGGTGCCGTGCCGGTCGAACCTGGTCAGGCACTCGTTGACCGCGGCGCGCAGCCGCGCATGTTCCTCGCCATCGTAGGACACGACGTCGGGACGCCATCCGATGAGCGGGAGCAGCGGGTCGTCCGCGGCGATCCTGCCCTCGTTCCAGTCCCGCCAGAGCCGGGCGTCCCGGGTGAACCGGCTCGGGGTGCGAGCGACCTCCATGTTCTCCCGGTAGCCGAGCACCAGCCAGGCCGGGACGCCACCCTCGAGTTCCACCGGGGCGATCCCGCCGTGTTCCGCGCGGAGCTTCTCGTAGACCGCGCCGGGATCGTGCTGCGCTTCCGGGCCGTAGAGCGCGGTCCGTACGGCATCCTGCGCGAAGGCCGCGTGCNCCGGACACCCCGGCGGCGGGATCGCAGCGCCTGATTCCGCGCCTGCTTCGGGAATGGGTGTTGACACACTTACTCCGTGGCGGCCGAGGCGGCCACCGGGGCCGCGGGTTGGGTGGACAGCCAGTACAGGTAGCGCATGAGGGCCAGCAGGGTGTCCCGGCTCGAGGCCCGGCTGCGCGCGTCGCACGCGACGATCGGCACGGCGGCCGGCAGATCCAACGCGGCACGGACCTCGTCCAGCGGGTGGTTCGGGGCGTCCGGGAAGACGTTGACGGCCACGATGAACGGCACGCCGCCGTCCTCGAGCCGCCCGATGACGTCGAAGCTGGCCTCGAGCCGCCGGGTGTCGACCAGCACGACCGCGCCAAGGGCTCCCTCGAACAGGCCTGTCCACAGAAACCAGAAGCGCTGCTGTCCGGGCGTGCCGAACAGGTAGAGCACCAGTTGCTCGTTGATGGTGATCCGGCCGAAGTCCATGGCCACGGTGGTCGCATCCTTCTGCTCGACCCCGCGGACGTCGTCTACCCCGATGCTGACCTCGGTCATCGTCTCCTCGGTCGTCAGCGGTCTGATCTCGCTGACGGAGCCGACCAGGGTCGTCTTGCCGACGCCGAACCCGCCGACCACGACAATCTTGACCGCGGTGGCGGCCGAGGCGGGCAGCGCGTCCTCGCGCGCCGGTCCGACGGCCAACTCAGAGCCTCTGGAGTCCATTCATCACCGCCTTGAGCAGTTCAGGATCGCCGATTCCTTCCATGCGCACCGAGGCGCGCACCTCGACGAGCGAGTCCCTGAGCAGGTCGGAGACCAGGATGGCGACCACGCTGAACGGCAGCTTGAGGTAGGCCGAGATCTCCGCCATGGACAGGGGCCAGTAACACATGCGCAGGATGGACGCGTGTTCCGGCTGCATCTCGGGCCGGCCCGCGGCCCGCGCCACCACGAGGGTGACCAGGTCGATGTCGGCCCGGCGGCCCGAGGCGCCGCGCCCGCCGGTGAGGACGTACAGGCGCTCGGGACCGCCCTGCTCCCAGGCGCAGGACGCGTCGTTGATCGGGGACGGGGTCACCCGGCCGTCCTCTCCTCCATCCGCGGCGGACTGGTGAGATGCTCACCGATACGTGCGACCAGGTTGCGCATCTGCTGTCCCATCANCCCCGCGTCCNCCCCTTCGTCGGCCAGCACCGCGAGGTATGCGCGCGCGCCGGCCGCCATGAGGTAGAAGAATCCCCCGCCCACCTCGATCACCACGAGCCGCATCCGCTTGTCCCCCTGCGGGAACTCGGCGCCGACGGCGGCGGACAGGCTCTGCAGTCCGGCGCACGCGGCCGCGAGGCGGTCGGCGGTGTCCACATCCGTGTTGTACTGGGCCATGCGCAGGCCGTCCGCGGTCAGGACGATGATATGCCGGGTGCCTGGCACGCTCTCCGCAAGGTCCTTGAGCATCCAGTCCATGCTGGGCCGCAGGTGGTCCATCGGCTACTCGCTTTCCTTACTCGACGCATCGTCAGTCAAAGCGTGCTGGGTGCTCGTGCTTTCGCCGGAGACCGCGTTCTGGAACGCGGCAAGCCACAGCCCGGGCGGCGGGGGCGGGGCGGCGGGAGCGGATGCGTTACTCGACACGGGCGGGGGCGGGGCGGCGGGAGCGGATGCGTTACTCGACACAGGCGGGGGCGGGGCGGCGGACTGCGGCCCGCGCGGCGCGGTCAGGCTCCGCTGGCTGCCGCTCCCGTTGAGCGGGGCGGTGACGCCGCGCCTGCGCTGCGGCAGGCCGTTGTTGTTGATCTTTATGCGCTGCGGCTCCTCCGACTCCAGGGCGATGGCGGGCATCGGCGTGTTCGGGTTCGGCCGGACCGCGGCGCCCGGGCTGGCCGCGGACAGCGGCACGGCGGNGGCCAGGNCACGTGGGATGATCAGCACGGCGCGCACGCCGCCGTACGCCGAGGGCCGCAGCGAGACCTGAAAGCGGTGGGTCTGCGCGAGCCGACCGACCACGGACAGGCCGAGGCGCGGGTTCCCGCCGAGGTCAGCGAGGTCGAGGCCCGACTTGACCTCGGCGAGCACCCGCTCGGCGCGCAGCCGGGCCTCCTCGCCGAGGCCGACGCCGCCGTCTTCGATCTCGACCGCGATCCCGGACTGCACCTCGACCGCGGTCATGTGCACGCGGGTCTGCGGCGGCGAGTACCGGGTGGCGTTGTCCAGCAGCTCGGCGAGCGCGTGGATGAGCGGTTCGACGGTGGGTCCTGAGATGGCGACCTCGACCACCGAGTGCAGTTCGACGCGTTGGTAGCCGATGATCCGGGACATCGCGCCGCGCAGCACGTTGAACAGCGGCACCGGATGCTGCCACTGCCGGCCGGGGCGGGATCCGCCGAGCACGGCGAGCGAGTCGGCGAGCCGGCCGATCAGCGCGGTGCCGTGGTCGAGGCGGAGCAGGTCGTCGAAGACATCGGGGTTCCCGCCGTGCCGCTCCTCCATCTCGCGCAGATCCTGGAACTGCTGGTGCACGATGGCCTGGACGCGACGGGCGACGTTGACGAACGCGCGCTGCGAGGAGTCGCGCAGGTCCTCTTCCGCCTTGACCGCTTCGAGGACCGAGCGGACCACGTCGTCGTGCGCCTTGATGAACGCGGCGCCGAGGGCGGGCGACTGGCTCGAGCCGGACAGCGCCTCCTCGACCGAGTCGCCGCGGTGCAGCCGACTGATCGCGGCGGGCAGCACCTCGACGGCGAGGCGGCTGGTCTCGGCCTCCTGTATCTCCAGGCGGTGCATGAGTTCCTGCTCGGTGGCGGCCTGCCGACGGCGCAGATGGACGATCTCGTGCCCGCGGCGGCGGATCTCGGCGCAGGCCAGGCCGACCGTGACCGCCGCGACGAGGCNGCACACGGCAACAGCGCGCCGGGCGTGCGGGGCGACGAGAAGGATGGCNGCCACTGTACAGAGTGCGGTCAGGGCTGCCGCTACCAGAGCACTGTAGACGACGGAGAAGTCGCCTTCCGAGCCACGAGGTGACGGTCGCTTGCGCTTCATTCNCAGAACCTTGGTCTGATTGTGGGCGTGTGTCGGTGACCGACGGGGACGGGGAGAACAGTCACGGGCGCGGCCCGCGGAGAGACTCGCGCGCCGACGAGGGCCCGACGGCGATGTTCTGACTGGGCACGCGGCTACCTTGCTCAGTGTTCGCGGTTCTGATGTCTCTCCGGATAGGTCTGACGTTATATCCAGGGCTTCGGCGAGATCGCACCGCGCCGCTATCAGTGACCTTGAGTAGCCGGCCACCCTGTCTGACAGCATGAGGTAAGACAGTTCCCTGTGTCACAGCTGCATCTCGGGCTGGCTGATGGACGGGGTCAGCGTGCAGCAGGCTGCGGAGCGGGCGGGTAACAGCCCTGCCGTGATCTGGCGGACGTATGCGCGGTTGCTCGACGGAGGGGAGCAGGATGCGGTGCGTCGGCTCGCTGCCGCACGGCGGGCGGACGGCTAGAATGGGAGGCGTGAGGGCGCCTACCGGGCGTCCTTCGGCGTTTCTGTACCGTGCCTGTATCGAGCCGGAGGAAAAATGTTACGATAAGGTTAAAGTCGCAGGCTGGGAGGGCTCGCCTAGTGGCCGATGGCGGCGGTCTTGAAAACCGCTACGGGGAGTGATCCTCGTCGTGGGTTCGAATCCCACGCCCTCCGCTTTGCCAGGCTTTTTGTCGCCGGAGACAGCTGGCGACGATCAGCCTGGAACACCTGAAGATCCTTGTGGGCACGAAATGGGCACGCTGGGACGTGACCGGGGATCACAGCCACCGTCCCCGCTGCCTTCTGCCTCGCTGAGCGCAGCAGGTGGACATATAGCGTCCCTGTAATGGCTGTCGAGCGGGCCCGGCGGATGCGGGCCCGGCGGGAAATGTGGAGGGNGAGCGACGGNGTGGAGACCGTGAACCGTGACTGACCCTCCACGCTTCAGCCGCCTCACGAAGCGCACTTTGTGGGTGGGCGTGTAGGAGCGGGAATCTCTCTCCAGGAGAAGCTCGTCGCGCGGGGGCCGCAGTCGCCCGCAGGCCGAACCCTTCTGAGCGGGACTGGGCCTGCTTCGCGGGACTGGGCCTGGTCGACTCCGATCCGATGTACGGATCCTGCACCATCGGCCTCGGCGACAGGCAGGAACTGCTCATCCGGTTCCGCACCGACGGGCACGTGGCCCGCGCAGCACCATCGGGCGACTCGGAATGGAGCGGCCGGTCTCGATGAAACTGATGCGTCAGGCGGAACTGTCGGCTCGCAACGCCAGTCCGAGCTGACTGATCCGGCGTCGCTCCCGCCACCCTCGCAGCAGTGCGCCGGCACTCACGCCCGGGATCCCCTCACCGCCGGCCCTGGCGATGGCGTCCGTCCTGCGTTCGACCATAGCCAGTCTAGTGATATTACTGTGTGTCAGTAGTTATTTTTTGCCTGTCCGGCGATGTTCCAGGTGTCGCTCGGCCCGGCACGGTTGTTNCCGGCGCGGGTTCCTGCCGGCGGTCGGCCTTCGCCGATGACGACCCGTCCGGGCGGAACGCTCTGGTTCGCGAGCTCCGGAAGCGTTGCCGCAGGACAATCACCCTGAACACTCGACAGCCGGTTGCGTGACGCTTGTGCAGGTCTGCGACAGGATGGCCGGGTGCCTCCCCGTCGGTCGACATCCCCTCGCGCGATCCCGGCCGCCATCACCCCACCTCGGCGTCCACGCGCGGTTTCCGTCACACTCCGTTCCCCAGATGAACAAGCCATCCAGCAGGCGTTGCCGATCCAGGTCTCTCGTCGCCGGCAGCCCGACAAGACAGCGCATATCCCGGTCACGGCCAGTTGTGCCGGCTGCGAAGAGCGGTGGACCGATCCGGCCACGACCCATTGCGGGTCCTGCCACCAGTCCTGGCCGACGGTGCAGGGCTTCGATGAGCATCTGGTTGATTGCCCGGCTCATCCGGTGATCGCGACTCGTCGGGTCAAGCGGGAGCGTGAGCCGTCGGGCGCCAACGTGGCCTAAGTCCGTCCTCCCCCGTGACCGCGGTCTTCCTCCGCATGCGGCCGGTTTCCGCCGGACGTCTTGGTCACGGGCGATCGNCGGCCGGTAGGCGGCCGAGGTGTTTTCGAGCCGCCGTCCCGGCCGAGCCCGGATCATGACGGTGAGGCCCGGCACCGAAGGTCGGAACCACTCGGCGATTCCGTGCAACGGACCGGTGAGGCGGGCGAGAAACTGCTACGTTCCAGCGCTGGAGTACCCGTGAACGCCGCCGCACCGTGTCGATCATCCGGCCGGGAGTCCGTCCGTGCCGTGCGTCATCGGATCGCGGATCGCGGATCGCGGGCTGAGGACGGAGGAACGGATGACGGTCTGCGGATTGGTCCGGCTGGACGGGGCGGAGGTCCGGCGGGCGTCCCTGACCGCCATGCTGGCCTCATCGTCGTTTGGGCTGCCCGCCGCACGCGGTGTCCACCTCGACAGAGCATTCGGGGCGGTGACCGCCGCGGACCTGCGGGCGGACCCGACTCCGCCGATCGCGGTCGACGACGCGGGGCTCGTGGTGATCGCGGATCGTCCACCTCGCCGTCCCGAGGGAAACGAGACGGCCCGGATGCTGGCGGCCGCCTACCGCAGCGGCGGCAAGTGGGCGTTGCTCCGGTCCACCACGCGGACGGTGACGATCGTCNGGGNCCCGCGGCGCGCCCAGCTGGTCCTCGTGCGACCCGCCAGTACGGCCGACGAACTGATCACCTGGTCGGACGGGCGCCTGTTTGCCTTCGGTACCGAGGCTGACCAGGTGCTGTCCGCGGAGATACTCGCTCCGCCCTCCCGGTTGGCCCGGCTCCGGCGGCTCACCGCCGGTGAGGTCCTGACGATCGCCGTGCCCGCCCGTCTCCGCCGACCCGCACCGGCGGCGCTCCGCCTGGCCGGAGTCGACTCGGACGTGTCCTGAGGCGACGTCTCCCGGCGCTCTGCGCGTGCTGCGTGGACTGCGCGTGCTACGCGGGCTTCGCGGACTTCGTGGGCCNGGTGGCNGGGCCGACCGGAGCCGCGGCGGCGGACAGCTGGCTCNCCCGCANAAGGAACGTGACCCGCCGCTCGGCGAAGAACGACAGGAACGGGATGGTGCCGGCAAGCATGATCAGGATTGTCCGGGTCGAGGACAGCCGGCAACGGTTCGCCAGATCGAAGGAAGCGGCAAGGTACACCATGTACAGCACACCGTGGATCGGGCCGACGGCCGCGACGATCGTGTCGCTGCCGCCGATGTACTTCACCGGCATACCGATGCACACCAGCACGATTAGCCCTACGCCGACGATGTAGGCGATGGCCCGGTACCGCAGCAGGGACGCGCGAATCGCTGTCGCGGAGGCACGTCCTGTGGTGGCCGTACGGGTGGGGTCGGGCAATGCCGTCATCAGCGGGCTCCGTTGATGTGCTTGAGGGCGTCCCGAAGGGCGTCACGCTCGTACAGTGAGGCGAGATAGCGGTTGTAGGCGTCGAGTTCGTCGTCCTCGGCGGACTGCTCGGCGCC
The DNA here is from genome assembly GCF_000732115.1 of Frankia sp. CeD. Taxonomy (NCBI): domain Bacteria; kingdom Bacillati; phylum Actinomycetota; class Actinomycetes; order Frankiales; family Frankiaceae; genus Frankia; species Frankia sp. CeD. The sequence continues at coordinate 212,626 of NZ_JPGU01000003.1, forward strand.
GCCGGTCGTCAGCATTTTGGGGCCCCTGTCGAGATCCGGTCGCCAGGGCGCCTCGGGGGCGATCCGGCCGTGGGCACCCCACCGCGGCCCGGTGGTGTCCTTGGGTGCCAGATCCTCCTTCATCATCTTCACCCACCAGTACACGACGAAGGCGGCGAAGACAGGCCACTCGACCCCGTAGAAGAGGTTTTGCAGCGATCCCTGCGGGGATTCGCCCTTCGTCAGCTGCCAGATGCCCATGCGGATGAAGAATGCGATCAAGAGGAGCGCGAGGAGATGACGCGCGATCCACGAGGGTGACAACAGCAGCCGACGCACGAGGTTGACGCTACCTCTCCCCGGCCGGTCGGCGTAGGGCGCGTGGCACCTTCCCGCGACCGGACTCACACTCGGACCGGACTCACACTCGGACCGGGGCGCCGGGTGGCGTGGGAGAGGTCGCGAGGGGCTGGCCGACCTTGGCCGGGCCGGCCAGCCCGCGTGCCGCCGTCGACGGCCGCTTGGCGACCCGTCCGCCGGGCTGGGGGGGTTAGCCGGGGAGCGAACGGGCCGAAACACCGCCGGACCTCCTGGCGCGGGGGGCCGGTATGGCGTTCATCTGTCAGTCGTCCGACGGAGGTTGATTGGTTGCCGTCGTTGTGAAGATTTTTCTTCCGCATGGTTGCCTGTGGTTCCGCATGGTCAAGTGCAGACCCCCGTAACCGGCGCAGACCCGCGCCGTCAGCGCAGGACTGCGGCCGCCAGCGTCCAACCCGATGTGCCCCCGCTGGAGATGGTGACCGACGTCGTGCCGATTCCGGCAGGCAGCCCGATGCTCACCACTCCATCGGCCGAGCCGTCGGCGATCGGTGAAGGCAGGGTCTGGGTGAAGGTCTGCGTGCCGCCGATGGAGGTGACGATGATCTGCACCCGCCCGGAACCGGATCCGAGGAGGACGTCCAGGGTGAGCGGAGACTGCGAGACGAAGACCGTCAGCCGGGCCGAGCCCTGCAGGGACAGCCGGTCGGTGTCATCCACACCGGTCGCGACCGGTGTGCCCTCCGTCCAGTCGAATCCCGAGGATGACGGCACGGACGTGCCCAGCAGGGTGCCGGTGTCGATCAGCGGCATCACGATGGCGGCCCGGTTCTGCACACCGTCCCACGAGCCCCCGAACAGCACCCAGTCGAGAGTGCCGGGGCCCGGAAGCCGTACCCGTGATCCACTGGGGAAGGGGGCGACGGTGCTGGTGTAGATCCCGCCGCCGAGGCCCGCGAACGTTCCGCCGGGCAGGGAGGATCTGCTGTCACCATGGTTCGCGGACGGTCCTGTGGACGGTCCCGCGGACGGTGACGGTGCGCCGCCGCCACCGCTCGCGGACCCCGGGTCCGCCGGGTCCGGGCCGGCGGACCTCCGTGCGGCGCTCGCATCGCTCGTCGCGTCCGGGACGGCGGCGCTGACCCCGGATGTTCCGGCGGGGCTCGACCTGGCCGGTTCCGGTGGAACCGCCGCAGTGGCCTGGGGCGACGTGACCGGCGTCCGTACGACCGGAGACGTCGTGACCAGCGTGGCGGACGGCCGCGGCTTTGCCGTGACGGTCGTTGTGGGCGGAGCCGGGGAGTTCGATCCCGACGGCCCCAGCAGGGCCAGGGCCGTCAGGGCCGTGATGCTCATGATGGCGAGTAGTGCCCCCGTGATCGTGCCGCGTCGGGCGACCGAGCGCCGCCGGGAACGGGGCCAGTGGTGGGACCGGGGGAGCCGGTCGGGGCTGGTGGNCCGGCTGGATCGGCGCCGTCGGCTCGATGGGGTCTTCGCGACGGTACGGCCCAGGCGGTGCTGCCGGGTGATGATCCGCCCATCCCCGGTCCGGGTGCCGGAGCCGATCGAACCAAGCGGTCTGAGTGGTCCGTTAGCGCTGAGTGGACCGCTCGGGCCGACAGGTCCGATCGGGCCGAGGGGGCGGATGATCGTGCTGCTCAGGGGAGCATCGACCGCTGCCGCGACACGTCCGCGGATGCGATCGGAGTCGGGGTGGTGCCGGCCCATCTCGGCGCTCAGCATGCCGCGGAGTCGGTCGGGGAACGGAAGCTCCCCCAGGCCGCCGCCATGACCGTCGCCGCCGCGGAACTCGCCGACGCGATCGGCTGACCCTCGACCATCCGCGCTCGGGCTGCTGGTTTCGCGGTCGCCTGTTCCGTGGTCGCTGATCACGCGGTCACCCGTCTCCGGAGTGGAGGGACGGCAATCGGCCGGAGGCTCGCCGCGCCGCGCTGCCGCGCCACCCTGCGCATCATGATCGAGCTCCTGGAACCCCGGGCGCCTTCTGCGTCATCTATGCCTCGCCGACTCGCTGCTGCCACCAGGGCCATAGCTTGACGCGGCCGAGGCGGGCGAACGCCGACGGGCTCGGNCCCGCCGGNTTGCCGGACTGACCACTGCCCCGCCGCCGTCCCAGGCGACCCGAGCCCGACCGGGAGCCATTCATCCGGGAACTGCCCGATCGGGATGTGGCGCCGCGTGATGTGCCCGGCCGACCGGACGATACCTGTGGCCTCGCCACCTCCGCGGCACCGGCCGGCGGCAGCTCGGTGTTCTGGAGAATCCGCTCCAGTTCGGCGACTCCCTTGGCGGTCTGGCTCTTCACCGTGCCGACAGAGATACCCAGCGTGCGNGCCGTCTCGATCTCCGACAGGTCGAAGGCGTAGCGGAGCACGACACAGGCACGTTTGCCTGGCGGCAGTGTCATCAGCGCGGAGCGCAGATCCATGACCGCGGGGAGATCGGGTATCCGCGCCGACTGGTCGGCTCGCTGACCAAGGAAGAGCAGCCCGCGTCGCTCGCGGACGACCTTCCGGACCCGGTCGGCCGCCAGGTTGGCGACGATCCGCCGGACATACGCCAGTGGAAGGTCCGCGGAGCGGACCCGGTCCCAGGCGGACCAGGCGGCCGTCAGGGCGTCCGCGGTGATGTCGTCCGCGACGTCGTGATCGCCGGTCAGGAGATACGCAAACCGGCTCAGCTCGCGGTGATGTCTCTCGAAGAAGGCATGAAACTCCGCCTGGGTATGGGGATGTTCGGGCTCGTCGTCGGCCGCGACCGCTTCCACTGGCACGCTCCCCGGGCCCGTCGAGGCCGGCGCGTCCGCGGCGCCGGCCGGACAGCCGATGCTGTGGTCGTCTGTCACTGGTTGCAGAGAACCATGAGTTCAGGGCGATATGCATATGACGGTAGCGACTCGATCGGGTATGCGTCGTGGTACCTGGATGCCGAGTGGGGCGGTCACTGTTAATACGCTCGAAGCAGTGGCTTTACCCTCGGTCCGATGATGTCGGGCTGGCCACACATGGTGATGGTCCTGGCGCGCGTTGACATCGGCCACGGGGGCAAACCCGTCTCGGACCGGCCGAGGCAGCCACATTATAGGACATAGGGGCATAGGACTTGACGGCATAGGATCGGAGATGCGAGCCGATGAACCGAGATCCGGACGGGACAGCCGCGATGACGGGGCGGCGCACGGATGCGCGACGCCGGTCCAGCGGGGTGACCGGCGACCAGGCCGCGGCGAGGGACGAGCCGCCGACATGGGATGCTAGGACGATGTTTCCGCCGCGACGCCCGCCGGGTACGGCGAAATCTATGTCTGCCCTGTCTGGTCCGGCTGCCCTGTCCGCCCGGTCTGGTCTGTTTACCCGGTCTGGTCTGGTTGCCCCGTCTGTCGTGATGCCCGAGGCCGTCCGNCCCCATCGCCCGAGTCCCCCGCCCCCGCTCGATCCGGACACCCCGATCCCGGATGATCCCGGCCCGCTCCTGCCCGACGCTCCTGACCTGCCGCCGGCTCCGCACGAGCCCTCCCCGTACACCGAGCCGGTTCCCGGCGCACCCCAACCGGAGCCCGAGCCGGTCTGAGGCCCGAGCCGGCGTCCGTCCACCCCACCGGAACATCCGTACGGCCGCGGCATGAACATGCCCGCACGCCGGATGATGCCGCGGCATCGCGTGCCGAGGAGCCGTAGCGTGTGACGGATGCATGCTGTGACGGTGAAAGCGCCCGGTGGGCCCGAGGTCATGACGTGGTCGACGGTGGCGGACCCTCCTGCCCCGGGGCCGGGCGAGGTTACCCTGGAGGTGGTCGCGACGGCGGTGAACCGCGCGGACCTGCTCCAGCGGCAAGGTTTCTACCCGCCGCCGCCCGGTGCCTCTGAGATCATCGGGATGGAGTGCTCCGGGCGGGTGGCGGTTCTCGGCGCNGGCGTGGACCGGGTTGAGGTCGGGGCCGAGGTGTGCGCGCTGCTCAGTGGGGGCGGCTACGCGAGTCGGGTGAACGTGCCGGTCGGCCAGGTGCTGCCGGTCCCGGCCGGGGTCGACCTCATCACGGCGGCCGCTCTGCCCGAGGTCGCCTGCACGGTGTACTCCACGGTGTTCGGCATCGCCGGTCTGCGTGACCGCGAGGTCTTCCTCGTGCACGGCGGGGCGTCCGGCATCGGGACCTTCGCGCTCCAGGCGGTCCGCGCGCTGCGTCCGAACGCGCTGGTCGCGACCACCGCCGGCACCGCGGCCAAACTGGCCAGGGTGCGGGAGCTCGGCGCCCACATCGCGGTCTCCTACCGTGACGACGACTTCGTCGCCAGGATCCGCGAGGCCACCGACGGCCATGGGGCGGACGTCATCCTCGACAACATGGGTGCGGCGTATCTCGCCCGCAACGTCGCCGTGCTGGCCGTGGGAGGCCGTCTGGTCGTCATCGGCCTGCAGGGCGGGGTGAAAGGGGAGCTCAACCTCGGCGCCCTGCTCACCAAGCGGGCGGCGGTCCACGCCGCGTCGCTGCGCGGGCGGCCGGTCGAGGAGAAGGCCGACATCGTGACCGGTGTCCGCGGCGACTTCTGGCCGGCGATCGAGGCGGGGGCGATCCGGCCGGNCATCGATCGGGNGCTGTCGATCACCGAGGTCGCGCGGGCGCACCAGCATGTGGCTGATTTCGGACATGTCGGAAAGGTGGTACTCACGATCCCGGAATGACCCTCGATGGGTGACACCCGGCGTGACCGTGGAGGCGAAGCCAGTGCCGTGGGAGGCGGATCACGGGGCAGGATAGGGGGCATGACGGATCAACCGGAACCCCGCGTCGTGGTCGTCGGGCCTGACGGCGCGCTGCACGAGACCGCGGACTCGGGGGTACCCGACCGGCCGGTGCGGCCGCTGGCCCCGGACGGTGGCCAGGCGCCGCAGGCCGCGGAGGAGCTGGACGGCGGCAACCCCATCGCCGCGCTGGTCTCCCAGCCCGACAAGGTGATGCGCATCGGTACCATGATCAAACAGCTGCTCGAGGAGGTCCGGGCCGCCCCGCTGGACGACGCGAGCCGAGTCCGGCTGCGCGAGATCCACCGCAGTTCCATCCAGGAGCTCTCCGACGGGCTTGCCCCGGACCTGCGCTCGGAACTCGATCGGCTGTCGCTGCCGTTCGACGAGGAGCGCACGCCGTCGGACGCCGAGCTGCGAATCGCCCAGGCACAACTGGTCGGCTGGCTCGAGGGTCTGTTCCACGGCCTGCAGACCGCGCTGTTCGCCCAACAGATGGCCGCCAAGGCTCAACTCGAGGAGATGCGCCGACGGGCCCTGCCGAGCGGGCAGCAGCCCGGCAGCGAGACGNTCGGCCGCGGGGCCTACCTCTGACTGACCCGTTTTTCATTGACCCGTCCCCGAATCGACCCGTCCCCGAATCGACCCGCGATGGTGAACCGGGAGCCATGGCTGCTCGCGGTTCACCATCGATGGTTCGATGCCCCCGGCCCGGCCGGCGGTCAGTTCGCCGGGCTGACCGAGGACATGTTGAAGTCGGGGATCCGTACCGCGGGCATGCGGGTGAGCGTGAACCAGTCCGCCCATTCCCGCGCCATGGTGCGGGTGGTGGCGCCGATCTCGGCCAGGCGGCCGAGCAGGTCGACCGGTGACTCGTTGAAGCGGAAGTTGTTGACGGCCCCGGTGACCTCACCGTTCTCCACCAGGTAGACCCCGTCCCGGGTGAGGCCGGTGAGCAGGAGCACCTCGGGATCGACTTCGCGGATATACCACAGGCTGGTGAGCAGGAGCCCGCGTTTCGTCGAGGCGATCATCTCCTGCAACGACGCGGAGCCTCCGCCGTCCAGGATCAGATTGTCGATCATCGGGGTGGTCGGGACCCCGGTGGCACGGGCGGACGCGCGGGTCTCCACGAGGGCGGCGAGGGTGCCATCCGAGATCCAGTCGGTGGGCCTCAGCGCCAGTCCGTTGTCGAAGACGCTGGACATCGACGAGGAGGACTGCGCGGTCACGAAGGGGGTCGTCGCGAGTTCCGGGTCGTGCGGATCGCTGGCCAGCCGCAGTCCCGCCGGTCCGATCGCCTCGCCGAGACGCGTGCCGCCGCCGGCCCGGCTGAAGACCGTCCGGCCCTCGGCCGCGTCCCGACCGGCAGCCGTCCAGTACATGTAGATCATCAAATCCGCCACCGCGGAGGGCGGCAGCAGCGTCTCGTACCGGCCGGCCGGCAGTTCCAGCGACCGTTCGCACCAGGCCAGCCGGTCGCGCAGCGCCGCGTCGGTACCCGCGACGTCGACGTCGGTGAAGTCACGGGTCGACTGGCCGTGCCAGACCGAGCCGCCGGGAACGCCGCTCTTGGCGTTCCACTCCACGCTGCCGGTCGGCTGGCTGTACCGCAGCCGCAGCCCCGTCGACGTCCCGAGCCACGTGGTGGTCAGATTGTGCTCGGCGAAGCCGAACAACCGCCGCCCGCCCGCCCGCGCCGCGGCGAACGCCTCCGCGAGGTCCCGGGCGAAGGAGGCGAACACCGTGGTGCTGGTCCGGGCGGCCGGATCGGTGAAGGCCTCGGCCGCGTCACCCGCCGACCCCGCACCCGCCGACCCCGCACCCGCCGACCCCGCACCCGCGCCGACGTCCGTCGTGTCCAGCCCGAGCAGGTCCGTGTAGTCCTCGGCATCCTCGGCGTCCCGGGCCGCGTCCTCGGCGGCGCGGACGAGTTCCGCGAGGCCGTCGGCATCGGTGGGATGCGGCAGGTCGGTGGGACGCGCGGTGGGGTGGCCGCCGGAACCGGGGGAGTCGATGGTGGAGGCCGTCCGCACCCCGAACGAGCGGCCGATGACGCTGATGACGGTGATCGACCGATCCCGGCTGGCGCCGTTGGTCGTCAACGTGTTGTTGGCCCAGCGCAGGTTCACCGCGCTGGACTCGGTGGCGATCACTACGCAGCCGTCCGCCTTCGACAGGCCCAGGGCGCGTTCGACGATCTCATGGGCGGTCTCGCGCACCGTGCTTCCTCCGTCGGCTGAGGCTGGTTGCGGTCCGGCCGGCCGGCTCATCGACCGGCCTCTCGGCGAGCATTGAGAATGTTGGTGGCGCGGAACAGAGCCGACGGGCAGCCGTGGCTGACGGCCGCGACCTGGCCGGGTTGGCCCTTGCCGCAGTTGAACGCACCGCCCAGCACGTAGGTCTCGGGGCCTCCCACGGCCTCCAGGGATCCCCAGAAGTCGGTCGTCGTCGCCTGGTAGGNGACGTCGCGGAGCTGGCCGACGATGCGACCAGCGCGGATCTCGTAAAACCGCTGGCCGGTGAACTGGAAGTTGTACCGCTGCATGTCGATCGACCAGCTCTTGTCCCCGACGACGTAGATGCCGCGGTCGACCCGGCTGATCAGCTCCTCGGTCGACGGGCCGCCGGGCGCCGGGAGCAGGGAGACGTTCGCCATCCGCTGGATCGGCACATGGGCGGGGGAGTCGGCGAACGCGCAGCCATTGGAGCGGTCGACCCCGAGCACGGCGGCATTGCGGGCCGCCATCGCCCGGTCGAGCTGATAGCCGACGAACTGGCCGTCGCGGACGATGTCGAACCGGCGGGTCTGCACGCCCNCGTCGTCGTAGCCGATGGTCGCGAGCCCGTGCAGGGCGGTGCGGTCCCCGGTGACGGTCATCGCCGGGGAGCCGTACCGCAGCGTGCCCAGCTGGTCGAGGGTGACGAAGGAGGTACCGGCGTAGGCGGCCTCGTAGCCGAGCGCCCGGTCGAGCTCGGTGGCGTGCCCGATCGACNCGTGGATCGTCAGCCACAGGTTCGACGGGTCGATGACCAGGTCGTACGGCCCTGGTTCGACTGAGGAGGCCCTGGACTTCTCGGCGAGCAGACCCGGGATCAGATCGATCTCGCTCTCCCAGTCCCAGCAGCCGGCCGCGGGGCCCGCCACCAGCCACTCCCAGCCTCGACCGACGGGCGGGGCGATCGNGCGCATCGACTCGAAGCCGCCCGCGGGATCGACCCGGGTCGCCTCGATCTGGCAGATCACCCGCACCCGTTGCTGTGTCGTCGTGGTCCCGGTCAGGTCGGCGTAGTACTTGTTCTCCATCACCGCGCTGAACCGGCCGTCGACATGGTCGACATCGTGCGCCGCGAACAGCGTCCGACACAGGCCGCCGACCCGTTCGACCCGGTCCCGGGCGTCGACCGCGAACGGATCGGTCGCGTAGGCCGAGACCCAGACCGCGTCGGTGTGGGTCGGTTCCGCGGCGAGTTCGACTGGTTCGGAGTTGAGCGGGGCGGCGACTCGGNCCATCTCGACGGCTTCGCGGGCCAGCCGCGCCGCCTCGTCCGNCGTCAGGTCGACGCCGGCGGCGAAACCCCAGGTGCCGCCGTGCACCACCCGGACAGCCAAGCCCAGCGTCGCGCCTTCATGGCGACTTTCCAGCGAGGCGTCGCGGAACGACAGCGAGGAGTCCTTGAGCCGTTCGACGCGGATGTCGGCGTGCGTCGCGCCGAGATCACGTGCGGTCTGCAGAGCCGCGTCGGCGAGTGCGGTGCGCGGCAGCGCGAGGAACTCGCCGTCGATCTCGTGAGCCGGCAGCCCGGATGAGGCCGAGTCCTGGACGAGGGGTGCCATGTCCCTATCCTGGCCCGTCTGTGCGACGGGTGTCGGGGCGGCATGCCCGGGTGTCGGGGCGGCATGCGGACGCTGTGCATGCGGACGCTGTGCATGCGGACGCGCTGGGAGCGCGAGACCGGGAGGCGATGCGTGTCCGGATCCGGCCGGGCAGGTATCAACGCGGCGGTCCACCGGGAATCCCCGTCGTCGACCGGGAACCGTCCGGAGGGTATTCGTGGAGAGTATCCGGCCCGGTATGCGGCCCGATCGTGATCGGGACGGACCGGAATGCCCAGGAAGATCATCGTGGTTATGGGAAAAGCCGCTCCAGGACGATCGCGACCCCGTCCTCATCATTCGACACGGTGATCTCGTCGGCGGCGGCCAGTACTTCGGGATGGGCATTCGCGACGGCGACCGCGTATCCGGCCCAGGCGAACATCGGTAGATCGTTCGGCATATCTCCGAACGCGATGACGTCGGCGGCGACCACCCCCCGCCCGGCGGCGAGTTCAGCCAGTGCCACCGCCTTCGACACCCCCGGCCCCGCGATCTCGAGAAGGTCCGCGCTGGAGGTTGTGACGACGGCGTCCACCCCGGCGAGTTCGACGATGGCGTCGTACACTTCCGTGAACGGAGCGCCCCCCCGCCGGACAAGCAGTTTCGTCGCCGGCAGGACGCCCAGCAGCTCCGAGAACTCCGCGACGATCTCCTTGGGATCCGGCCACATCGCCTCGAAGGCGGGTTCCCGGCCGAAGCGCACGCCGCTCTCGACCGCGAACACCGCGTCGGGAACCGCGGCGCGGATCGCCGCCGCCAGCCGCAGGGCCGTGGCCGATTCCAGACAGCGCTGGCTGACCGGCTCGCCGGAGTCGAGATCGAAGACCAGCGCGCCGTTCGCGCAGATCGCGAGCCCGGAGACCTCGGTCTGGGCGACGACGCCGGCCATCACCCGACTGGGTCGTCCCGTCACGAACACCACGGTCGCCCCGGCGCGTTCCACCCGGCGCAACGCCCCGCGGGTGCGTTCGGACACCGTGCCGTCGCTGCGGATCAGCGTCCCGTCCAGGTCGGTGGCGACGATCGCGGGCGGAAGCACAGTCATCAAGTCAACCAGCAACATGGCGGCCGGTGCAGGGACTCCGGTGCAGGGACTCCGGTGCAGGGACTCCGGTGCAGGGACTCCGGTGCAGGGACTCCGTCGCATCGGCTTGCCGGCTGGCCGCGGAGCGCGTGTCTGTGGTCGTCGTGTGCCGCTCCGCACCGCGGGCCCGCGGCGCGGAGGTTGTCCGCCCGGTGACGGGTAGCATGCCGAGCATGCTCCCTGCCGATCGGTCCGCCGTGCCATCCGTCGGCGCATCCGATTCGTCGAATGTATCCAACCTGAAAACATTCGACGAACTCTTCGTCGAGCTTGCCGAGAAATGGCGGCGTCGGACACCCGGCTCGGGAACTGTCGCCGCGCTCGATCAGGGCGTCCACCATCTGGGCAAGAAACTGGTCGAGGAGGCCGCTGAAGCGTGGATGGCGGCCGAGCACGAAGGCCGGGGAAGGGCCGCCGAGGAGATCTCCCAGTTGCTCTACTGGAGTCAGCTGCTGATGATTTCTCTAGGCCTTTCGCTGGACGACGTATACTCCCATCTGTGATCGATGTCCTGCCCTTTCTCGTAGACGCTGAGTAGTGACGATGCTTCGTATCGCGGTTCCGAACAAGGGGGCGTTGTCGGCCGCCTCCGGTCAGTTGCTCTCCGATGCCGGCTACCTCGCGCGGCGCGAGGGGAGCGAGCTGGTGATCGCCGACGTCGAGAACGACATCGAGTTCTTCTTCCTGCGCCCTCGGGATATCGCTGTCTACGTCGGGTCGGGTCGTCTCGATCTTGGCATCACCGGGCGTGATCTCCTCCTCGACAGCAGTGCCGCCGCCGAGGAGCTCGTTCCGCTTGGATACGGGTTCGCCACGTTTCGTTACGCCTCTCCGGAGGGGACGCTCGCGGACATCACGGAGCTCGCCGGCAAGCGGATCGCGACGTCGTTCCCCGCGCTGGTCCGAGCCGACCTTGCCGGCCGGGGGGTCACCCCGGGTGACATCGTGACTCTGGATGGTGCGGTCGAGACGGCGGTGCGGCTCGGTGTCGCGGACGCGGTCGCCGACGTGGTCGAGACCGGCCGTACGCTCAAGGCCGCGGGTCTGGAGCTGCTCGGCGAGCCGGTCCTGCGCTCGGAGGCCATCGTGATCGCCAAGAGAGGCGCGGACCTGTCCCCTTCGCATGAGCGTCTGCTGCGCCGGATCCAGGGGGTTCTGGTCGCCCGGCGGTACGTGATGATGGACTACGACGTTCCGACGGCCGTGCTCGACAAGGCATGCGAGATCACGCCGGGCTACGAGTCCCCGACGATCTCTCCGTTGCAGCGCGAGGACTGGGTCGCGGTGCGGGCGATGGTGCTGCGCGCCGAGGTCAACCGCATGATGGACGACCTCTGGGAGCTGGGTGCCCGGGGCATCCTCGTCTCCGGGATTCAGGCCTGCCGCCTGTAATCCCTGCCACCCGGAGCTACCTGTGCAGGATGAGCGACATGCCCTCGTTGCGGGTAGCGGTGCTGAGGAACTGGCCACGCACCGCGGATGTCACCGTGGTGGCCCCGGGCTTGCGCACACCGCGCATCGACATGCACAGGTGCTCCGCCTCGATGACGACCATCACTCCGCGCGGGTCGAGCACCTCGACGAGGGCGTCCGCGATCTGCGAGGTCAGCCGTTCCTGGACCTGCGGACGACGGGAGTAGAGGTCGACCAGCCGGGCAAGCTTCGACAGGCCCGTGATCTGGCCCTTGCTGTTGGGGATGTAGGCGACGTGCGCCTTGCCGGAGAACACGACCANATGATGTTCGCACAGCGATGAGAAATCGATGTCGCGGACCAGCACCATCTCGTCGTGACCCTCATCGAAGACGGTGGTCAGGACCTCGGAGGGATCCCGGCCAAGACCCTCGACGGCTTCCCGGTACGCCCGCGCGACCCGGTCCGGGGTCTTGCGAAGACCCTCGCGGTCCGGGTCCTCGCCGATCCCGATCAGTAGCTCACGAACCGCGCGTGCGACTCGGTCGTGGTCGAAGGGACGGACCTGCCGCGGCCTGCCATTGCCCGGCGCCAGGGNTGACGCAGCCGGTCCGTCGCCGTCGGGGTCCGGGATGCCGAAACCGTCCATTCCTGGGGCCTCCGCCGCGGGAGATGATTCACTTCGTCGTTCGCCCGCGGCAGTGGACGCCTCGTCGGAATAAGACGTCAACGGCGTCTCCTCTCGTCGTCGCTCGGCCAGCTTGGCGGGGCCCACGGGTTGGCGATCCTCGGCCCGTCATGGGCCGGACCCNCCCCTCCGGGGGGCGCCGGCGTGCCCTGGCCCTGGGGATAACCGTGCCCCCCGGGGCTGCCATTCCCACCCGGACCACCGACATCCGTGCCGTGCGGTACGCCCCCGCCCGGACCGGACGGGTCGACCCCGGGGCCCGAGCCCGCTGGTGCCCCCGGCACGCCGGCGGGCTGACCGTGACCGCCGGCCCTGTTGCCCCCGGTTCCGTTGCCGCCCGGTCCGCGTCCGGCGGCACCATTACCGTGGCCCGGGTCGTTCACCAGGTCGGCGACATCCGCCGTCAGCAGGCCGAGCTCGGCCGGGGTCTGCACCGGTGGCCGGTCGGAGGGGACGCGACGCCCCACCCCGGTGTAGATGCCACGCACGGGGCGTTTCTGGACCGTCGCGAAGACCTCGGCGACCTCGTCCTTGCTCAGCGTCTCGGTGTCCATCAGCCGCAACACGAGGTTGTCCAGTACGTCCCGGTAGGTNACCAGGATCTCCCAGGCCTCGTCGTGTGCGGCCTCGATCAGCCGGCGCACCTCGATGTCGATCTCACTGGCGACCTCTTCGGAGTAGTCGCGTTGGTGGCCGACCTCCTTGCCGAGGAAGACCTCGCTGTTCTCGGTGCCGAACTTGATCGCGCCGAGCTTGTCGCTCATCCCGTACTGGGTGATCATTGCTCGCGAGATCTGGGTGGCCTTCTCGATGTCGTCGCTCGCCCCCGTGGTCGGGTCGTGGAACACCAGCTCCTCGGCGGTGCGCCCGCCGAGCAGGACGGCGAGGCGGTCGAGCATCTCCGAGCGGGTCGAGAGGTACTTGTCCTCCAGGGGAAGCTGCATCGTGTACCCGAGCGCGCGCCCCCGGGGCAGGATGGTCACCTTGTGCACCGGGTCGGAGTTGGGCAGCGCGTGCGCCACGAGGGCGTGGCCGCCCTCGTGGTAAGCGATGCGCTTCTTCTCCTTGTCGCTCATCGCGCGGGTCTTGCGCTCCGGTCCCGCCATCACGCGGTCGATGGACTCCTCGAGCAGCGCCGACGAGATGAATTTCAGGTTGGAGCGGGCGGCCAGCAGGGCTGCCTCGTTCAGTACGTTGGCCAGATCGGCACCGGTGAACCCGGGGGTCCGCCGGGCGATGACCATCATGTCGGCGTCCGGGCCGATCGGCTTGCCCTTGGCGTGCACCCGCAGGATGGCCTCGCGGCCGAGCAGGTCCGGCCGATCCACGACGATCTGCCGGTCGAAGCGGCCGGGCCGCAGCAGGGCCGGGTCGAGGATGTCGGGCCGGTTCGTCGCGGCGATGAGGATGACCCCGCCCTTGACGTCGAACCCGTCCATCTCGACCAGGAGCTGGTTGAGCGTCTGCTCCCGCTCGTCGTGGCCACCGCCGAGTCCCGCTCCGCGGTGGCGGCCCACGGCGTCGATCTCGTCAACGAAGATGATGGCGGGCGCGTTGGCCTTGGCCTGTTCGAACAGGTCGCGAACCCGGCTGGCGCCGACACCGACGAACATCTCGACGAAGTCGGAACCCGAGATGGAGTAGAAGGGCACCCCGGCCTCACCCGCGACGGCCCGGGCCAGCAGCGTCTTGCCGGTTCCCGGCGGGCCGTAGAGCAGGACCCCCTTGGGAATCTTGGCTCCGATCGCCTGGAACTTGCCCGGGTTTTCGAGGAACTCCTTGATCTCCTCGAGCTCCTCGATGGCCTCGTCCGCACCGGCCACGTCGGCGAACGTCGTCTTCGGCGTGTCCTTGCTCACCAGCTTCGCCTTGGACTTGCCGAAGTTCATGACCCGGTTACCGCCGCCCTGCATCTGGTTCATGAAAAAGAACAGCAGAAGGACGACCAGCAGTACGGGCAGCAGGTTCAGCAGGAGCGAGACCAGGATGTTTCCACGGTCGACCGAGACGTCGTAGGCGACCCGCTTGTTGCGGAGCTCGTTCGCCAGGACGACACCCTGTTCGGTGACATAGGACGACTCGAACTTCTGGCCGTCCTTCGTCTGGATCTGGATGAGCTGCTTCGAATCCTGGATCTTGGCCTTCGCCACCTGGCCTTCGTCGATCTGCTGCTGGACGAAGTTCAGGTCTCGCTTGCCGTACTCACTGGGACCCGAGAGGACGCCCGTCGTGAGAATGATCACGAACAGGACCAGGAGCAGCAGTGGCACCCAGCCGCGGAAGATTCTTCTTGGAGTCATCTGTCTGGAGCNCCGGACACGAGCGCTCCACCCTCCTGACGTGTGTGCTGCCCTCGATCGGGATTCCCTTGTGCCGAGGGTACCGCCGGTGCGCGCATCTCACCGCGCGTACATCCGACCAACGGATCGGCGGCCCGCGCTGTTCCGATCGTGGCGGTCTGATGGTGTTCGGTGTTTCGCTCGTGGCGGATGCGGNGACCGAGGGNGNATCCGAGCGGGCNGAAGGCCAGCGGGCTCAGGCCGGGGCGCCCCTCTCGATCGCCGCGGGCGTGAGGGTCCCGACAAACGGCAGGGTTCGATAGTACTCCGAGTAGTCAAGGCCGTACCCGACGACGAACGCGCCGGGAAGATCGAAGCCGACATATCGGACATCCACATCCACGGTGACAGCCTCGGGCTTACGGAAGAGCGCCAGGACCTCAAGCGAGGCGGGGCCGCGTGAGCGCAGGTTCTTCAGCAGCCAGGACAGGGTCAGCCCGGAGTCGATGATGTCCTCGACCACCAGGACGTCCCGGCCCTCGATCGACCGGTCCAGATCCTTGAGGATGCGCACCACCCCAGACGAGGAGGTTGACGACCCGTACGAGGAGACCGCCATGAACTCCATGGTCAGCGGGACCGTCAGCGCGCGGGACAGGTCCGCCATGACCATGACGGCGCCCTTGAGCACGCCCACGAGCAGGATCTCCCGGCCGGCGTAGTCGGCGTCCACCCTGGCCGCGAGCTCAACGATCTTCGCGGCGATCTCGTCCGAGCTGACCAGGACCTCGGCGATGTCGGGATGCGGGCTGTGCCGGGGGCCGTCATGGGCGCCTCCGGTGTCGGGGGTCGTCGTCGCGGTCTGACTCACCTGGTCGTCCTCCTTGATGTGTGGCGCGGTGACGGCATCCGACCGTCNGGCGGCATCCGACCGTCGGGCGGCGGGGCCGGCTGGCGGCGGTGGAGGAACCACCGGCCCGGTCAGCGTGACCCTGTTCTCCCATCGCCGGGCAAGCACGCCGGTGGGAAGCGGTACCGGCTTCTGCCCGCGCCACCGCGTCACCAGCTCCTCCACCGCCCAGATGTGCTCCGCGCGCAGCGCGGAGGCCGACGCTCCGACGTCGATGGCCGCCCGGCGCAGCAGCCGACCGCGGACCGCCGCGGTGAGCCCGGCCAGCGCGGCGACGTCGAAGGCGACCTCGCCGGTGCACGGCCGGCCACGAGCCCTGACGACCTTGCCGTAGACCTCGGCGGCCATGGCGTCCAAGGCGTCCGCGTCGGCCCGCAGCAGATCGGCACTGCGCGCCAGCGACTCGGCGATGCCCGGGCCGAGCTCCGTCTCCATCACTGGCAGGACCGTGTGACGCACCCGGGACCGGGTGAACGCTGGGTCCCGGTTCGTCGGGTCATCCCNCACCTCGAGCCCCTCGGCGAGGCAAGCGGCCCTGGTGTCCGCGCGGCGGATCCCGAGCAGTGGCCGGCTAAGCAGGCCGTCGTCAGCCGACATCCCCCCGAGGGAGCGGGCGCCCGCGCCCCGCGCGAGCCTCAGCAGCACCGTCTCGGCCTGGTCGTCCAGCGTGNGGCCGAGAAGCNCCGCCNGGGCGCCGAGCCGGTCGGCGGCCGCCGCGATCGCGGCCCGCCGTGCCTGTCGGGCGATCCCCTCGGAGCGAGCGGTGTGCTCGGTCAGGACCTCCACCGGATCCAGGCCGAGGGCCCGACCCTGGCGGGCGACGCGCTCCGCCCGTTCGGTCGAGCCGGTGTCCCAGCCATGATCGACCGTGACCATGCCGGCCCGCAGGGCGCGGCGGGGGGCGACGAACGCGAGGGCCGCGGCGAGCGCCAGGGAGTCCGGGCCGCCGGAGCAGGCGACCAGCACTAGTCCGCCGGGTGGCAGGTCGGTGACCGCGCGGCGAACCGCCAGCCTGACTGCCGCGACCGCGGGAGTGGGAGATCTCGACGAGAGAACCGTGCGCGGAGCCGGATCGCCCGGTCGGACGTCGCCGGCATGGCCGGTGTGGTCCTCACCGGCGATCGGTGGGGTCACAGCGTCGGCCGGAAGGCGGATGTGGAACAGCCCGGGGAGTCGGCGGCCCCGACGACCCCCGCGGCCCCGACGACCATGGTGCTCACGCCGAGATCGGCGGGCGGCTGCCCNGGACCCNTTGCATCCANGCGGNGGGNTCGACCAGCTCGGCGCGGGTCGGCAGCGCCGCCGGTGACTCCCAGACGGTGTTGAAACCCGTTACCCCGGCCTGCGCGACCACCGCACGCACGAACGCCCCGCCCTGGCGGTACTGCTGCAGCTTGAGATCGAGACCGAGGAGCCGGCGGACGAACCGGTCGATCGGCGATCCCCCGCCGCGGCGACCCTCGAACTTCGTCCGGATGTCGGCGACGGTGGGTACGATCTTCGGCCCCACCGCGTCCATCACCTGGTCGGCGTGGCCCTCCAACAACGTCATGATGGCCTGGAGGCGGTCGAGAACCGCTCGCTGGGCCGGGGTCTGCAGCGCCTCCACGACGCTCGGGCTGTCGGCCTCCCGGTCGAACACCGCCCCGCGCAGCGCGCTCATCGCCGAGCGGACGCGGTCCGCGAGGACGTCCGGATCGAGGTCCGTGGCCTCAATGAACGCGGTGATCTCGGACTCCAGGTGGGTCCGCAGCCACGGCACGGCGGTGAACTGACTGCGATGGGTCTGCTCGTGCAGGCATACCCACATCCGGAAGTCTCGCGGCACGACCCCCATGGCCGCCTCGGCGTGCGCGATGTTCGGCGCGACCAGGCTGAGGCGCCCGACCGACCCCGGCACGTCGGGCGGACCCGGATCGTCCCTCCCGGCCTGGTACTCCTCCGGCGGGAGGAAGACCTCGTACTGGCCCAGCACCTTGCCGGCCAGATAGGCCAAGGCTGTGCCGATCTGGACCCCGGTGACCCGCCGACCGACCGCCGCGGCGAGGTTGCCGCGCTGCTGTTCGGACAGTTTGCCCAGCAACGGGGAGGTCAGCACCCGCAGACCGGCGACGTTGGAGCGGACCCACTCCAGCCGGTCCACCACGGTGATGGGGGTGGCCGGCCCGGCGGGAGTGAGCCGGGTGTAGTCCTCGACGTGCCGCTCGGCCTCGACGGCCAGTCGCCGCAGCTCCGAGACGACCTCGCCGGCCTGCTCCCGCGAGATCTGCGGGCCGGGGCGAACCAGTTTCCTCGCCGTCGTCACGGCGAGTTCCCAGTCGACCAGCTCGGCGTCCACGAATCCGAGCGTACCGGGCTCGCCCGTCGTCTGGGTCCGATCATGAACCGTGCCGAGAACGGGATGGGACGCGCCGGGGCGCCGACGGTCCTGCTCAGGTCGGTGGGCGCGATGCTGCCGGTGGGCGCGATGCTGCCGGTGGGATCGCCACGGTCGTCGACCGGGCCGGGGTGCATCCGCAGCCGGTGAGCGCCGCGGCGGCCCGGTCGAGGGCGGCCTTGGTGCTGCCCGCCTCCTCGGCGGGCGAGAGGAACGCGAAGAGGAGCAGCCTGCCGTCCGCGTCGACGAGCTGGCCCGCGAGGCTGCTGACGTTGTGCAGAGTGCCGGTCTTCGCCCGGACGTCACCCGCTCCGATGGCGGTGTCGCCAGTGGTGTAGCGGTCACCTAGCGTACCGGAGAACCCGGCTACCGGCAGCCCCGTGAGAATGGTGCGCAGCGCCGGCCGACCGGGGAGGACGGCGGCGCGCAGGATGGCCACAAGGGTCATGGGCATGATCAGGTTTGCGATGGACAGGCCGCTCACGTCGGCCAGTGCCATCCCTGCGACGGGGAGGCCCGCCTCGGCGAGGACGTCCCTCACCGCGCGGGNGGCGCNGGTGAACGAGGNGGGCAGGCCCCGCCGATGGGCGACGAGCCGTCCCAGGCTCTCGGCGAGATCGTTGTCTGACTGGGTGAGCATGCGTTCGACCAAGACCCGCACCGGCGGGCTGTAGACCGCCGCGACCCGTTGTGCGGCCGGGTCCGCCGGGCCGGTGGCCACCGATCCGACGGATACTCCGGCGGTCATGAGCGCCGCGGCGAAGGCCGTGGTCGCGGCGGCGGCCGGGGTGGGGCTGCGCGGTCCGACGGCTTCCGGTGCCGACCGTCCGGCGTCGACCTCCAGCGCCGAGACCGGGGCGACGTCCCCGTCGGTCACGTAGTTGTCGCGCCATCCCGGTGCCCGGTCCGGACCGACGAACAGCCCTCCATCGCCGATCACCCGAGCCGCCGAGGTGATACCCGCGGCCCGGACCTGAGCGGCGAGATCGCTCAGCCGGGCCAGAGCCGGATAGCCGCCGGGCGCGGTGGAGNCGGTCAGGGTCGGATCTCCGCCGCCGACGAGCCACAGTGTTCCGCCTGATGTGCGGGCGTTCCCGCCCGCGGGCGGGCTGTAGACCACGGTGGTCCGCAGCCGGTCGTCGGGGAAGGTGGTCAACGCGGCCGTGGCGACCGCGGTTTTCAACGTGGAGGCCGGTGCCACGGGGATGCGGGACCGGACGTCGAGGAGCACCCGACCCGACTGTGCGTCTATGACGAAGGCCGCGGGCCGCGCCAGAACGGGATCACCCAGCGGGCCGGCGAGGCGGGCCGCCACCGCCGCGGGCTGCGGGATCGGCGCGGCCGAATCGAGACCGCCGAGCACCGCAGCGCCCGCGCGGTCGGACCCGCTGCCGGCGAGTTCCGCGGCTGATCCGGTGGTGGGACCGACGGACAGGGACCCGGCGAGCAGCGCGCCGGCCAGGGCGGTGAGCCCCCCTACCCGGGCGACCGGTGCGGCTGACGTCACTCACCGACACTACGCAACCAGCGGGCGGTCGGCGACGGCGCGGCGGGTGAACCCGGATCCGTCGCCGCCGGCCTGCCCGGCGGTGTCCCGCCGCGACGGGACACCGAGGGTGCGACGGGACACCGGAGGTGTCGTGTCGGCGGGCGGCACTGGTACGAAGAAGGCCCCACCGGGCGTGTCGCCGGTGCCCAGCATGGTTTCGGTGCCCGGGAGATCCGGCGGTGGAAACGTGGTGGTGCCGGTGCGGTTCGGGTGGGAGTGGTTCGGGTGGGAGGCGGCGTCCGCGACACTAGGTGCGCCGTCGTGGGTGTGACGCCTCGTTGTGGTCACTGGGGTGGGTGGCCCGCGCCCCGGGCGGAGCACGTCCACCGCCTGGCAGAGCACGACGTACGGCACGAGCACGACGTACTGCGCCACGAGCACGACGTACGGCACGAGCACGACGTACTGCGCCACGAGCACGGTACGGCTCGAACGAGCACCATGTGACAAACGGCGATCGCTCCGGTGCGGACCGGGCGAAGACGAAGGAGACAGGGAGCGGAGTGGACCTTGAGTTCGATGTGACCATCGAGATCCCCAAGGGGCAGCGCAACAAGTACGAGATGGATCACCACACCGGCCGTATCCGGCTTGACCGGATGCTGTTCACCTCCACCCACTACCCGTCGGACTACGGGTTCATCGAGGGAACCCTCGGGCGCGACGGTGATCCGCTGGACGCCCTCGTCCTGCTGGAGGAGCCGNCGTTCCCGGGCTGCCTGGTGCGGTGCCGGACGATCGGCATGTTCGAGATGACCGACGAGAAGGGGCCGGANGACAAGGTTCTCTGCGTGCCGGTGGCCGACGTCCGGCAGGAGCACCTGCGGGATCTGCNGCACCTGCCGGAGTTCGACCGGTTGGAGATCCAGCACTTCTTCGAGGTCTACAAGGACCTCGAGCCCGGTAAGTCGGTGGAGGGCGCATCCTGGGTGGACCGCAAGGAGGCTGAGCGGGAGATCCTGGCGTCCATCAAGCGGCTGCGCGAGGCGGAGGCCGCGGAGGCGGACGGGCACGACCAGGAGGCCGAACCCAGGTCGGCCTGATCCCTCCGTCCGGCTTGTGGTATCCGTGACGACCTGTCCCACGTCCCAAGCGGGGTGGGACAGGTTCAGGAACCCACGGGATGGGCCCGGGGCGGGAGCCGGCCCGCCGCCGGGCCGGACGTGCCGGCTATGACGGNTACCTGGCGCGTAATGATCGTGCGAGCGGAATCGGGGAGTGAGCCGGAGGCGGGGATTGAACCCGCGACCTATCGCTTACGAGGCGATTGCTCTGCCACTGAGCTACTCCGGCGAACGGCCAGGACCGCACTGGCCCGGGTCGAGTATGCCAGATGCGTGGGCGGGCTCGACCCGGCGGTGGTTCGGTGGCTGTTCGCGGGCCGAGATGCCCGCCGTCGCCCCGGATCCCAGCCGTCCACGGTGATGCCACCAGTGGCGGGCACGGNCTGGNATGCCTCCGTCTCAGGCTGTCATGGCGAGGGATGTGCTATGTCGTCAAAATGGCCCTGAGTCGGCAAATTATCTTCTTTATGTCACATTTAGTTAGTTTTGGGNGCTGCAACACCGTAAATCGCCACCCCCGGTCGCAGTGGTTCCGATGAGGATGCGTAGGGTTTCGCACCATGACCGGGGCCGGAGACGCTGCACCAGCAGCGACGACGCGAGGAGCCTCGCTCCTCGTCGCTGAGGACGATGAGGCATCTCGCATAGCACTTGCGCGCAGCCTGGAGAGATTCGGTTATCGGGTGCTGGAGGCCGCNGACGGCGAGGCCGCTCTTCGGCTCTTCCAGACCACCGAGATCGATCTGGTGGTGCTGGATGTCGCGATGCCCAGGATGGACGGCTTCGCCGTCCTGAGCCGCCTCCGCCAGACCAGCGAGGTTCCGGTGATCATGCTCACCGGGCGGGCCGAGGAGGTCGACCGGGTGGTCGGCCTCGAGTTGGGCGCGGACGACTACGTCGTGAAGCCCTACTCGCTGCGAGAACTGGTGGCCAGGGTGCGCGCCCGGCTTCGCCGACGGCCGGCGGAACCGCCGCCGCAGCGCACCGGGGACGGCAGCGACCCGCTCGTCTACGGAGACGTCTCCATCGACCTGCGGGCCCGCGAGGTCGCCGTCGCCGGGGAGCGCATCGATCTGACCGCGCGCGAGTACGAGCTGCTGGCCTTCCTCGCCCGGCATCCTCGGCGGGTCTTCAGCCGGGAGGAACTCCTCGAGCAGGTGTGGGGCACGCGGTTCCAGGACCCCGCCACCGTCACCGAGCACGTCCGGCGGGTACGAACCAAGGTCGAGGGTCGTCCACCGCAGCGCCGGCTGGTCACGACCCTGCGCGGGATGGGCTACCGCTTCGACCCGTGACGTCCTTCCCGCAGGGCCGTCGTTTCCCCTCCTGTCGTCGTTTCCCCTCCTGCCGTCGTTTCCCCGCCGGCTGTAGAGGTGCTGCCCGGGGGGGAGCANCCCGCCAAGCCACCGGGGTGGGCGGTGTCGTGGACCCGCCGGGAGGCGCAGACATCCGCGCGGTCGCACGAGGTCCGGCCCCCGCCGTCGAGAACCACGACCACCTGCTGACGCGGAACATCGTGCCGCACGACCCGGCCCGCACCGTGTGGGGTCGTCGCCCGGTCTCCGACCGCGGGCACGGCTTCGGCGAACTCCTCGTAGAGGGGATGTTCGTAACGCAGGCAGCACATCAGCCGGCCGCATGCCCCGCTGATGCGCATCGGATTGAGGGCGAGGTTCTGCTCCTTGGCCATCCGCAGGCTCACCGGCTCAAAGTCGTTGAGAAAAGTGGCGCAGCACAGGTCGCGGCCGCAGGAACCGATCCCGCCCTGGACCCGGGCGCTGTCGCGGGCGGACAGTTGCCGCAGCTGGACCCGCGCCACCAGCGTCCGGTTGAGATCCCGCACCAGTTCACGGAAGTCGACGCGGCCTTCCGCGCTGAAGTAGACCGTGTAGCCGCCGGTGGCCATCACGTGGTCAACACCGACGATCTTCATCGGCAGGTCATGCTCACGGGCCAGGCGGCGGGCCGCGACACGCGCCCGGGCGCGTCGGCGCCGGGAGACCTGCTCGCGCTGGATGTCGGACGCGTCGGCCATCCCGACGAGCACCGGCAGGTCGCCGATGTCGTCGCTGACCCACTGGGGCGCCCACATGCAGGTGGCGACCTCGGGGCCCTCCTCGGTGGGGACGAGCACCCGGTCGCCGACCCGGGGGCNGCAGGAACCAGGATCGGCATAGTAGAGCTTGCCCCGTGGGGAGAACGCCACCGCGCACATCATCGGCATCCGACCGGTCACCTCCCTGCGCCCGCCGGGTCCCGCCCGGGCGGACCTGGTCGAAGGGCATGTCCGCGTCGCGATCAGGATATGCCCGGCCTTCCGCCCAGACAGGCCATTACGCCGGTTCGTCCCCACCGCCGGTCGCCGGTCGCCGGTCGCCGGTTGTCAGGTGTCGCGCAGCGCGAGGGTGAGCGACTCCACCGCGAGCAGTGGGACGAGGCCGGGATTTCTGGCCAGTGACGCCCGGGTCGCGAGGACAGCCTCCAGCCGGCGCAGTGTCTGTTCCGGAGTGCAGGCCGCGGCGTATCCGGCGGCCTCGACGCAGTGATCAGGATGAATCGCGTCGACACCGGCGCCGAGCTGTTGGACCAGGACATCCCGGTACAGCCCCGCGAGGTCCACCAGGGCCCGATCCAGCGCATCGAGGACGGTGCGGCGACCTCGGCTCTTCTGGGTCCGCTCCAGCTCCTTGAGCGCCCCCGCGGCACCCCGCACCACCATCGTCCGGCCCTTGGCCCCCGCCTTCGGGGCCCGCGCGGACCTGGACTTCCCGCCGACCGCCGTGGCACCGACGCCGAGCGCGGTTTTCAGCGCCTCGGTCTCCACCTCGTCGCGTTCCGCATTCGCGGCCTCCGCGTCGGCGTTCGCCGCGCTCACCAGATCGGCCGCCGCGGCCAGGCAGTCACCGACCCGGCCGAGCCGGGCCGGGATACGCAACACCGCCGCCCGGTTGGCCCGGACCCGCTCATCCGAGGCGAGCCGGCGCGCCAGGGCCAGATGACCCTGGGAAGCCCGCGCCGCCGTCTCGGCGACCTGCTCGTTGACTCCCTCGCGAACCAGCGCGTCGCGGACGTCCGTGGCCGAGGGCAGCCGTAGCGCGACCGTCCGGCAGCGGGAACGGATGGTGGGCAGCACGTCCTCCACGGAGGGGGCGCAGAGCAGGAACACCGCCCGATCCGCCGGCTCCTCGAGGGCCTTCAGCAGGGCGTTCGCCGCGGCCTCGGTGAGCCGGTCCGCATCGGTGATCAGCAGGATGCGCCAGCGGCCGGCCGTCGGGGCGCTGGCGGCGTCGCGTACCAGCGCGCGCACGTCCTTCACACCGAGCGAGAGCCCCTCCGGTTGCACGGTTCGCAGATCGGTGGCCGTGTCGGTGAGCACGGTGTGGCAGCCGGTGCACTCGCCGCAGCCCGGCGGCTCGTTCTCGCAGGTGAGGCTTGCGGCGAAGGCGCGCGCCGCGTCCTGGTGACCTGCCCCGGCGGGTCCGGNGAACAGCCACGAGTGCGTCATCCCGGCACGGGCGGCAGCCGGCGCGCCGCCTCCACTCGCGAGCCCGGCACTCGCGGCGGACGCCGCGGCGCTCAGCGCCGCGACCACCGCGTCCTGCCCGACAAGCGTCTCCCAGACCGTCACCGGGCCATCATCCCCGAGCCACGCCGGTCCGGAGCGCGTCGGTCAGAGCACACCGAGCAGGACGGCTGGCCGATCGATGCGGCTGGCCATGAACGAGCGGATCTCGGCGTGGATCTCCTCCGGTGACCGCGTCGCGTCTAGCGGAAGGTAACGATCGGGCTCCTTCTGCGCCAGCCGACGGAACGTGTCGCGTACCCGGCCCTGGAAGGTCAACTTCCCGGCGTCGTCCGCCTCGGCCGGGCCGTCCGGCGGCCCCGGCGGCCCCGGCGGCCCCGGCGGCGGATCAGGATACGCGGTCATCCGCGCGCGGCGCAGGACGATCTCGGCCGGCAGATCCAACAGGACCGTGACGTCGGGAAGCAGCGCGTGCGTCGCCCACTGGGTGAGGACGGACAGCTCGTCGGTGCTGAGGGCCTGGCTCACGCTCTGGAAGGCGATGAACGAGTCGACGTAACGATCGGTGATGACGATCGCTCCCCGGGCCAGCGCGGGTTCGATCACCTGCGCGACGTGTTCGGCGCGGTCCGCCGCGGTCAGCAGCGCCTCGGTCCGGGGGTGCAGCCGTACCGTCGGGTCGAGGAGCAGTTCTCGCAGGCCCGTTCCCAGCGCGGTGCCGCCGGATTCGGAGGTCACCACCACCTCCCGGCCGGAGGAGGCGAGCCACGTTCGTAGCAGCTCCACCTGTGTGCTCTTGCCGGCGCCATCGATGCCCTCGATCGCGATGAACAGGCCGGTGCGGCGGGGNCGTGTGGCCGCCGGCCGCCGGCCGCGCAGCGCGTTCCACAGCTCGGGCCAGACCGCGGCTCCGGTCGGGTCGTCCATCTGCCGATAGGAGAACAGGCCGACCGCGACGGCGAGCAGACCGCCGGCGAGCAGGACCGCGGTGACGCCGTCCGCGCGGACGTTGATGTCGCCCCACAGATGGATCCTGTGCGAGCCGATGAGGCCAACCAGGCCGGGCGCGGCGGCGAGCACGAGCAGCAGGTCGATGCGGACCAGCGACTGCACCAGGGCGAAGGTGCGCCCCCGCAGCTCGTCGGAGACCTCGGCCTGGAGCAGGGTGTATCCGGTCACCCAGGCCACGCCGGCGAACGCCCCCACCGCGACCACGAGGATGCAGGCGATGACCAGGTTCGGGATGATCGCGACGATCACCAGGGTGATACCCGCCCCGGTCACGCAGACGCCGAACAGGCGGGTCCGACTGTAGTCGCCGAGCAGCTTGGGACCGGCGGCCATGCCGGCGGCGAGGCCGACGAACACCGCGCCGAAGAGCACCCCGTACGCGGAGTCGCCGCCGCCCAGGATCTCGACGTAGAGCCGGCCGAGGGCGATGACGCAGCCGGCGCCGGCGAACCCGCCCAGGATGCCCACGACGAGTCCGCGGACCAGTTTGTCCTGGCCGACGTAGCGCCATCCCTCGGTGATGGAGGCCAAGAACCCGGGCTCGGGGCCGGTCTCCGGCCGCGCGGCCCGTCCGATGCCCTTCAGTCCCCAGATCACGATTGCCGAGCCGAGGAACGTCGCCGCGTTGAAGTACAACGCGAGGTCGACCGAGGAGTCATGGAAGAACGACACGCTGGAGCCGAGCGTCCGTGAGATCGTCGCAAGCATCGTGAAGATCGTCGCGGCGATCGGGGCCGTGCCGTAGGTCATGATCAGACTGAGGGTGTTGGCGGCCGCGAGCCGCTCCTTGGGCACCAGGTGCGGGACGCTCGCGTCCTTCGCCGGCGCCCACACCAGGGTGACCGCCTCCACCAGGAACGATGCGATGAGCAGCCACTTGAGCGTCCCGATGATCGGGATCGACATGAACAGCCCGAACCGCATGACGTCCGTCACGACCATGGTCAGCCGGCGGTCCAGCCTGTCGGCGAGGGCACCGGCGAGTGGGCCCAGGATCAGGGCCGGCATCAACCGGACGATCAGCAGCGAGCCGATGGCGTACGCCTGCCCGGAGAAGCTCTCCTGGAGCTGGGTCACCAGTGCGGTGGTTGCCAGCAGACCCATCCAGTCACCCAGGCTGGACAGGCTGAGCTGAATCCACATCCGGCGGAACGCGGGGATCCGCAGGACGGCCCGGATGTCGCTGTCGCCTCCGGCGGCGATGGTGGACGGCATTGGCGGCGAGGGAACCGTCGTCACCGGATGCCTGCTCGGCGAGCGGCGGACCCGCGGTCGCCGGACGGGCCAGGGTGGGCGCCGCCCGGCGTCCCGAGATCCGGCTGCATGGTCGGTGGCCACAGGGTCTCCTCCGGACGTCTCGACCGGGGTGGTGGACCTGCCGGTCACATTGGACGACTCTGCGTTACCAGATGTGGTCTCCGTGTCGCCGATGGTGAACGCCGTAACCTCGGAAACCACCCGGGGCGCGTCCGCTTCTCCAGGTTCTCCAGGGCTCCTACCGATCGGCAGCGCCATCAGTCCGTCCGGCGGGTGCCACTGGACGACGAGCTACCGGAGTCATCGGAGCCATCGGAGCCGCCGCCGTCGTCCGTCACCGTCCGGGCGGTCTTGGACCTGGCGGTGCCGGTCTTCGCGGTGCCGGACTTCGCGGTGCCGGACTTCGCGGTGCCGGACTTCGCGGTGCCGGACTTCGTCGTACCCGGCTTGGCCTTGGTGGTTTTCGGGCCGGTCTTGGCGGTGCCGGCTTTCGCGGTGCCCCGGGCAGGACGCTTCGCGGTGGCCGGTCCGCGGGCCCGACGGTCTGCCAGCAGCTCCGCGGCACGCTCATCGGTGATCGTTTCGACCGTGTCGCCCTTGCGCAGACTGGCGTTGGTCTCACCGTCGGTGACGTAGGGGCCGAACCGGCCCTCCCGCACCACCATCGGTTTGCCGCTGGCCGGGTCGGTCCCGAGCTCGCGCAGCGGCGGGCTCTGCGCGGCCTGGCGCCGACCGCGGGCCTTGGGCTGGGAGAGCAGCGCCAAGGCCTCGTCCAGGGTCACGGTGAACAACTGATCCTCAGATTCCAACGACCGACTTTCGGCACCCTTCTTCACGTATGGGCCATAGCGGCCATTCTGGGCGGTGACCTCCTCCCCGTCATCCCCCGCACCCAGAATGCGCGGAAGGGTGAGCAACCGCACGGCGTCGTCGAGGGTCAGCGTCTCCAACGACATGCCACGCAGCAGACTGGACGTGCGCGGCGGGTCAGTGTCGGTGGTGACGTAGGGGCCGAAGCGACCCGCCTTCGCCGTGATGGTCGCCCCCGACGCCGGGTCGATTCCCAGCATCCGGTCGCCACTGGGCGCGGCCAGCAGCCCCAGCGCTTTGTCGACGGTGAGTTCGTCCGGTGCGAGATCGTCCGGCACGCTGGCACGGCGCTCCCCGTGCTGGACGTAGGGGCCGTAGCGGCCCACCCGGACGACCAGCAGGGTGCCGTCGTCGGTCTCGCCGAGGGGGATCGAGTTCACCTCGCGGGCGTCGATCTCTCCGAGCCGCTCATTNACCAGGTGCTTCAGTCCGTCGGCGGCCGGGTCGGTGCCGTCGCCGGTTCCGAAGTAGAAGCGGGTCAGCCAGTCGGTCGAGGCGGCCGTGCCGGCGGCGATGTCGTCGAGGTCGTCCTCCATCGTCGCGGTGAACCGGTAGTCGACCAGCCGGGTGAAGTGGTCCTCCAACAGGCCGACGACGGCGAACGCGACGAAGCTCGGCACCAGGGCCGAGCCCTTCTTCCACACGTAGCCGCGGTCCTGGATGGTGCCGATGATCGAGGCGTAGGTGGACGGCCGACCGATCCCGAGCTCCTCGAGCGTCTTGACCAGGCTGGCCTCGGTGAAGCGCGCCGGCGGACTGGTGGTGTGCCCGCGGGGGGTCAGCGAGCGGGTGGTCAGTGGGTCGCCCTGCCGTACGTCCGGCAGCCGCCGCTCCCGGTCCTCCAGTTCCGCGTCTGGATCGTCGGCGCCCTCGACGTAGGCGCGCAGGAAACCGGGAAAGGTGATGACCTTCCCCGATGCCGAGAACTCGGCGTCCTCCCCAGCGGACGAGGTCGCGCCGAGCCGGATCGTGGCGCTCGTGCCGCGGGCGTCCGCCATCTGGCTGGCCACCGTCCGCTGCCAGATCAGCTCGTAGAGCCGGTAGGAGTCGACGTCGAGCTCGCCACGAACCTCACCCGGGGTCCGGAAGTGGTCCCCGGCGGGTCGGATGGCCTCGTGGGCCTCCTGCGCGTTCTTGACCTTCTTGGCGTACGTGCGGGGGCGTGCCGGCACGTACTCCGGCCCGTACAGGCTCGCCGCCTGCGCGCGGGCCGCGGTCAGGGCGGTCTTGGACAGGTTCGTCGAGTCCGTCCGCATGTAGGTGATGTAGCCGTTCTCGTACAGCCGCTGCGCCACCTGCATCGTGCGCTGGCTGGAGAAGCGCAGTTTGCGGCCGGCCTCCTGCTGCAACGTCGAGGTCATGAACGGTGGGTACGGCGAACGGCGGTAGGGCTTGGTCTCCACCGAGCGCACCGTGAATGCGGCGTCGGCGAGCCGCTCGGCCAGCGACCGGGCGGTGGCCTCGTCCAGCCGCGTCACCCCGGAGGAGACGAGCTGCCCCGTCGGGGAGAAGTCACGACCCGTCGCGATCCGGTTGCCGTTCAGGGCGATCAGGGTTGCCGGGAGCGGGGTCTTCTCGACCCCGTCGCCGCGGATGGACCCGGCGCCGGGTCCATCCGGCCCGGATCCCGGTGTGCCGTCCGCGCCCGACCACGCCTGGCGGGCGACGGTCGCCCCGAACAGGCCCTCGATGTTCNAGTACTCCGCCGAGTGGAACCGCATCCGGGCACGTTCCCGCTCCACCAGGATGCGGGTCGCCACGCTCTGGNCCCGGCCCGCCGACAGCCTCGGCATGACCTTCTTCCACAGCACGGGAGAGACCTCGTAGCCGTAGAGACGGTCCAGGATGCGACGCGTTTCCTGAGCGTTGACCAGGTTCTTGTCGATATCGCGCGGATTGTCGACGGCCCGCTGGATCGCCTGGGGGGTGATCTCGTGGAACACCATCCGCTTGACCGGCACCGTCGGCTTCAGTGTCTGGAGCAGATGCCAGGCGATGGCCTCGCCCTCGCGGTCCTCGTCCGTCGCGAGGTAGAGCTCGCTGGCGTCTTTCACGAGCGCCTTGAGCTTGCTGACCTGCGGTTTCTTGTCCGGCGTCACGATGTAGAGCGGTTCGAAGTCGTTGTCGACGTCGACGCCGAGCCGAGCCCACGGCTTGCCCTTGTGCGCGGCCGGGACATCGGCGGCACTGCGCGGGAGGTCACGGATGTGCCCGATACTGGATTCGACCTGCCACCCCGGACCGAGATAGCCGGCGATCGTCTTCGCCTTCGCCGGCGATTCCACGATCACCAGGCGGTTGCCCGGGCCGGAGCCGGTGGCGCGGCTGCCGTGGGCGCCGGTGGCTCCGCCTGAGCCGTTCGCCGAATGGCCAGCCTCCGTTCGCCCGTTCGCCGTCCGGCTGGTGGCGCCGGCGGGTACGTCGGCCGATGCCTCGCTCGAGCCGGTCTCCGGCGGGAGCCCGGCCTCGGTGGGCTCGGCGACCGGTGCGGATGACCGCGCGGTCGCCCGTGTCGTCGTCTTCGTGCGCGCTGGCACTTCTCTCCTCGGTGCGACGTGCTCGTTTTAGTGCTCTGTGGGGCGAAAGCGTAGGTTGCTTCTACGGAGCGTAGGTCTCGAACATGGCGGATGTTGCGGAGGCGGAGCGCGTTACTGGATCTGGCGGGGGCGGCGCGGGTGTCCGGCGGACGGTGGTCGTGCGGGCGGCGGCCGTCGGAGTGAGAGCGGTGCCTCGCAGCACCGTACGCCGCCATTCCGTCTCGCGGATCCTCCCGTCCGGGTATGGCGACCGTAGCCCGACGCTCACCCACTNCTTCCCCGATCCGACGTGGGTGGCACGGATGGTCCGCTGGCGCATCACCCGGCCCACGGGCGGTACCCGATCCCGATTCCGAGGTTCCATCGGTTCTCGAGGTTCCATCGGTGTGAAACAGCGCCGCCGACCCGCGTGGCCTCGTGCNAGCCGCGGGGGTCGGCGGTGGCGGAGCGATGTGGGTCAGGCGTTGATCTTTTCGCTGGGAGCCGGTGTCGGTTGTGTCATATCGGGCACATCGTTGATCATTGAGCTCCGTCGTCTGGAGATGATGATCACGGCTGCGATGGCGGCGAGGGCGGCGAGGGCGACACCGNTGCGCAGCCCCGTGTTCTCGTCCGCGCCCACCGAGTACTTTACGACCGTCGGAGCGATCAGCAGGCTGACCAGATTCATCACCTTGAGCAGCGGGTTGATCGAAGGGCCGGCGGTGTCCTTGAATGGATCTCCCACGGTATCGCCGATCACCGTGGCCGCGTGGACCTCCGAGCCTTTTCCGCCGTGGTGGCCGTCCTCGACCATCTTCTTCGCGTTATCCCAGGCCCCGCCGGAGTTCGCGAGGAACACGGCCATCAGCACGCCGCCGGCGATGGCGCCGCCGAGGAACGCACCGAGTGGCGGGTATCCCAGGCCGAAACCGACCGCGATTGGGGCGAGAACCGCCAGCGTTCCCGGTGTAATCAGTTCGCGGAGCGAATCGCGGGTGCAGATGTCGACGACCGCACTGTAATCCGGCTTCTCGTCGCCGGTCATGATTCCAGGCCTGGACCGGAACTGGTTGCGTACCTCCAGGACGACCCGCCCGGCCGCGCGGCCCACCGCATTGATCGCGAGCCCGGAGAACAGGAAGACCACGGACGCACCTATGGTGAGCCCGACCAGCGCGTCGGGGTAGGCGATGTTCAGGCCGCCAACGATGCCCCGACCCGCCTCGGGCAGCGCTCCGGCGTCGCGGAGAGCCGTCGTGACGGTGTCGGTGAACGAGCCGAACAGCGCCGAGGCGGCGAGCACCGCGGTGGCGATCGCGATGCCCTTCGTGATCGCNTTGGTGGTGTTGCCGACGGCGTCGAGCGAGGTGAGGATGGCCGCNCCCGCCTCGTCCATGTCGCCGGACATCTCGGCGATGCCCTGTGCGTTATCGCTCACCGGCCCGAAGGTGTCCATCGAGACGATGACACCCACCGTCGTCAGCAGACCGGTCCCCGCCAGCGCCACCGCGAACAGCGCGATCGTGACGCTGCCGGAGCCGAGCAGGTAGGCGCCAAAGATCGCGGCACCGATGAGCAGCGAAGAATAGACCGCCGACTCCAGACCCACCCCGATTCCGGCGAGGATGTTGGTGGCTGGTCCGGTGAGCGACGCCTTTGCGATGTCCCGCACCGGCCGGCGGCCGGTCTCGGTGAAATACCCGGTTAGCAGCTGAATGGCGGCGGCGAGCACGATCCCGATCAGGACCGCGCCGATCGCGATCACTCGTGGATTACCGGACTGGGTGCTTCCCTGCATCCCGGGGAAATCGGCGAAGCTCGTCGGGAGGTAGAGCAGTGAGACGGCGACGACGCCGATCGCGGACACCACCGCGGAGATGAAGAAACCCCGGTTGATGGCGGACATTCCGGTGCGGTCACCGGCCCGCGGCGACACCGCGAAGATTCCGATGACCGCGGTCACAACCCCGACCGCCGGGATGAGCAGGGGGAACACCAGGCCGCGTTCGCCGAACGCCTCGACCCCGAGAATCAGCGCCGCGACGAGCGTCACCGCATAGGATTCGAACAGGTCGGCGGCCATGCCGGCGCAGTCGCCGACGTTGTCGCCGACGTTGTCGGCGATCGTCGCGGCGTTGCGGGGATCATCCTCGGGAATCCCCTGTTCCACCTTGCCGACCAGGTCCGCCCCGACATCGGCGGCCTTGGTGAAGATCCCTCCGCCTACTCGCATGAACATCGCGAGCAGAGCGGCGCCGAATCCGAATCCCTCCAGGACCTGGGGGGCGGTGTCCCGGAAGACGAGGACCACGGCCGCCGCCCCCAGGAGTCCGAGACCGACGGTGAACATCCCCACCACCCCCCCGGTGCGGAAGGCGATGCGGACGGCGGCTCGTTCCCCTCGGGTCATGGCGGCGGCGGCAGTGCGGGTGTTGGCCCGGGTCGCCAGCGACATCCCGACGAATCCGACCAACGCGGAGAAGATCGCACCGACCACGAAGAAGATCGACCGACCGATCTTCGCTCCAGTGTTCTCGGCTGGCAGGAGCAGCAGTACGAAGGGGATGACGACGACGAATCCCGCGAGTGTGGTGAACTGCCGTCTGAGATAGGCGGCGGCGCCCTCCTGGACCGCCCGGCCGACCTCCACCATCCTCGGGGTGCCTGGACTCGCCGCCAATACCTCACGAACCAGATAACCGGCAACAAGCAATGCGAGGGCTGCGACTATCGCCACACCGGCGACCAGGCCGAGGGCTCTGCCGCTAAGGTCAATTCCAGAGCCCTCGGCCTGTAGGGCTTGGATCGAGGACATGGCTCCTCCCGGTCTGCTCTGTGCGCCCTCCGTGAGGGTGCCGGTGCTCTCGGGCGCCCTTTCGGCGGTCGCCACGGCATCGAGACGGTCACGGCCACGCGCCGCATCCGGCGGCGCTTTGGGCGAGATCGGTCGGTTCTTCCCATTTCCAAGCATCTGACCGGTCTCACGGGGAGCACCAAGGGAATCACGGATGGTTGGATCAGCCGTCCATGAGATGCGGCGGAGTCTATCCACACGTCTGTGACGTGCGCTCGTTTTTCAGCAGCGGCGGCCCGGGTCGCGTGCTCTCGGGTACCTCTCACCGCCCCGGCGATAATCCGGAAACGGATCGATTCAGGAATATTCGGCATAAAAAGATCGCTCGTGCTGTTACTGACATGGCAGACTGGCGCCGTGGCTCCACCTCCATGTCAGGTTCCATGTGCCCCACCTTCGGAACCTGGCGCGGGGCACATGGCGGCACGGTCGGAGGCTGGAACAGTCGCCGGGCCCAGGCAGGGAGACCGGAGAGGTCCTACACCGCGGATTCGCAGGGGTCCGATGTGGCGCCGGTGTGCCAGGTCATCGCGACAACCGTACCCACGCCGTCGGGGCCACGCCTGATCTCGATCTCGTCGACGAGTCCCTCGATGAGGGCGAGTCCGAGCCCCGGTGGGAAACCAGAGTTGTCCGCCGAGGGATCGTCGTCCGCCGGTTCCGCCCAACCCGGCGGCTGAGTCGACTCGGATCCGAGTTCGAGCAGGGTGGTCGCGGTGACGAGGCCACCGTCCGGACCGGGGGCGACCTCGTCTCCGGTCCGGCCGCAGTCGGCCACCGTGATGGTGAAGGAATCGGCGCCATCGGTGAGCGCGACATGCACCGGGGCCTGCGGCGCATGCCTGCGGTTGACGCGCACCGCTCGGGTGCATGCCTCCGTCACCGCAAGTTTGATCTCGTCGGCCGCGCTGACCGGAACTCCCGCGCGCCGGCTGACCGCCGTCGCGATCATCCTGGCGGTACGAACGTGCCCGTTCAGTGCAGCGAACCGCAGCTCAACGGTGGGCATACGGCGGGCCTGCCTTTCGCGAAAGAGTGATGTCCGGCTCAGTCGCTGGCGGCAAGGGCTTCCTCGATGGAGGAGTGGATGGGGAAGACCTTGGTCAGGCCGGTGATCCGGAAAATCTTCAGGATGCGCTCCTGAGTGCAGACCAGACGCAGCGAACCCTCGTGCGCACGCACCCGCTTGAGCCCGCCGACGAGGACCCCGAGGCCCGTCGAATCGAGGAACTCGACGCCTTCCATGTCGACGACGAGGTGGTATGACCCCCCGGACACGAGATCGATGAGCTGCTCGCGAAGCTTCGGCGCGGTGTAGACGTCGATCTCGCCGCCCACCACCACGACCGTGTGGTTGCCTTCCTGGCGTGTCGTGAGGGACAGGTCCACGGATCCTCCTTGTGTGCCTCCGGCCGTCCCGTGCTTCGGGCGACCGACATCACGGCGCCATTACCCTCCCACGAGGAGGATCAATCCGGTGTGCCGCGACACAGATCGCGGGTCCGGTGTTGCGGCATCGCCGGCTGATGACGTCTGATGAAATGTATCCCCGATCTTGGCGCTCGTGTGGGGGTCGACCGACTGCATCGGCGGTTTNGGCGCAGCTGGTCCCNCGGGGNCACTCCGTGGTCCGCCTGTCGTCTTGTCATCGGCCTCGCTGTCCGTAGCCACGCCGAGATGATCCCCGGCCCGGGGGCCCGGGGGCCCGAGAGGGCGATGTTCGGGGGGTTCGTCCGGCTGAGGGGCGCCGTGACCGCGTCGAGACGCATATCCTCGATCGTCGTGGGCTCGCCGGTGGATGTCGACGGCGCGGACACGGTCCTTGCCGGGCTGCGCCGCGACGTGCGACGAGCGCGGTGCATGACGCACATCGAGCGTGTCCCGGCTCGGGACGGCTGCCCGGCGCCATGGCCGGACTGGATCGATCCGGTCCTGCGGGGACGGTGGACGGCCGCCGGGATCGCGAGCCCCTGGAGCCACCAGGCGGCTGCCGCCGAGGCCGCATACGCCGGGCGCAGCGTGGTGCTGGCGACCGGCACGGCCTCGGGTAAGTCGCTTGGCTATCTGATGCCGGTGCTGTCCCGGCTGCTCGCCGAGCCCGGTGCCCGGGCACTCTACCTGGCGCCCACGAAGGCGCTGGCCCACGACCAGCTCAGAGCCGTGCGGTCGCTGCGGCTCACCGGTATCCGGGCCGCCGCGTTCGACGGGGACACGCCGGCGGCCGAACGGGACTGGGTCCGGGCGCATGCCGGCCTGGTCCTGACCAACCCCGACATGCTCCACCGTGGCATCCTGCCCTTCCACCGGCGGTGGACCCAGTTCCTGCGCGGCCTGCGTTACGTCGTCGTCGACGAGTGCCACGGCTACCGAGGGGTGTTCGGCGCACACGTGGCCGCGGTGATCCGCCGGCTGCGGCGGATCTGCGCGCGCTACGGGACCGATCCGGTGTTCCTGCTCGCGTCCGCGACCGTCGCCGATCCCGGGGTCTCGGCCGCACGGCTCACCGGCGTGGAGGTCGAGGTGGTCGACGTTGACGGATCTCCGCGGGGGCCACTGGACTTCGTGCTCTACGAACCTCCGCTGCTCACGACCGGGCAGAGCTCGCCGGACCGGGAGGACCCGACCTCCGCGCCCGGCCCGGGCGAGAACGGCGCCCCCGTCCGCCGGTCGGTGACCGCCGAGTCCGCGGACCTGCTGACGGACCTCGTCGCGGACGGTGTGCGCACCCTGGTCTTTGTCCGCTCGCGACGGGCCGCCGAGGTGGTGGCGGTGACCGCCCGCCGCGAACTCGGTCGGATCGCCGCAGACCTCGCCGACCGGGTGGCGGCGTATCGGGCCGGCTACCTGCCGGAGGAGCGACGGGCCCTGGAGGAGGATCTCCGCTCGGGCGCCCTGCTCGGGGCGGCCGCGACGTCGGCACTCGAGCTCGGGGTGGACATCAGCGGGCTGGACGCCACCGTCACCGCCGGTTTTCCCGGCACGCTCGCCTCGCTCTGGCAGCAGGCCGGACGCGCCGGGCGGGATGGCCGGCGATCGCTGGCCGTGCTGGTCGCCCGGGACGATCCGCTTGACACCTACCTGGTGCATCATCCCGAAGCCGTCTTCGGACGGCCGGTGGAGGCCAGCGTCTTCGACCCCGACAATCCCTACGTGCTCGCTCCGCACCTGGAGTGCGCCGCGGCCGAGCTGGCGCTGACCGAGGCGGATCTGGCGTTGTTCGGACCGACCGCTGCGTTCGCCGTCAACGACCTGGTCCGCCGAGGCCGGCTGCGCCGCCGGCCCACGGGCTGGTTCTGGACGCAACGGGCCCGGCCGGATGTGGACATCCGAGGGGCGGGAGGACCACCGGTTCGCATCGTCGAAGCGCGGACCGGTCGGCTTCTGGGCACCGTGGACGCCGCGACCTCGCACACGACGGTGCACGCTGGCGCGGTCTATCTCCACCAGGGATCGAGCTTCGTGGTCGAGGACCTCGACCTCGAGGAATCCGTCGCGTTCGTATGCGAGTCGGCGCCGGAATGGACGACCACCGCGCGTGACCACACCGACATCAGGGTGGTGGAGTCGTCGCGATCCCGGGTGCTGCCCGACGTGGAGGTGCACCTCGGCGTGGTCGAGGTCACCAGCCAGGTCGTCGGATACCAGCGGCGGCTGATCGCGACGGGCGAGGTACTCGGGCAGGAGCCTCTCGATCTGCCGCCGCGTCAGCTGCGGACCCGGGCCGTCTGGTACACGCTGTCCGACGACCTGCTTGCCCGAGCCGCGATCGAGCCTGCGGATGTCCCCGGTGCCGTCCACGCCGCCGAACACGCGGCGATCGGTCTGCTCCCGCTGTTCGCGACCTGTGACCGTTGGGATATCGGCGGTGTCTCGACCGCGCTCCATCCGGACACCGAACGCACCAGCGTCTTCGTCTACGACGGACACGCCGGCGGGGCGGGTTTCGCTGAACGGGGATTCCTCCGAATCGGTGCCTGGCTGGCTGCGACCCGGGACGCGATCGAAGCGTGTGAGTGCCCGGCGGGCTGCCCGTCGTGCGTCCAGTCGCCCAAATGCGGAAATGGCAATGAGCCGCTCGACAAGGCGGCTGCCTGGCGGCTCCTCGCCGCGGTGACCGCCATGATCGGCTAGCCCCGTGACCACTTCGCCGCGGCGTGGTTCCCCCGCGACCGGACCCGGGTATGTCGACCAGATCGGCTTTTCTCCGTCGTTTATACCAACGTCCATGGTTCTGGAGGTCTCGGTGGTAACCGTCGGTGTCGTGCTGTTGCTGGTGGCTGGAGTTCTCACCGCGGATCTCGTGTTGGAGAACAGCGGTCACACCGAAGTCCTGATCATGGGACAGATACTCTCGTTCGACACCTGGGGCCTGTTCGTCCTCGGCCTGGCCACGGGAGTGCTGGTAGCGGCCGGCGTGCAGCTCTTCCTGCAGGGCCTCGCGCGGGATCGCCGCCGCCACCGGATGGAACGCCAGCGCGCCCGGGAGATGGAGGCGCTGGTGCGTTCCGCGCCGGCCGCGCCGGCCGCTCCGCCCGCGCCCGCCACCGGCGGCCCCCGGTCCGTCGAAGCCGCCACCGGCGGGGCGCGAACCCGGACGGCCCCGCCCGAGGCGCGCCCGGCGGCCGCTCCGATGCCCGCGGCCGTCCCCACCGCGGCGTCCTCGGGCCAGATCATCACCCATCCCCACCGGGGCGACCGGATCGTCGCCCGCGTCGCTGATCTGCGGCGCCGTGACAGTGGCGGTGATGCGGCGAGCGGCGCCGCCCAACCTCGCGAGGGCGTCCGTTCCGGAACCGGGTCGTCCACGCCGACCGGGAAGTAGACACCCTCCGCTCCTCCCCACGGCCCGGCACGGGCGCGGGCGGACAGCTCCGGGAGCGGGCCGAGTACCGCCGGTAGGCGCGCGAGGACCGTCACCTCGACGGCGTTGCCGTCGACCCGGCAGGCTGCCAGCCGCGCCCCGTTGGCTGCGCTGACCTCGTCGGCCCGCGCGCACACCGTCCGCTGGTCGGCGGGCGGCATCGCAGCGGCCGCGAGGGCGGCGAGATCCGCCGCTCCAGCGGCCCGCTGCCGGACCGCGCTGATCACCGTCACGGTGAACGCGACGCTCACCAGCGAGAGCAGCGCGAACAGGACGGCCAGCAGCCATACCGTCGCGGACCCCGCATCGGGGGCCGCGACGGACGGCGCTACCCCCGGCTTGACGGTCGGCAGCGTCCTCAGCCGGCGCGCCCCGCTCACGGCACCATCCGGGCCGGGCATCCGGTGGGGGCATCGGACGGAAGATCGACCGTCGCCTCGACGGGGGTGACGGCCCGCGCCGCCACCTCGATGCCGGGAACCAGCCGGCTGACGCCGATGCCACCGACGTGCACCGACACCTGTACCTCGAGCCGACCCGCGCCGCGGTGCAGCGTCACGGTGGAGCCGACGGGTGCCGCCTGGATCACCATGGTGTGCACGGCCGAATCCGGCTCCCCCCTGGCGGCCAGGCGGGCGCCGATGCGTGCCGCGTCGGCGCATCGGGTCTGGGCCGCGACGGCACCGAGCATCCAGGCAGCCAGGAAGAAGACGACGAACAGTGAGGGCAGGCCAATCGCGAGCTCGGCGGTGGCCTGGCCGCGGTCCGACCCGCGGACGGATCTCCCACGTCGGTGGGTCACCGGCCGCGGCGGCCGCTGGGAGGAGCGCACAGGCATCACGGCCGCGCTCAGAACGCCACGGTCAGCGCGCGCTGCACCACCGAGGAGACCAGCGACCGGGTCGCGGAGCTCGATACCACCGCGTAGAGGACGCCGGCGAACGCCACGGCCGCAAGCGTGCCGACCGCGTACTCGGCGGTGGACATGCCGTGGTCGCGGGCCTGGACGGCCGGGCGCCACACGCTGAGAAGCCGCCGGGACACCGGCCATCGCGACAGGCGTCGGCACGAGGAGCGGGCTGCCAGGAACATGAGAACTACCTCCGGGACGGGGGAGGATCGGGATCGAGCGATGGGTCAGACCTGGGCGCTTGGCGCCGCGGTGGCAGCTGGATGATCGGGACTTCAGGCCGGCAACAGCGCGGGGACGGATCCGAGGACCATGGGGACCACTCCGAGCAGGAGAAAGGCGGGAAGGAAGCACAGGCCCAGGGGCGCGACCGCCAGGACACCTGCCCGACGAGCCGCGGCGATGCTCTCCGCGTGGGCTTCGTCCCTGGCACGATCGGCCAGTCGGGTGAGAGTGGCGGCGAGCTTCGCCCCGGACATCTCCGCGCGATCGAGCGCCATGATCGCTGCCCGCACCATCCTGGCCCGCCGGGACGGCGGCGTCACGCGGCCGCGGCGAGCCCATCCGGGCAACCGGTCGGTGAGTCGGGGAGCATGACTCGCGGCCACCAGTCGCTCGCATGCGGCGCCCACCGTGGCGCCCGCCGCGAGTGCATCGCCCACGGAGCACAGTTCCGCGCCCAACACGCCACCGGTGGCGGCGCCGACGGCCCGCGCCGCCGACATAATGGTTTCCCCGCTGCGTAGACACGCCGCGATCAGGTCCAGGGCCAGGGGAAAGTCGGCGAGGAACCGGTTGTGCCCCGCCACGGCGGAGGTCGGGGGCGCGAGGCCCGTTGCATCCACGGCCACCGGCTCTCCCCGTCGCTCCACGCCGTCCGCCAAGCGGCGAAGCCAGCGGACTCCGACCAGGTCGGCGAGCCCGCCCACGAGCAGGCATCCGATCCCCGCCGGCGTGCCCAGCAGCACCGCAATCGGCGCTGCTCCCGCGAGCGACCCCAGGACGATTCCGGCCAGCGGAAGCGAGGCCACCAGCCGTCCGGATGACCGGGGCCCGGCCAGTGCCGAGGTCAGCTCGCCCGCCCGCACCGCGTCGGCGCGGGCGACCGCCGCGAGCATCGTCGCGACGGGCGCCAGCCTTGCGCCGACGGCCGCGCAGACCTGGTAGGCGACTCCGAGCTGCCGCAGTGATGACGCCTCACTGCGGCACAACAACGCACCGGGCTCCTCCGTCCGGTCGAGCGCGGCACCGAGCTGGTCGATGGGCAGCCACGCCGATCGTCCCGCCGGTGCCGCAACGAGTTCGTCGATGCCGCCCGCCGCCCGGCGTAGGGCCTCGAGCTGGGGTGCGCCGGCGTCGAGCTCGGCCGCGAACGCGGCGAGGAGGTCTTCCGCGGACTGGCGGACCGCCACCTGCCTGCGCCGCTCCAGTGACCGCCGTCGCGCCCGGGCGAGACAGCAGAGCAGCACGGCCATGACGCCCGCAGCCACCGGTCCGGAGGCCAGCGTGAGCAGGACGGCACCGAGGACCAGGCCGATTCCTGAACCGATCATGGTTCCGGTCCTCGGCCGGGTGACTGCGATGGTTGCCGGGACGGTCCCCACGCGCTCGAGTACGGTCATGCTCGCCTCCGCACCTGCGACCCGGCGTCAACCAGGGCTGGAAGCGAGACACCGCGCACGTCCAGCAGGTCACGCAGGATCGGCAGACCCTCCGCCGGCGTCGGGNCGCAGGCGCGCAGGGCTGGCCCGTTCCGGGAAGGTGCGGCAGGAACGACCAGGGCCGGCACGACCTGAACCAGTCCGCTGTCCGTCTGGCGGAACACCCCGATCGCGCAGACCCGACGGCGGCCGTCGGCCTCCCGGCAAAGATGAACGGCGGTGTGGAGCGCTGCCGCGATATGGCTGTGGACCGCGGGGCGGGACAGCCCGGCGAGGGCGGCGAGAGCCTCCAGGCGGGTGGGCAGCGCACTGGTGTCGTTGGCGTGCACGGTGCTCAGCCCGCCCTCGTGACCGGTGTTGAGGGCGACGAGGAGATCGAGCACCTCGGGGCCGCGGACCTCGCCGAGCACCAGCCGATCCGGGCGCATGCGCAGCGCCTGGCGGACCAGATCGCGCTGGGTCACCTCGCCAGCGCCCTCGATGTTCGGCGGGCGGGCCTCGAGCCGCACCATCCCCGGACGGTCCATGACGAGCTCGGCGGTGTCCTCCACCAGCACGATCCGTTCGTCGGGGCGCACCGCTCCCAGTAGTGCGGCAAGCAGTGTGCTCTTGCCCGAGCCGGTGCCCCCGGTCACCACGATCGCAAGTCGGGCGCTCAGGACCGCGTGCAGCACGCCCGCCACCGCCGGGCTCATTGTTCCGGCGAGCACGAGTTCGTCGAAGGTGAAGGGGCGACGCCGGGTCCGTCGCAGCGACAGGCACGTACCCTGCACCGCGATCGGTGCCAGAACCGCGTGCAACCGGGTTCCGTCGCGCAGTTGCACGTCAGCGAAGGGCATCGCGGCGTCCAGGCGCCGCCCGGCCGTCGCGGCGAGACGAACGGCCAG
Source organism: Frankia sp. CeD (assembly GCF_000732115.1). Taxonomy (NCBI): domain Bacteria; kingdom Bacillati; phylum Actinomycetota; class Actinomycetes; order Frankiales; family Frankiaceae; genus Frankia; species Frankia sp. CeD. Next base: position 253,281 of record NZ_JPGU01000003.1, read on the forward strand.
GCGCCGCACCGCTTCCTCGTCCGCGAACGCGACCGAGGTACGGATGAGCCGGCCCCGGCGTTCCACCCAGACCTCACCGGGCCCGTTGACCAGGACATCGGTGACGTGCGGATCAGCGAGGAGGGGATCCAGCGGGCCGGCTCCGGGCGGCTCCGCGGGTGCGGTCACCGGTTCTGACGGTTCGAGCGGTTCCGATGGAATTGCGGACGGCGGTGAAGATCGTGTGGAGACCGCGGGCCTCGCGGCCGCTCGGGCAGCCGGTGAGGCCGTGTGACCTGTGGCGGGGNATGGGGNCCTGCGTCGCTCGCCGAGCCCGGTCATGACCAGGCCTCCGGATCGGGCCACACCCGTGGCCCGAGAACGCAGAGGCGGGTCAGCAGCTCCTCGCTGAGGCGATCGATGGTGTTCCTGTCGGCTGAGCCGCCGTAGCGGTCGCGAGTGGGAACCGAACGGTGCCGTCGGCTGCTGATCACCCCGGCCAGTGGCACGCCGAGCATCGTGGCGATTGCCTCCGGGGTGAGGCGGTCGGACGGGTGCAGCCGGACGACGGCGCGCACATCGGCGGACCGGCGGATGGCGGCCGAGCAGACACGTTCGGCCGCCACGATCGACGGCAGGTCCGCGGGCGTGACGATCAGCACCGTCTGGCAGGTCCGCAGGGCCACGGTGGTGCCCGCGTCGACTGCGGTGGCCGCCGGATTCCCTCGGCCGGGGAGATCCAGGATCACCAGGTCGGACGTGCAACGAGCGGTCGCGAGCAGGGTGGCCATCGTCGCCGGGGGAACGGCTGGGCTGACGGCGGGATCCCAGGACACCACGGAGAGGTCACCCCGGCGGGGCAGCCGGTCGGACCAGGCGATCGGTCCGACCGGGCCGCTCCCGTCCATCTGGTCATGCTGGTCGTGGCGCGTGGGAAACAGCGGCGCCAGACTGGAGGTCTCCCCGCCAGGGAAGGCACCGGACATGGACGGCACGAGGCGGGTGAAGGCGGGGGCGAGCCCGCCACCGTGCGGATCCGCGTCGATCAGCATCGTGCGCAGGTCGTGCCTCAGCCCGGCCAGGGCCAGCGAGACGGCCAAGGTGGAGGCTCCCGTCCCGCCGCGGCCGCCGATGATGCCCAGCGTCACCGAACGATGCCGATCGAGGCCGTCGAGATCGCTGAGGAGGTCGACCAGCCAGGGCTCGGCTTCGGGAAGGAAGACCACGTGATCGGCGCCGATGCGCACGGAGGCGTCCCACACCCGGCCGTCGTCGACGTGTCCCCCGACCAGGACTACATGCCGTCGATCGGGCAGCGTGGCCGCGATGCACGGCTCGACCTCGTCCATTCCGACGATGACCAGGGGAGCCGACGTCCAGTTGCGGCGCACCGCGCTCATCTCGGCGGCGACCGTCATCGACACNCNGGCGGCCGCCGCAAGCCGCAACAGATCGTCGAGCAGGTCGGGAATGGCGGTGACGATGAGCGGGCGTACGACCGGACCGTGGTTCTCCGCGGCGGTCAGCAGGGGCGGAGCAGGGGACATGGCGGCCTCGTTCCCATCGGGGTCGGGGAAGACGTGGTCTCACCATGCGCCGGGACAGGCCCTGTGGATGACCGCCCTCCACAGGGCCTGAAGATGTTCTGATGGAGGTTTCGACCTGCCGAGACCTGCCGAGGCCGCAGGCCGGGAACGCGTGGCTGCCGCCCACGTGGCAGGAGGGGGCGGCAGCCCACGCAGGGGTCCGCACCGAGTGGTTCATACGGGCAGGTTCGTTGTGGTCCATCCCTGCAGCGGATCCGTCAGGTGCGTCAATCGCTCCGTAAGTGTGGATCAGGTTCGGGCGAGCGCCTCGCAGACGGCGAGGGACTCCCGCGCGGCGAGTTCCAGGGCCTTCGCGCAGTGCCGTACCCAGATGGCCACGCCGTCGGCGCCGCCACCGACATAGGCCGCGGCGGCCTCGCGGTACCCGGCGTAGGCGTCCCCGGCGTAGGCCTCTCCGGCGTAGGCCTCTCCGGCGTGGGCGTCCCCCGCGCGGTCCACCCGCAGGATGCTCGCCGGGTTCTGTCCCATCTCGAGATGTCCGACGTCGGTCGCCGTGAGTGCCTTGGGATCGAGGCCCCGGCCGATCAGGACCAGACGGGCGGCGGCCCGGGCGATGACCCCGTCGAGGGCGCCGAACGGTCGTAGGGCCAGCAGCTCCCCGTGCACCACGGCGGCCACCACGATCGCCGGCGCGCTCGTGGGCGCGACGAGGAGTCCGGTCAGGCCATCCAGCCGAACCGAGGTCTCCACCGAGTGGGGAGGCGGGCCCAACCGCAACGGGTCGAGGATCGCCCGGGTGCCGGCATCGGCCCGCGGACGACCGAGCTCGTCGTCCGGGACGAAACCCCGGCCCAGCAGCACGTGCATGCGGGCCAGGGCCTGTCGCGGTGCCCGCTCCCAGGCCGGAACCAGGATGCCCAGTTCGGCGTAGAGCCGAACCGTGCCGAGGACGACAGGTAACGGATGGCCGGATCCGGTCATGGCGGCGTCGTTCCGTGTACCGCGGTCGGTGACCGCTCCGGCCTTCGACGCGTCCGTTTCCTCCGGGCCGGGGAGCACGCCTTCGGGCCCGGACCGGGCCAGGTGCGCCCGCAACTCGTCCAGGCTGATCTCGTATCCCTCGAGGGCGGCGCAGGCGCGGGCGGCCCGCAACGATGCCTCCGCGGTCACCTCGGCGCTCTGGCGGCGCAGAACGCGGTGGCGCAGAAGCGTGTCCACCGCGGATCGGGCGCTGTCCGCGGCTTCACGCACCCCGGGCAGAGCGGCAACACGGGCGAGTGGATCGGCGGCGAGGATTGTTCCAGACGGGCGGAGACTCACAGCTCGCNCGCTACCCGTCCGCGCCATGCGGGCTGGGCCATGCGGGCTGGGCCGTGCGGGGTCGGACCGTCCAGGCCAGGCGGGCCGGGCCAAGCGGGAAGACGGTGAGACCCGTAGGAGGAGTCACAGGTCTGAGCCGCGTCGTTGGGCCCCCAGGCGGCTCCGCGCGGGGGAGACTGCGTAGCGGGACCGGGGCGGCGGACCGCGTCATGATGGGGGGACGGTCGGCCGGGAGGGTATTGACGGTATGGACCGGAGGGGGCCGGGGCGGATGGCCTCCGGTGGGGCCTCCCGGTCCGCCGCCGGTTCGGACCCTGTCGGATCAGGGTGCATGTCGGATCAGGGTGCATGTCGGATCAGGGCGGTAGCGCGAACTGTCCCGCCGTCCAGCACGGGCGGGTCGCCGCCAGAGGGAGGACCAGAAGTGTCGATCGCAGCCGGGAAGGCTCGGGACGGCCGTGAGCCGACGCTGGGTGAGCTGGTGGCTCTGGCCACTCGCGATGTCTCGTTGTTGGTTCGTCAGGAGATCAACCTGGCCAAGGCCGAGCTTGCCCAGCAGGCGGTGTCGGCTGCGCTCGGAATCGGTTTTCTGGCGGTGGCGGCCGGCCTCGGGTTCTGCGCTCTGATCGCCGTCACGATCTTTCTGGGAGAGCTGTTCACCTGGGCCGGCATCGAGCGTTTCTGGTCCTATCTGCTGACGGCCGGTCTCTACCTCGTCGTCGCGGGGCTGCTGGCCCTGTTCGCGATGGCGCGGTTGCGCAAGCTCTCCCCGCCCGAGCGGACCATCCAGACCGTGCGCGACGACATCACCTGGCTACGTAATCCGACGACCGCCCCAGCCAGGTCGGCGGGTCCGGTCGGACCGGGAGACGCGGTCGAGTCGGCGGGNGCGGCCNCCCNCCCGGGCCAGCGCGGGCACTGACGTCCTGTTCGGTGTTCGCCGGTACCCAAGCTGCAGGCGCGGTCGGCACAGGGTCTGGCGAGGGAGCCGGCGGCGGACGTTCGAGGGCCGGCGGCGGNCCCCACGACCGGCTCGTCACGAGCACCGCCGGTCCGGGGCCGGGGGCTGGTCTGCCATCCTGGCAGGCGATGGAGGACACCGTTCCCGAGCCCGCCACCGTCCTGGTCGACGGGCCGTGGCGGCACCGTGACGTGTCTGCCAACGGTACCCGGCTGCACGTGGCGGAGTTGGGGAGCGGCCCGCTCGTCCTGCTGCTGCATGGCTTCCCGCAGTTCTGGTGGGCCTGGCGTCACCAACTCACCGCGCTGGCGGCGGCGGGCTACCGCGTCGTCGCGCCGGACCTGCGCGGCTACGGAGCGAGTGACAAGCCGCCTCGGGGCTATGACGCCTTCACCCTCTCCGATGACGTGGCCGGTCTGGTCAGAGCATTAGGGGAACCGGACGCCGCGGTCGTGGGCCACGACTGGGGTGGGCTGCTTGGCTGGACCACTGCGGTCCGTCATCCGATGGTGGTGCGTCGACTCGCGATCCTGGCCATGCCCCATCCGTTGCGGCTGCGGCACCAGATCGCGGCGGATCCTCGTGGTCAGGGTGTCGCCAGCCGGTACATGCTCGGTTTTCAGCTGCCGTGGCGGCCCGAACGGGTCCTGGTGGCCGAGGACGCCGCCCACGTCGCAACGCTGCTACGCGGCTGGGGAGGACCTGGGTATCCGGATGCCGAGGCCGAGCGGCGATATCGATCGGCGATGCGCGTTCCCGGGGTGGCGCACAGCTCCCTGGAGTACCACCGGTGGATCTTCCGGTCGTTATTCCGGCCCGATGGGGCGCGTTTCGGTAGTGTCCTCCGTCGGTCGCTGCGGATGGAGACCCTGCAGATACACGGGGAAATGGACCGTTGTTTCCTGCCGTCCACCGCCCAGGGCTCCGGGCGTTACGTCAGCGGCCCCTACACCTGGCGTCTGCTCGGTGAGATCGGGCACTTCCCGCATGAGGAGGCCCCCGACCTCGTCAACGCCGAACTGCTCGGCTGGCTTCGTCCCTGAGCGTCGCCCGGCCACCGGTGCGGGAGTACGGGAGGTCAGTCGCACCCCTGAGTGCTCACCTCCGCCGTGGCGATCACCCCGGCGGCGGCAGGCCTGGCCACTTCGGCGGCGCTCAGGGCGTAACCGGTGTCGCTGTCGTTGACGGCCGCGGCGAACACGACGCCCAGGACGTCTCCGCTTTCGGACAACAGGGGTCCACCGGAGTTTCCCGGCAACACCCGTCCACGGACCGCGTAGATGTCGCGCAGGACGAGGCCGTGCGAGTAGATGTCCGGGGCCTGGGCGGTCTGATGGTTGCGGACGCGCGCCGCCACAGTGGTGTATGGCCCGTCCTGGGGATAACCGGCGATCACTGCGGCNTCTTCGGCCGCGGCCGGTGGGTTTGTCCGGAACCGCAGCGGCGGCCGTTGCAGGTCCGGCACGCGGAGCACGGCGACGTCCCGGTCGGGGTCGAACAGGACGACCTCGGCAGGCAGGGTGCGCGAGGCCAGCACGACCACCGGACGGTGCACTCCGGCTACGACGTGCGCGTTGGTCATCACGCGCTGCGGGGCGATGACGAACCCGGATCCCTCGACCCGTTTGTCGCAGGAGCTGGCGACGCCACGGATCTTCACGATGCTCGCCGCCGCGTTGCGGACCCCGGCAGTCCGGGTGGAAGCGGGATCGGGCGGATCGGCAGCGACGATGCGCCCGCCGCCGAGCCCGGCGAAGACCTCGGGGAAGCCGTTGTCGTCAGCCAGTTGGCGCAGGTCGGCGAATGCACTGCGGACCTCGTTGGGCATCCCGGCGTCCACGGTGGCGAGGATCCGCGATTCCCGGACCGAGTGGGCGAGGGACTCGAAGGGCGATCGATCGACGGCCGTCGCCAGCAGCCAGGCGACAAGAAGCACCGATAAGCCGGAGAGCACCGCACCCGCGGCGGCATCGACGGCCCTGCCGGGGCGCNAGGTCACCCGGTCCCGGCTGGCGACCCCGATCGCGGTGCCCGCGACCTGCCCGACCAGGGCGAGACCGAGCACGGCCAGGAGACCGACCATGGCGCCGTGGCTCTCCTGGCCGATCAGTTCGGCGAAGGGCTTCGCAACCTTGGCACCGAGCACACCACCGCCGAGGAAGCCGACGAACGACAGCGCGCCCACCAGGAAGCCCTGCCGGTACCCGGAGATCGCGAAGAGTACGACNAGCAGGAGAAGAACGATGTCCAGGACGTTGAGCACGGCGGGCGTCGGTTCGACTCAGAGGATCTTCAGTGTGGCTGTCATGTTGGGATGCAGAGTGCAGACCACCGGGTAGCTACCCGGTTCCGTCACGGAGAAGGTGATGCTCTGTGACTCTCCCGCGGAGACGATGCGCGTGTGTGCCTCGGGAATCCGCGGAATGACGAAGTTGTGCGGCGGGGACTGCGGCGCGACCGAGAAGTCGACGCGGATCCGCCCCGGCCTGGCCACCAGTTCCATCGCGGAGAAGTGCAGGTTCGGCAGGCCCGTGACGGCGAAGATCTGCAGGCCGCCCGCTCCCTCGGTGGGAGTGAGGGAGGGCCCCGTCGACGTGCCGTCCTTGCCCGAGCCTCCGCAACCCGCGGCGCCCAGGAACAGACCGAGTGCCAGCCCGAGGGCTACCGTGAGCCGGCCCAGCCGGGTTGTCCGCCTGGTCCAGCCCGTCCGGTCCATCCAGGCCACCCGAGCGGGCGGGTGCTGGATACCATCCGGCCGTCGTGACCGCCCCTGCCGGGAGGAGTGGATGGACGGTCGCGGTCCCGCATGGTCACGGTCCGCGGTGCTGGTCATCAGCTGTGCCTCTCGTCGCAGGGCGATGCCGGTGCCGCCGGCGGGCTGGACTTGTCCAGTGGCGGGGACTTGTCCAGTGGACCGGACTGTAGCGGTGGGTGGGACGGTGCCGGTGGGTGGGACGGTGCCGGTGGGCTGGTCGTCTGTGCGGGCACGACCGGGGTCCCGCTGGTCGTGGCCCGCGCGACCGGGTAGTCGATGAGCTCGGTGTCGTTCCACGGCCGTTCCCACTCGCCGAGACGGAGAAGAACATCGAGGATGCCCGCGGTGAAGCCCCACACCAGCATGCCGCGGACCCGGAAGGCGGGTCCGGCGAGGCCGGTGCGGTGGCGCAGCATGACCCGGTTGGCCGGGTCGGCCAGCTCCGCGAGTGGCACCCGGGCGACCGACGACGTCTCGGCGGGATCGACGGGTACGACCGCGCACGGAGTATGCCACCAGCCGATCACCGGGGTCACGAGATAACGACTGGCGTGCAGGTAGAGCGGGGATGCGACGGCGAGCACCTCGACCCCCGCGGGGTCGAGCCCTACCTCCTCCTCGGCTTCGCGTAGCGCTGTGTGCACCCGCGACTCGTCTGTCGCGTCGGTGGCGCCACCGGGGAACGCGGGCTGGCTGGCATGGCTGCGCAGCTCGGCCGCCCGTTCGAGCAGGAGGATGTCCGGCCCCTCCGGCCCCTCCGGGCCATCATCGCCGAACAGGATGAGTACGGCGGCCGGTCGAGCATCCGCGCCTGCATGACCCGGATGGGTCCGGCTGGTCACGAGGGCCTGCCCGGCCTTCTCCGCCAGAGCGCGCAGCCAGGCCGGGGGCGGGGGGACGGTAGTCCCGTCGGTGTCGAAGGCGCCGTCGGCGTTGGCTGGCAGCTCGGTCATCGCAGGGTTTCGACGTCGCTGCGTGTTCCCCGGACCAGCCGGGCCGCCTCGGCAGGCTCGGTGGGGCCGAGCCCGAAGGACGGGCACAGCCGGGCCAGCCCGCAGGCGCCGCAGGCCGGGCGGCGCGAGTGACAGATCCGTCGCCCATGAAAGATCATGCGATCGGAGGCGATGGTCCAGTCCCGCTGTTCGATGAGCGCCGCCAGGTCCAACTCGACCTTGACGGGGTCGGTCTGAGTGGTCAGCCCAAAGCGGCGGGACAGCCGCCCGACGTGGGTGTCGACGGTGATTCCGGGCATGTCGAACGCATGCCCGAGCACGACGTTCGCCGTCTTGCGACCGACGCCCGGCAAGGTCACCAGGGCCGCCAGCGACCGTGGAACCTCACCGTCGAAGCGTTCGGTCAGGGCCGCGCCGATGCCGATCAGCGAGTTCGCCTTGGCACGGAAGAACCCGGTCGGCCGCAGCATGTCCTCGAGTTCGGCGCGGTCCGCGCCCGCATAGCCAGCTGCGGTCCGATAACGGGCGAACACTCCGGGAGTGACCTCGTTGACCTTCTTGTCGGTGCACTGGGCCGACAAGACGGTGGCAACCAGCAGTTCGAGAGCGTTGTCGAAGTGCAACGCGATGCGGGCGTCGGGATGGATATCGCCCAGCAGACGCACTATCCGGCGAGCCCGCCGGGTCTTCGCGAGCGGGGTCTCGGCCGCGGCGTCGACGGTTGCGGGCATGTCTGGCAGCGTATCTGCCGGTCGATCCGCCCGTCCGGCGCCGCGGCCGGGTGGTCCGAACGGGCCCCGGCCAGGTGGCCAATGCGCGACACACCCACCCCCGGTCGCATGCGATGGTCGCCGGTCGGCCACCATGGAGAGGTCATGTTTGTCATTGCCGCGGTCACCTTTCCCCTGCTGCTTCTCGGCCTTCTGCTGGCGATGGAACGGGTGGAACGTCCGTTGAATGCCGCCGACACCGGTAAGGGCCTCGAGGGCTTCCTCGACAACGCCCGGCCGGACGAGGTCAGCACCTTCGTCAATCAGGGCCTCCCCGCCGCGTTGGAGCGCTACCGGCGGCGCCTGCGCCGACCGCCGCCGGGCAAGCATCGAGCCGCCTGACCGCGCGGGGCTAGGCCGTGTCGATCGGCCCGTCGGGTCCGGGTCGGGCCGTGTCGATCGGCCCGNCGGAGCCCTGTCGATCGGCCTGTCGGGGCCATCTGGGGGTCCCTGGCCGTGCTCTCTGCCGNTAGTCCTGGCATGCTCAGGACCGTGGAGGATCTGCTTGCCCGTGTACCACTGTTCGTAGGGCTGTCCGAGCAGGACCGAANGGCCCTCTCCGACCATCTTGATCGGCAGGATGTCACCCGTGGGGACGTGCTGTTCCGTGAAGGAGATGTCGGGGACCGGGTCTTCATCGTCCTGTCCGGAAAGGTGAAGATAGGACGTCAGTCGGCCGACGGCCGGGAGAACCTGCTGTCCGTGATGGGTCCCGGAGACTTGTTCGGGGAGCTGTCGTTGTTCGACCCCGGCCCACGCACGGCTACCGCTACGGCAGTCACGGATGCATCGTTGCTGTTGCTGGAACATACCGCGTTGCGTCCCTGGCTGCGATCACGCCCGGAGGCGGGCGCGATGCTCCTGCGGGAGCTGGCCCGCCGGTTGCGGCGTACCAACGACAACGTTGCCGACATGGTGTTCACGGATGTGCCGGGGCGAGTGGCGAAAGCCCTCCTCGACTTGGCGGAACGCTTCGGCGAGCCGGCACAGCCCGGCAACGAGGCCGCCGGTGTCCGTGTCGAGCACGGACTCACGCAGGAGGAACTGGCCCAGCTGGTGGGCGCGTCCCGGGAGACGGTGAACAAGGCGCTCGCCGACTTCGCCACCCGGGGCTGGCTGCGCCTGGACTCCCGCGCGGTCGTGCTGCTCGATCGCGAACGCCTCTCCCGCCGCGCACGCTGAGACCGGCGACCGGCGACCGGCGACCGGCTCGAGGTCCCGCCGGGGCCTCGAGCGCCGGTTGACGCGCGCAAGGCCCGGCCACGGGAGGTGACCGCTCCAGCGGTTCATCCGGCCGTCCCGGCCAGGCCCGCGGGAGTGATGGTCGCGCCGTCGGCGGCCCCGCTGACCGGCAGTCTCGCCAGCAGCCTGCGGGTCTGCGGCGCCTCGCTGACAGCCCCCGTGGCGGTCGCGGCCGCCAGCGCCCGCAGATAGGCGGCACGACCGCCTTCCAGATCGCCGTTGGCCACCAGCGCGGTGCCGAGCGCGCGGTAACCGAGCACCTGGGCGCGTACGTCCTCGGCATCCACGTTGACCGCGCGCCGGGCCACGGTGAGAGCCTGGGTGGGCTGCCCGGCATCCAACAGGATGCCGGCGAGATGGGCGTACGCCTGCCGGCGGGGGAACATCAGGGTTGCCGGTTCGCTTGCCGACAACGCCTCCCGCAACAGCTCGGTCGCCTCATCGAGCCGCCCGCGGGCCCGGGCGATCTGCGCGACCAGTACCTTTGCCCCGAGCTGGGCATGCGGGCGCAGCTCCAGCTGCGCGAGGTCCGCCTGCGCGATCTCGGCGGCCTGCCCAGCCTTGTCCACTTCGCCGGCGTCGAGCCAGGTCAGCCCGAGCAGCACCCGGGCCAGCGCGCCGACGACGACGTGCCCGCGGGCGGCCGCCTCGGCACACGCCTGTTCCAGGTACTCCGCCCCGCGGGCCGATTCGCCGGTGCCACGGGCCGCCAGCCCACGGGCGACCAGGGTCAGCATTGTTCCCCACGCGTCGCCGATGCTGGTGAACAGCTCAGCGGCCCGCTCCGCGTGGGTCTCGGCGGTGGCGATGTCGCCCAGCTCGGCGGCCGCTATCGCGTCGATGGTGAGGCAGACGGCCATCCCCCACTGCTCGCCCACGGAACTGGCTAGCTCGATCAGTTCGCGGGNGAGTTTGCGGGCCCGGGTGAGCTGCCCGGACAGCAGCAGCACCAGCGCCTCCGTGCCCCGGCACCAGCCGAGGCCGCCGGTGTCCTCGAGCCGGTCGAACACCGCGGACGCCTCGCGCAGCGTCCGCTCGGCGCGGGGATAGTCCCCCCGGGTGGTGGCGCTCCAGGCCAGGTGCTGCAACGCCCAACCGACCCCGCGGGGATCGTCGACCTGGCGGGCGATCGCGAGGGCCTCGCGGTAGCGCTCCTCCGCCGCGTCGATACGGCCAGCGTTGTATTCGAGCATGCCCAGCCGGCGCAACGCGGCGGCCTCCGCACGGTCGTCACCGGCCTGTTGGGCCGATTCCAGGGCGGTGAGCAGGCACTGCGCCGCCTCCTCGGCGCGTCCCTGCTTCTGGCGCAGCTCGCCGAGCACGGAGAAGGCGGCGGCCCGCCGGACGGGTGCGTCGGCGCGTAGCGCGGGGCGTAGCGTGCGTTCGGCCTCATCGAGCTGGCGCAGCGCGACCAGGGCCTCGGCGTGCAGCACCCGCACGACGTTGTCCTCGTTCGTGTCGATGATGCCGCGGCCCAGACGGCGCGCGTTGGCCAGCAGGTCGGCGGCAGCTCGATGATCGTCTCGGGCTAGCGCCTCGCGCGCCAGCCGGACATGTGCGTGGAACCCGGACATCCGGGATGACCAGGCTGGATCGGTGATGGGAAGGTTCATCGATGCGGCCAGGTCATAGGCCCGCAGGGCGTGGTTCGCAACGAAGGTGGAGACGGCCCGCGAGCTGCCGACCATCGCTGTCACCCCCCAGCGCGCCGCCGTGGCATGCCGACGGGCCCGCTCGACCTTGGGTAGCCCGGCGTAGGCGGCGTCGCGGGCCATGGGATGGACGAACCGCCACCTCGTCTCCGTCGCCCGGGGCGGCCGGACGAGCTGGCGCTCGGTCAGTACCCGCAGCGCGCGGGTGACCTCCTCGGCGGGCCGTTCGTCGACCACCGGCAGCGCCTCGGCGGGAAACCGCGGGCCGAGCACCGCCGCCGCGCGCAGTACCGCCTTGGCCACCGGGTCGAGATCGTCGATGCGGGCGGCCAACACCGACTGCACCCCGGCGGGAAGAGTCGCCTCCGTCAGGGAGCCCTCGAGGACCCAGCCCGGCCACTCCCCATTGGTCGTCTCGGCCGACTGGTGCAGCATTCCGCGGTCGATCAGCAGGTTGAGCAGCTCCACCAGGAAGAAGGGGTTGCCATGCACCCGGGAGAGCAGATCGGCCCGGCCGCGGGGCTCCAGCTGCACCCCGCCGAGATGATCCTGCAACAGGCGGCTGGAGGCCTCGAGGCTCAGCGGTCGCAGGGCGATGCGATGGATGTGGGGCAGTCCGGCGAGCCGTGGACCCGTCCGGTCCAGCAGCACAAGCAGAATCGGCCCGGACAACGCCGAGGCCAGCCGGCTCATCGCGTCGCTGAGCTGGCTGGTCGCCCATTCCAGATCGTCGATCATGACCAGGATGGGCCCGGAGGACGCGAGCGCGCCGAGGAGCAGGGCGACCGCGTCCACCGTCGCGTCGACGGACCGCTGTTCGGCCTCCGCGATGTGCGAGGCCCGGGCTGCCGGATCCCCCGGAGCCGCCGCGGTGGCGACGGCGGGCCGCCGGTCGAGCGGAACGCCGAGCAGCAGCAGCAGCCGGTCGGCGATGCCGGGTGGCAGCCGGGCNCCGCTGNGNGGATGCGCCAGCCCCGCCACAGTTCGCCGGACGCGGTTGGCCACCCGGTCGAGAGAGTCACCGTCGGTCACCCCGCACGCGTTGCGAACGACGTCGACCAGGGGCGCCAGCCCGCGGCCGTCACCGTGCCGGACCGTCCGTCCCCAGAGCACCGTCGTGCCGGGGGTCCGCTCCGCCCGACAGGCGAGCTCGATGGCCAAGCGGGTCTTGCCGATCCCGGCCTCCCCGGTGATCAGTGCCACCTCGGGTGACTGGTTGGCGACGACCAGGTCGAACAGATCGGTCAGCGAGGCGAGCTCGGNGTCCCGGCCGAGGAACATGGCGTCGTCGGCGAGTCCGGGGCGGGCGACGTTCGACGGGCGCAGGCTCACCAGCTCATAGGCTGGGACGGGCTCCCGCTTGCCCTTGAGGACCAGGTCGGGCAGCTCTCGCCAGGTGGCCACGGACCGGGTGGCGAGCGCGGTCTCCCGACCGGCGTAGACGGTGCCGATCGTGGCCGCGGCCGACAATCGGGCGGCGGTGTTCACGGTATCGCCGATCACGGTGTAGGAGAGCGCGGCCTGCACCCCCGCGAGGACCTCGCCGGTGTTGACGCCCACCCGCAGGCCGAGCCGGCCGTCATCGTCACCCCCCGTGGAGGTGAGCACCAGCCGACGAACGGTCTCCTGCATCGCGGCGGCGGCCCGAACGGCACGTTCAGGGTCGTCCTCATGGGCGGTGGGAGCCCCGAAGACGGCCATGATGCCGTCACCGGTAAGGTTGTCGACGCGGCCGCCGACCTCGTCGATCTCGTGGGCGAGGGCGGCGAGGACCCGATCGGTCATCTCCCCGACGCGTTCCGGATCGCGATCCTCCGCCCAGGCGGTGAAGTCGGACAGATCACCGAACAGAACGGTGACGACCCGGCGCTCGGAAGCATCCACCGCGGGACTCTCGACCGAGGTGAACTCCAAGCCGCAGTGGTAGCAGAATCGTCCGCCCGGAACGGCCGCCGAGCTGCACCGGGGGCACCGTAGCGGGCCCGTGTGCGGAGCTGTGATCACCATGGCTGGGGCCTCCCGTCCGGGTGGCCGGTGGGTAGGGGGCCGGACCGGTCGCCCGGTTTTCGGCTGGTCGAAATCGTCATCCTGCGCACGGGCGGTTCCCTCCGTGCCAGAGTTTAGTGGCCTGGGTCTCCTTCCTCGAATCCCGTCTTGTCGGATGACCGACCGCAGCCGCGTCGATGCTGCTGCGATACCGCTGCGTGATATCGGCCCGGTATCTCTTAGTGGCCTCCCGGAACCTCTCGGTGGCGTGAGGCGGCCGTCCGGCTACCGCTGCCACGGACGTGCCGCTCGCCATCGGCTGGTCGACTGGGCTGATCAGGCGCCGTCGGGATGCTCCCGCAGATAGGTCAGCTGGGCGCGGACCGACAGTTCCGCCGCGAACCACAGGGCGCGGTCGACGTCCGCGTAGACCCGGCGGACCACGTCGGCCGCGTCCGCCTCCGCGGCGTCGACCCCGGCGTCCACCAGAGCACGCCGCACCTGGTCGAGCCGGTTGTGGCGGTGAGCCAGATAGCGCTCGGCCGCGCGGCCAGCCGCGGGCAGTTCGGGGCCGTGGCCGGGCAGCACGGTGGTCTCGCCGAGTTCCCGCAGCAGCCGCAGGCTGTCCAGGTAGTCACCGAGACGGCCGTCCGGGTGAGCGACCACGGTACTGCCACGCCCGAGAATCGTGTCTCCGGTCAGCACCGCCGGACCGGGCGGGAGGTCGCCGGAGGTCGGGCCCGACTCCGCCCGGTCCCGGCAATCCGCGGAGTGCTTGTCTTCCCCGAGCGGCTTGTCTTCCCCGAGTAGAAGGAACGACAACGAGTCGGCGGTGTGCCCCGGGGTGGGGAGGACCCGGAGCTCGACGCCGGCCGTGGCGATCACATCGCCGGCCGTGAGCCCCTCCGATCCCAGCCGGAAGACGGGGTCGAGCGCCCGGACCGGGGCGCCGGTGAGATCGTGCAACGTGGCCGCGCCGGCACTGTGGTCGACATGGCCGTGGGTCAGCAGAATCAGATCGACGCGGCCGGCCGCCGCGACCGTCGCCAGATGTCCGGCGTGGTCCGGGCCGGGGTCCACGACCACACACCCCTCCTCGCCGGCGGCGCGCAGGATCCAGGTGTTGGTGCCGTCGAGCGTCATCGGGCCCGGATTCGNAGCGAGAAGCACGGCGGCCAGGGGAGTGATCTGTCGGGGCACGGCCATGGCTATTGCCACGCCGGGTCGGCGGGGCCCGCATCCCGCAGGTCGTCATGGTTTCCCGGGTCGTCGTACGCCTCGTCATGCGGCAGCAGGAGGCGTGCTTCGCCGCCGCTGACCAGAATCCTCGGCATGATCGGCGACAGGTCGCGGGCGTGGGCGGCGGCCAGCACCGCCGCGACGTCGGCGTATTCGGATAGTTCGGCGAGGGTGAACGCGGTGGGTGGCAGCATGTCCATGGTCCCGGCCCTATGGCGTTCGAGGGCGTCCGCAGGGCGTATCCACTGCATCCGGTCCGCCTCGCTGGAGGGTTGGCCGGGATGCTGGCCGGTGGGAAGTGCCGCGACGAAGAACCTGGTGTCGTACCGTTGCGGCTCGATCTCGGGCGTCACCCATCTGGCCCAGGGCGCGAGGAGATCGGCCCGCAGCACGAGGGAGTATTTGCGGAGCAGGGCGCTCAGGCCGAGCTCGTGCCGTTCCAGTGCGAGGCGCTCGGCGGCCCGGACCTGATCGCTGAGCGCCTCCGGGCCGCCGCCGAGCCTGCCGTCCTCGCCCGCCACCGCGCCGGCCAGCAGGATCCCGCACTCCTCGAAGGTCTCCCGTACGGCCGCACAGACGAGCGCGNGGGCGAGTGCGGGATCGGCGTCGAGCGCGTGCATGACCTCGGCGACCGATGGGCCCGCCCAGGGCACGTCTGGCCCCATATCGGCCGGATCTACTCGTCCACCTGGGAATGCGTACATCCCACCGGCGAATGCCATGGTCGCCGCCCGGCGCAGCAGGTAGGCCTCGATCCCCTGGTTACCCGGCGCGTCGCGCAGCAGCACGACCGTCGAGGCGTCGCGCACCGCTGCGGNCGGCGCGGACGGATGGCGCGCCGTCACCCCGTCGCGGCGGCCTCCGTCGGCCGGGGACCAGCGCAGCCGAGCGATCAGGGCAGCCTTGTGGTCGACCATTGCCCAGATGCTAGAGCCGTTGGTGGCGAGGCGGGGTTTGTTTGTCCTGTTGGCCGCGGCGCGCCGCCGCAACCCCGAGGCCGGCACCGGCGGGACTGGCCTACCCCCCNAGCACCAGTTCGATCTCGACCGGTGCGCCCAGCGGCAGCGCCGAGACGCCGACGGCCGAGCGGGCATGCTGACCGGCCTCGCCGAAGACCGCTGCGAGCAGCTCACTCGCCCCGTTGACGACCGTTGGCTGGCCAGTGAAGCCGGGGGCGCTCGCGACGAATCCAACCACCTTGATGATCCGGGTGATCCCGTCGAGTCCGCCGGCCACCGACGACGCCGCCGCCAGCGCGTTGAGCGCGGCCGTCCGGGCGAGCTCCGCGGCCTGCTCGACGGTTACCTCGGCGCCCGCGCCCACCAGGCCGGTTCGGGCCAGCCGGCCGTCCACCAGCGGAAGCTGACCGGCCGTCCAGATCAGGCTGCCCGCCCGGACCGCGGGGAGGTAGGCGCCGGCCGGGGTCGGGACCGGCGGCAGCGTCAGGCCCAGCGCCGCCAGGCGTTCGCTCGGTGCGGCCATGTCAGGACTGACTCCTGGGACGCTTGAAGTAGGCGACGAGGCTCTCGGGGTTGGGACCGGGAACGATCTGGACCAGCTCCCAGCCGTCCTCACCCCAGTTGTCGAGAATCNGCTTGGTGGCGTGGATCAGTACCGGCGCCGTCACGTACTCCCACTTCGTCTGCATGACACCGGACCTTAGAGCATCGCGCCGACGGTTCCGGACACCCGTGTCACCGGGCCCGAGCCTTCGCCGCCGCATCGTTCCGGTCACCTCTCCCCACATCCCCTACCTTGGCTCGCCCCGCGGTGCGCCGCGGGTTTTCTCCCGGCTCACCACCGTGGTGGGGACCGTGCACGCGGGTACGGTCAAGCTTGTGAACGGCGAGAACACCGTGACCGACAGCGAGAACGCTGTGATCGACAGCGAGAACACCGTGATCAAGGAAGCGAGCGGCGAGGTGGCCGGTCCGTGGGACCGGCGGTTGCACATCGTCACCGGCAAGGGCGGGACCGGCAAGACGACCGTGGCCGGCGCGCTGGCCGTGGCGCTTGCGAGCGGTGGTCGTCGAGTCCTGCTCACCGAGGTCGAGGGTCGGCAGCAGATCGCGCAGCTGTTCGACACCCCTCCGTTGCCCTACCGGGAGCGCAAGGTGGCCAGCGCCCCCGGCGGCGGGGAGGTGTTCGCGTTGGCGATCGACGCGGATGAGGCCCTGCTGGAGTATCTGGAGATGTTCTACAACCTGCGGCGGGCCGGGAGGGCCCTGGACAGGATCGGCGCGGTGGACTTCGCCACGACCATCGCTCCCGGGGTTCGCGACGTGCTGCTCACCGGCAAGGTCAAGGAGGCGGTCAACCGGCCCGACGCCACCCGCCCGGGAGGGCTGGCCTACGACGCGGTGGTGCTCGACGCGCCGCCCACCGGCCGGATCACCCGGTTTCTCAATGTCACCGCGGAGGTGGCGGGGCTGGCCAAGGTCGGGCCGATCCGGGCCCAGGCCGACAGCGTGATGGCCGTGCTGGCGCCCGATCGGGCCGCCGTGCATCTGGTCACCCTCCTCGAGGAGATGCCGGTGCAGGAGACGGTGGACGGCGTGGCCGAGCTGACCCGCGCCGGCCTGCCGCTCGGCGGTGTGGTGGTCAACATGACCCGCCCACCCCTGCTGCGCGCGAAGGAGTCCCGTCTGGCCCGGCGCGGGGAGCTGGACCGGGAGGAGATTGCCGCCGGGATCAAGGAGGCTGGGATGGAGCCCACCCCTGAGCTGGTCGAGGCGCTGGCCTGGGAGGCGGCCCAGCACGCCGATCGCGTCGCGCTGGAGGCGGCTGAGCGTGCGGAGATTGCCGGGCTGGGTCGTCCCGTGTATGAGGTGCCGCTGGTCGCGGATGGCGTCGACCTCGGCACCGTCTACCGGTTCGCGGAGATGCTGCGGGCGCAGCAGATGGTGGCATGAGCCCCGCGCGCCCGTCACCCGGTGCACCACGGCGGGAACCCGGGGCACCGTCCGCCGGGCGGCGAAGGCCGGCAGCGGGGAGCGTCCGGCAGTCGGCGGCGCGTCGCGGCGGGCCGGGAGCGCGCCGGACGCGTCCGCATCCGGCCGGCGTGCCACTGCTCGACGTCGACGCGATGCTCGACACGGAACGGATCGTGGTCTGCTGTGGCTCGGGNGGGGNCGGCAAGACGACCATGGCCGCGGCGCTCGCGCTGCGGGCGGCCGAGCGCGGGCGCAACGTCGTCGTCCTGACGATCGACCCGGCGCGGCGACTCGCCCAGGCCCTGGGCCTGACCGCGCTCGACAACACCCCACGCGAGGTGGCCGGGGTCGACGGTGCCGCCGGTGGTCGTCTCGACGCGATGATGCTGGACATGANGCGGACGTTCGACGAGATCGTCCTGGCGCACAGCACCTCCGAGCGGGCCGAGGCCCTCCTTGCCAACCCCTTCTACCAGTCGCTGTCGTCCTCCTTCGCCGGCACCCAGGAGTACATGGCGATGGAGAAGCTCGGCCAGCTCGACGCCACCGGCACGTGGGATCTGATCGTGGTCGATACGCCCCCGACCCGGTCGGCGCTGGACTTCCTCGATGCTCCGACGAGGCTCGGGGCCTTCCTCGATGGAAGGCTGCTACGACTGTTGCTCGCGCCGGCGAAGGCCGGCGGGCGGGCGTACGTGAAGGTGCTCGGCGCCGGCCTCGGCGTGTTCACCCGAGTCCTCACCAAGGTGCTCGGCGCCCAGCTGCTGACCGACGTCAGCCAGTTCGTGGCGGCGCTGGAGACGATGTTCGGTGGCTTCCGGGCGCGGGCGGAGGAGACCTACCGCCTGCTCGGCGATCCCGGCACCTCGTTCATCGTGGTCGCCGCACCCGAGGCCGCGGCGCTACGGGAGGCGTCCTACTTCGTCGATCGGCTCGATGCGGAGGGGATGCCCCTCGCCGGACTGGTCGTGAACCGGATGCACCACAGCGATGCCGAGGCGCTCAACATCGAGCGCAGCCTTGCCGCCGCCGAGAACCTCGAGGAGCACGGGGAGCATCCGCTTGCCGCCGCGGTGCTGCGCATCCACGCCGATCGGGTCCGGTTGGCGAGCCGGGAGGCGCGGCTGCGGGAGCGGTTCACCAGCGCCCACCCCGACACCCCGATAGTGGAGGTGGAGGCGTTGTCGGAAGACGTGCACGATCTCGTCGGACTGCGGGAGATCGGCGATGCGCTCGCGCGTGACGAACGGCTGGATCGGACCGCTTGATCAGCTTGATCGGCGAGCCCGGTTCATCCGGGTGAGAGAACGCGGTCGACAGCGGATGTGCGTGATCCCGGACCGGGACGACGTTGTCCTCGGGCGGGGGATAGCCGGCGAAGGATCCGATCGGCCTTGGGGACTGGTCGGACCACCGCTGAATCAGCCGGCGGAGGCCGATCTGNGGTCGGCCTGGGCGTCCGTGAGCAGCTTCCGCCAGGACGTGACGTCTGGGCGGCGACGTAGCAGCGCGCGACGTTCCCGTTCGGTCATGCCCCCCNAGACGCCGAACTCGACGTGGTTGTCGAGAGCGTCCGCGAGGCACTCGGTGCGGACGGCGCAGCCGAAGCACCGGGTCTTCACCCGGTTCTGGGCGGCGCCCTGGACGAACAGCTCATCCGGGTCGAGGTCGCGACAGGCGGCGTGAGCCGTCCAGTCGCCGTCGACGGCGGAACCCACGAGATGGGTCGTGTTGGCACGGCGTGGCGTGCTGACGGTGGAGGTCAGGCTTCTGGTCATGCCACCTGCCTTTCTTCTCGAGTCCGGGTCAGGGGGCCCGTGCGGGTGGTGACGTGGCGTTGACCCGAAACCGTACGGAGTGGCGTGGCCACGGCACAGACCCCANACGGGTGGTTGTCCAAATGACTAGTCCGGGCCATTGATCCGGATCGCCATGGTAGTGCGGTCTGTGACCTCCGTATGTCTGTTGCGTGACAATGAGGTATCGACTCAGAGATAATGTAGGTTTTTCATCGCTTCGTTTCCGTTTTGACGAGATTGCCCTAATGTGGGGCCGNAATTGAGATGACGCCCGAAAGTGGAGGTATGGNGCGTGGGCGGCGGGGCAGCGGGTGTGGAGGTTGTCACGGTCGTCCGGGGCGCGCCCGGGACCGGCAGGGTCGCCGGCCGGGGCTGGAACTGCGGCGTCCCAGCTCACGGCATTATCGGCTGCGATGGGCCGCCGCCTTGTGGCGTTCGTGGAAATCGGGGCGGCGGGGGTGGCGCTTGTTGATCAAATGTTGGCCCGTATGCTCCGACGGGTGTCCCAGCCTGGCTGGACGGAGGTCCCTGGATGACCGCGCCCCCTGGGCACCCCACGCCCGGTCGTGGGCGGTTCGAGGATTCCGCCCGCGACCGTGTACCGGGGCGCCCGTACGGGCCTGACGAACTCCGCTTCGGCGACGTCGACCGGCCTGAGCCTCGTCCCATCGCATCATCGGCCCGCCGGCTGGGGTTCGTGGCCACGCGGCTGCTCGGCGCCGGCGTGATCAGCGTGGTGGCGGGGGTGCTCGTCGGCATGCTGGCCCTGCCGGTGGTGGGAGCGGCCGGACTGACCGTCAAGGGCGGCGCGGACGACTTCCTCGACCTGCCGGCCAACCTGACGGTCCCCCCGCTGGCCCAGGCGTCGCGCGTCCTCGACGCGCGGGGGAACGTCCTCGCCGTGCTGCGCGGGGAGCAGGACCGTGAGGTCGTGTCCTTGGGCCGGGTTCCGCCGGTGATGCGTCAGGCGATCATCGACATCGAGGATTCCCGGTTCTACGAGCACGACGGGCTGGATTACAAGGGTCTCGTCCGGGCGTATCTCACCAACCGGGAGAACGGCGAGGTCACCCAGGGCGGCTCGACCCTGACCCAGCAGTACGTCAAGAACGTTCTTCTGATGTCCGCGACGACGGCTGAGGCGAAGAAGGCCGCGACCGAGCAGACCGTCCAGCGCAAGCTTCGGGAGGCGCGTTATGCGCTGTACCTCGAAGCCCATCTGAGCAAGGACGAGATTCTCGAGCGTTATCTCAACATCGCCTACTTCGGCGATGGTGCGTACGGGGTCCAGGTAGCCGCGCGGCACTACTTCAACGTCGACGTCGACAAGCTCACCCTGCCGCAGGCCGCGCTGCTGGCCGGCCTGGTGAAAAACCCGAACGCCTTCAACCCGGCGATACATCCGCAGGCGGCACGGGAACGGCGCAACGTAGTCCTCGACCGCATGTTCGAACTTCATCACATCGACGCGGCGGCCTTTCATCAGGCGCACGATGGCGAGGTGGTGCTCAACCGGCAGCCCCACTCGGCCGATCCCTGCGCCGACTCGACCGCGCCGTTCTTCTGCGCCCTCGTGCGCCAGCGGCTGCTGAACGACAGATCCTTCGCCCCGACGGAGGAGGACGCGCGCAGACTACTGTTCGAGGGCGGCCTCACGATCAGAACGACGCTGGACCCGGTGGCGCAACAGGCGGCGCAGTCGGCCGCGACCGAGGTCATCCCGATCGGGAACCGGGTGGCGGCGAGCGTCGCGATGGTGCAGCCGAACACCGGCCAGGTGCTCGCCCTGGCGATCAACCGGGTCTACGGACCGACGGCGGACGGACAGCCCGCCGCCCTGTCCACGGACTTCGTCCACACCAAGGAGATTTATCCCGTCGACGAGGACTCGTTCTCCCCGGGATCGACCTACAAGGTGTTCACTCTGATCTCCGCGCTCGAATCGGGACTACCGCTTTCCACGACGCTGCACGCCCCCCTCTGCTACCACTCGAACGTCTTCCCGAACCCGGATCCCCAGGGCAAGAACTGCTACGGAAACGCCGATCCCAGCGAGGACGGTTTCTACTCGTTGACGACCGCAACCTGGTCATCGGTCAACACCTACTACATCCAGCTCGCCGAGAAGCTGGGCGTGCTGAAGACGGCCGAGGTGGCCCGCCGTATGGGCGTCACCTCGTGCCGGATCCGGCAGCACAACAACAACGATCCCGAATGCAGGGGGGTGGACGGGATCACCCGGGTCGACGGCTCCTCCATCCTCGGATCCAACGAGATCAGCACCCTCGATCTGGCGACCGCCTACGCGACGTTGGCCGCGCGGGGCAGGAAGTGCGACGCGCGGGCCGTGCTCGCGATCACCCAGCGGGTGGGCGGGACGGACCGGCCGCTTCCCTTCGACACCGGCGCTCCCTGCCAGCAGGCGCTCGACCCGAAGATTGCGGACAAGGTCAGCGCCGTGCTGCAGGGGGTTATCAACCACGGGACGGCCAGCGGGAACGGGCAGATCGGCCGGCCGGCCGCCGGCAAGACCGGCACCGCGGAGGGGTTCAGCACCGCCTCCTTCGCGGGTTACATCCCCCAGCTCGCCGCGGCGGTGACCCTCGCGGACCCGCGCGGACCGACGTCGCATCCCCTGATTAATGTGAAGGGTCGCAACGTCTTCGGTGGCGGATATCCCGCCCAGGTGTGGTCCCGCACGATGATCCGGACGATCGCCGGTCTCGGACTACCGGTCGAACCGCTGCCGACCCCGGACGACACCCAACCCGAGGTGCCGACGAAGGCACTGCCGGACGTGGTCGGGCAGCCGCAGCAGGTCGCCGAGCAGACGCTCGTCCAGCTGGGCTTCCATGTCAGGTCGCAGCCGGTCCCGCATCCGGCGCCCCCCGGCACCGTCGTGGCGATGTCGCCCGCCCCGGGCAGCGAGGTCTCGCTCAACACCGAGGTCACCCTGCAGATCTCCGGGGGGCTGACCGGCACGGCCGTCCTGCCGGGTGGATCGACGCTACCCGGCTTCGGAGCGCTCGCCCAGCCGAATGACGGCCAACCGGCCGGGGGCGGCCAGCCGGGCACGGATCTGCGTCGGCAGCTGAACGCTTCAGGCGGCTCGGGGCCGTTGGACGGGACGGATGGCCGGGGCCAGGGCGGGCGCCGGCGGCGCTGAGCGGGCCACGCGGCTCGTTCAGCCGCCCGCCAACCGGGCCTTCACGAGTGCGGCGACCCGGCCGCCGTCGGCCCGGCCGCCGACCGCGGCCTGCACGGACTTCATGGCGGGACCGATCGCTCGTGGACCGCTGACATCCAGACCCGCGAGTACCTGGTCGATGATCGTGGCCAGTTCGTCGTCGCCGAGCTGCTTCGGCAGGTACTCCTCGAGCACCTCGCCCTCGGCCCGCTCTCGGTCCGCCTGGTCGCCGCGACCGGCCGCGGCGTAGGCGTCGGCCGCCTCCCGGCGCTTCTTCACCTCGCGGGTCAGGACCTTCGAGACCTCCGGGTCGTCGAGGACCCGCGCGGAGCTGCCGGCCACCTCCGCATCCTTCACCGCGGCCAGGGCCAGCCGCAGAGTGGACGTCCGCAGCTCGTCACGGGACTTCATCGCGACGGTCAAATCGGCGCGCAGACGTTCCTTGAGGGTGCTCATAACCACCGGAGCCTATGGTCTGCGGGCAGGGTGGTCACGCCGGTTCCGTCGGCGGGGCGCCCGGTGGTGCGCGGCGCCCGGTGGTGCGCGGCGCGGCGCGCGGAACCGGGCCGGGTGGCGGCAGGTCCCCGCCCGCGGTGGGTGAGACTGGGACGATGAACGCACGTCACACAGCGGCGAGGACTCTCGTGGGTGTCGCGGCGGTGGGGGCGCTCGTGTCGGCCTACGGCGGGNTGTACGAGCGCACGGCGTACACCCNGCGGNGGGTGCGGATCCCGGTGCTGTTGGCCGGCGCGCGCCCCCTGCGCGTGCTGCACATCTCCGACCTGCACGTCACCCCCCGTCAGTACGGCAAGCTCGCCTGGTTGGGGGACCTGGCCCGGCTCGTCCCCGACCTGGTCGCCCTGACCGGTGACGTGCTGTCTGCGGCCGATGCCCGGGATCCCCTGCTCGCCGCGCTGGAGCCGCTCTACTCGTTTCCCGGGGTCTTCGTACCGGGGAACAACGACTACTTCGTCCCGACCCTGAAGAGCCCGCACCGCTACCTCCGGCGGGGCGACGAGGCCCATCCCAGGGGCGCTCCGCTGGACTGGGCGGCTTTCGCCGGTGGTCTCGCCGCCGCCAGCGGGTGGACCGAGCTGACCAACGTGCGGGCGGTCATCGAGGTCGGCGGTCGCCGGATCGACCTGCGTGGCGTGGACGACGCCCGGCTGCGCCGCGACCAGCTCGCGGTCGTGACCGGCCCCCCGGAGCCCGGCGTTGAGCTCGCGTTGGGACTGTCGCACACCCCGGAACCGCGGGTCCTCGACGCGTTCACAGCGGACGGGGTGGGGCTCACCCTTTCGGGGCACACGCACGGGGGTCAGATCCGGCTGCCCCGGGTCGGGGCGCTCGTGACCAACTGCGGGCTGGACCGGGCNCGGGTTCGCGGGCTGTCCCGTCACGAGGTCGACGGGCGGTCGTCCTGGCTGCACGTGTCGTCCGGGCTGGGCACGTCCCCGTTCGCGCCGCTGCGCCTCGGCTGCCGGCCGGAGGCGACCCTGCTCACCCTGGTGCCGGCCGGCGACCCCACCCCGTCGGACCACTGAGCCGTCGGGTATGCTTCATCTCGGTCGCGGGGTGTGGCGCAGCTTGGTAGCGCGCTTCGTTCGGGACGAAGAGGTCGTGGGTTCGAATCCCGCCACCCCGACCCAGGTCAGGGTCATGATCCGCAAGTTTGGATCATACCCCTGACGCGTGTACAGCAGCGAAGTACAGCAACGGCCCTACCGATCAAGACTTTCGCCTAGCCGGTTCAACGCCTCCCGCGTGGCCGTGGACGACGCTTGCGCGTAGATCTCCATCGTCACGTCGATGTTCGCGTGCCGCAGGATGCGCATGATCACCCGTGGGTGCACGTCGAGATCCACCAGCAGCGACGCACAGGTCCGCCGGGCGTCGTGCACTGTGATCCGAGGCACCCCCGCCTTCTGTACCCGCAGAGCGAACGCCCGGTCGAACGTCCGAGGCTCCACCGCGGTGCCGAAGCGTCCCGTGGTGAACAGTCCTGACTCTTGCCAGGCAGCCCCCGCAGCCTTCCGATCCTCCGCCCGCAGCCTCCGCCTCTCAGCGATCGCCGTACGGCAGATCTGCGGCAGGGGCAGCGTGGCGTCCGATCCCGCCGTCTTCGTCTCTCGATGCAGAAGCTGCCCCCGGACCCGTTGAAGCTGCCACTCCACCGCCAACTCCTCCGGCCCGTCATCGGTCACGTCCGGCAGCCCCAGCGCCTCCCCCTTACGGAAGCCGAGAACGACGATCAGGACGTACGCGGCGTAGTACCGATCACCACGGGCCGACTCCAGAAAGATCCGCGCCTCATCCGTGGTCCACGCCTTCCGACGTCGCGCCCTGACCTTCGGAACCTTGACCAGGCCGGCAACGTTCTTGGACACCAACTCCTCGCGACCAGCGTGCGTCAACGCGGACCGCAGCACGCCCCGAACGTCCTTCAGTGTCCGGGCGGAGATGGTCTGCCCACAGCACCGGCCGAGCGCACAGCACCGACGCCGCCTCTCCGGCCGCCGAGCATCCTTGCCCTGTGCGCAGCACTGGCAGGCCCGCTGAAGCCCGTTGACCCACTTCTGTACGTCCCGGACCGTCAGCCGGTCGAGCCGCTTGGCACCCAGACCCGGAACGATGTACAGCCTCGCCAGCGTCTCGTATGTCGAGTACGTCAGCGGAGCAAGGTTCGGCTCCACCACCTCACTCAGCCACCGAGCAACGAATACCGCCACCGTCACCGATCGTGTCGGCATGGGTCCCTGTCGAGCCGTCGAGTGTAGTTTGATCCACTTTTCGTGAACGATCTCCCTGGTCTGCCCGTACACGTACTTCCGCCGTGACTTCCCATCAGGTGTGGTCACCCACACGTACGCGGCGAAGCCATTCCGGTACGGGTAAATCGATCCCTCACCGTTCGCGCGAGTCCGCTTTTGTTTCGACTCGTTCATACAGCGGCCTCCTCCACCCGACGCGCCACGTATTCATCCACCCACTCGGGGAGGATGCGCCGATGCCCTCCATCCTTCAGAGAACGCAGCTCACCCGTCTTGACCNGCATTTTTGTCTTGCTCAGCCCGAACCCGAGCATGNCCGCCACCTGACGGACCGTGTACCATGCCACGGAAATCTCACCATCACGCACTCCCGATCCCCTCCTCTCACGCCGCCGAACGATGATCACGGGCAACCTCTCTCCGTGACCGGGCTTGGTCTGCGGCCATGGATGCGAGCCATCGGTCGCCGTTGTTGGTGTAGCCGGAGGAGNGGTACCGCCAGGTGGGGATGATCACGGTTTCGTCGGTGTCGTCGGGTCGGNCGAAGGCGTCGAGGGCCGGGCGTTCCTCGCCGTTCACGTGGGTGCGCCGCCAGGTACGCCGGGCCGTCCGGCGTGCCGCGAAGGTGGTGGAGTAGCCGCGTGATTTGGTGAGCCAATGGCCGTTGAAGCCGAGTTGGTGCGCCCATTGGCGCAGCCGTAGATCCTGAAACTCCGGGTGCGGACCGAGACGCCACGCGGTATGGACCAGCCGGGCGTGGAACTCTCCCAGGAAC
>NZ_JPGU01000004.1:0-217626 GCF_000732115.1 Frankia sp. CeD
GAACTACTACGGCGCACACGCTGAGTGGGCCGCGCACCTCGCCGCCCGGGTCTGGACCATCGTCGCCACCGCGGAGCGTAACGGCCGTGAACCCCTCGCGTTCCTGACCGGCTACCTGAACGCCTGCGCCACAGCCGGCGGGAAAGCACCCGCCGGCCCCGCCCTCGAACCCTTCCTCACCTGGCAGACCACCACCCAGACCGGCAGCCCTCCCAGCACCGACCCACCCCAGGACGGCCCACCCGACGGGCCCGAGCCCTAACCCCACCCACAAGCCGAAAACCACCCGACCGGCAACACCGGCCGGGCCTTCGGCCCGCCCACCCACGCCATCACCGAACTCTTACCAATCACCAGTCTGCCGACCCACCAGGCCAGCCACGACCTTCTCACCAGCCTCACCCGCGGCCGCTGGTCCATGGAGAACCGGCTGCACCGGGTGCGCGATGTCACCTACGACGAGGACCGCCACCAAGCCCGCACCGGCAACGTACTCCAGATCACGGCCAGCCCGCGCAATCTCACGATCACCATCCTGCGCCTGACCGGAACCGCCAACAATTCGACGTGAGAGTTCACCCCACGACGGCTGTTCTGCGCTCTGGAAGGCAGCAAGTACGCGGCGATCACTGCGGCCGGTCAGGACGCCAGTTGGCTGGTCGCGAGATGCAAGGACCGGCCCAGATGTCGCATCGAGATCACAGATTAGTGTCGGGCTGCTCTCACTCAACTTGAAGTTGACCCGATTCTGTTCACACCTGGGCTCTTAAAGATAATGGCCCCAGGGAGGAGTGCAGGTGCCGAGATCAAAACCGCCGTGCATTGCAGATTTCCGCCGGCATTTGGTAAATCTTGTCCGTGCCGGTCGGATGCCCGAGATCCTGTCGAAGGAATATGGCCCGCCGGGACAATTGATCCGCAGCGGGGCCCAGGACGTCTCCCGGGAGGAAGATGCCGCAGTGGATGAGCTGACCACAGCCGCATGCGAGGAGTTGAACCGTCTCCGGAAGGAGAACCGGCAGCTCCGCGAGGAACGCGACATCCTCCGTGTGGGCGATCTCGTTATTCCCCAGGGGTTGCGAGCAGGTAATTCCCCAGGTGGCCCGTGGTGTTGATGTTAGCGGGTGGTCTCGGTGGCCGGGGGGATCGCGGCTGTTCGTGGGCGTTTGTTGGGTCGGTAGCTGTGGCCGTTCATGAAGATCTGGTGGCTGGCGTTGACGAGCCGGTCGAGCAGGGACTCGGCGACGACGGGGTTCGGGAACAGCGGGTACCAGTCGACGGGTGACCGGTTCGACGTCAGGATCATCGACTTACCGGCGCGTTCCCGGACGAGTTCGTAGAGGTCGTCGGCTTGGGTGGCGGTGAGCTCGCGCATCGCGAAGTCGTCGAGCACGAGAACGGCGGGTCGGGCGAGTTCGGCCAGGCGGCGGGTCCAGGTGCCGTCGGCGTGCCCGCCGGCGAGGTCGGCCAGAGCGCGGGACAGGGTGGTGAAGCGGACGTCGGCGCCGGTCCGGACGGCTTGGTGGCCCAGCGCCTGGGCGATGTGGGTCTTGCCGACGCCGACGGGGCCGAACAGGATGACGGACTCGCCGTTACCGAGCCAGCGCAGGGCGGCGAGGTCACGGATGGCGGCGGCGGGCAGCTTCGGGTTGGCGGTGNAGTCGAACCCTTCGAGGGTGGCTTGTTCGGGGAAGCGGGCGCGGCGTAGCCGGCGGGCCAGGGCGGTGGCGTCGCGGCGGGNGATCTCGTCGGNGCAGAGGACCTGGAGGAACTCCAGGTGGCCGAGCTGGCCGGCGGCGGCTTGGGCGAGACGGGCATCGAGGGTGTCGAGCATCCCGGACAGTTTCAGCGCGCGCAGCGTGGTCTGAAGGGCGGCGCGGTCGACGACGGCGGGCGGAAGGGTGGTGGTCATGGTCGGGTGTCCTGCCTGCTCGGTGGCGGCTGGGGGGATCACGGTGTTCGCGACGCTGGTGGCCAGGGCCGGCGGGTTCGGGCTGGTCACGACGCCTCCTCGGCCGGGTCGGGGCCGGTCGTGGTGGCCGGGTCCGTGCCGGTGGCGGTGGGCGGGACGGCCAGGGGGATGACGTCGGCGAACAGCGCCTGGGGGCCGTGGAGGAACGCCGCCGCTCCGCCGTCCCCGCTGCTCGGGGGCGCCGGAGCGCGCTCGGTGCCGGCGGCGAGGATGCCCTTGACGGTGCGGTAGGACGGATCCCCGACCGTGATGGCCTTGACGCAGGCGGCCTCGAGCCTGCCCGGGTCGTGCCTCTCGGCGAGGCCGATCACCCCTTGGGCGGCGCGCAGCCGGTAGAGAGCGTTGTCGGCGAGTAGGGCGGCGATCAGCTCGACGCAGGCCGGGCCGATCTTCTCGGCCTGGGTGCGGCACCAGGTCGGAGTCCGCAGGTGGAAAGCGATCTTCTCGGGTGGGTAGTCGTTCAGGTCGGTCTGCTTGCCCCTGTCCTTGCGAGGATGGGTCTTGACGAGCTGCCCGTCGACGAAGAACTGGACCATGGCCGCGGTCTGGCGGGCGTGCACGGTCTGCCCGAGGTAGCGCCAGGGCAGGGAGTAAAGGACACCGTCGACGCGGGCATGGATGTCCGGGCCGACCTTCGCCGTCGACCAGCGCGCCGCCACGAACGGTGCCGGCGGCAGCGGTCGCAACGCCTCCCGCTCCGCCGCGGTGAACACCGCCAGCGGGGCGGCGCCGTCCAGTGGCCGGCACGCCCGGGCACCTGCGACCTCGATGCACCAGGTCAGGGCGGCCGCGCGCATCTCGGGCAGCGAGGCGAAGTCCCGTCCGCGCCAGAAACTGTCGCGGACGTAGGGCATCTGCCGCTCGACGTGCGGCTTGTCGCGGGGCTTGAACGCCCGCGCCGGATCGATGAGCACCCCGTAGTGCGCGGCGAGCTCGGCATAGGCCCGGTTCAGCTTCGGATCGTAAAGATCCGAACGGTCCACCCCGGTGCGCAGATTGTCCGGCACGAGCCGGCCCGGCGCGCCACCGAAGAAACCGAACGCCTCGACGTGCGCGACCGTCCAGGCATGGGAGTCCATGGTCAGAACCGGTCGGACGAACATGTGCCGGGAGAACGCGAGCACCATCACGAACGCCCACACCGTCCGCCGTCGCCCCGACACCGGGTCGGTCCACATCCCGAGCCGGCCGTAGTCGACCTGGGCCTGCTCACCCGCCTCGGTCGGGGTCAGCGCGCGGACGGTCACCCCCGCCCGGCGGGCCTCCTCGGCGACGTTCGCGCGAATGTAGCGGCGCAGCGAGGCCACCGACACCGCCAGGCCATGCTCGTCGACGAGCCGCTGGTGGATCGTCGACATCCGCACCCCCGCCCTCAGCTGGCCGGTGATGAACTCGTGATGGGCGCCGATCGCCGGCCACGTGACCTGCCGCAACCGAGTGTCGGCCAGCTCCGGGAACCAGCCGCGCACCCGCGCGGCCCATTCCGTCTCCGACAGCCCAGGTCCGCCCGGGGTCAGACCGGCGGCCTCCGCCGGGGCCAGGTACTTGCGGATCGTCTTGCGGTCCACGCCCAGACTCGCCGCGATCTCGTTGCGCGACCGGCCAGCGTGCCAGTGAACCAGGATCTCCACAATGTCGATCACTTCGAAGGTTCTCCTCGCCATCGCACCCCCCGCCTGACCTGCGCAGACGAGGAGCAACTGTGCTCCAACGGGAGGACCACCCCAAGCCCGACACGCACCCCGTCCCCCCGGGGAATTACGTGATCCGGCTNGGGAATTACGTGACCGTCAGCCCCTCNCGACTGAGGAATTACGTGATCGTCCACATCCGTAAGGCCACGATTTTTTACGCGTGGCCTGTCCTGTGATGTGCGGCCCCCCGCCGGGTCACGGCCGGACGGCTGTGTGGCCTGATAGGAGCCTGCCTGGTGCCCAGGGCCGCGGCAAAGTTGCTGGTTAGCAACTGATCTTCTTGATTGTTTCGAGTGGTCGTTGTGGTCGGCGGGCGTGGTGGCGTAGCGCTTGGGCGATGTTGGTGGTGCCGGTCAGGCGCAGGATGGTGATCGCGAGGTTGCGGAGGCTGGCCATGACCTGGGGTGCGTTTCCGGTGCGGGCGCGGTGGTGGTCCTCGTCGTAGGTGACGTCGCGGACCCAGTGGAGCTGGTTCTCGATCGCCCAGTGCCCTTGGGCGAGTTCGGCGAGTTGGGCCGGGCTGGCCTGGTGGGAGGGCAGGCTCGTCACCGCGTGGATGGTCTCGCTGGTGACCGCGCCGCTGGTCAGCGACCGGCGGCGGCGGGTGATCCGGACGGCCTGGACGGCGTGCGGGAAGTCGATCCCGGCGCGGATCTCGGTCGCCTTCACGGTCCGGCGTTCGGCGCGGCCGTGGCCGCGGCTGGTCGTTGTCGACGCGGTGCGGACCTTCGTCCAGGGCAGGGCCGTGAGCTGGGCGTGCAGGGTCGGCCGGTTCGCCTTGACGACCATCAGGTAGTGGGCGCCGCGCTCGACGAGCCAGGCGGCGGTGTCGTCCTGGGTATGCAGCGCGTCTTATGGTGACGTCTTCGTTATGCCGACGTGCCGTGGTCGCCGCTGGTGGGGGCGGTGGCCACGGCCGTGAGGTCGGGATAATGCAGAGGTTTTCGAGGAAGCTGATGATGGGGTCTGGTGGCTGGTATCGGCCGGGGGTTGTTCCGGCTGGCGCGGTGCGGGCGAGGGCTTTCTCCTTGAGCGCGAGATCGGCGTGGATGTAGATCTGGGTCGTCGCGACGTTCTCGTGGCCGAGCCAGAGCGCGATGACGGTGATGTCGACGCCGGCGTGCAGTAGCCCCTGGGAAGCCACCCGCGGCCCGTCGCCCACCGAAACCTGACTTCGCCGGCCTGCCTCTGATCGACGGCATACAGAGAGCCGGCGGCCCGACTCCCTCTGCGGGGGCCGGGCCGCATTTAGCATGATCATTGTGGTCGCGATGTGGGCGCGGACAACGCGGTCAATCCGCGCGGGGCACGTCCGGGCACTACGCGCCGCCAACCACGCTGGTAACGNCTTTGTCGACCTTTGGCGGCGGACACCTGGCCAGGCCTGCTTTTAACGTACTGGCGGAATAGGTCAGAGCGCGGCTCCCCCGCGCCGTTCCCTCCGCCAGGGGCCGCTTCGGCGCAGCGGCCCGGCCCTCACACGGCGGCCGGATCCGTGACGACAAGCCGGGCCAGATACGCGGCCGTCGGCCCGCCCGCGGCGGCGATCTCCTCGGGCGGGCCCTCCGCACAGATCCGTCCGCCGGCATCCCCGCTGCCCGGTCCGAGATCGACCACCCAGTCGGCGGCCGCAGCCACGTGCAGGTCGTGTTCGGCGAGGACCACCGTGCTTCCAGTATCGAGAATCGCGTCGAAGGTATTCACCAGCCGCTGGACATCGTCCGGGTGCAGCCCGGTCACCGGCTCGTCTAGCAGCACGAGACCCGGCCGCCTGCCCCGAGAGCCGCGGGTGAGCGTGGCCGCGAGCTTCAGGCGCTGGGCCTCGCCGCCGGATAGCTCCGTGGAGCTCTGCCCCAGTTGGAGGTAGCCGAGCCCGACCTGGCGCAGGGTCCGCAGCACCGCAGTCAGTGCCGCAGGCTTCGTCAGAACCTCGGCGGCCTCGTCGACNGTGAGAGCTAGGACCTCGTCGACGGAGAGGCCGCAGTACCGGACCGAGAGGACGGCCGGACCGAACCGCCGGCCGGCGCACGCCTCGCACACCACAGTGACATCCGGCAGGAAATGCATGTCCACGGAGCGGAGGCCGTAGCCGGCGCAGGCCTCGCAGCGGCCCCCGCCGGAGNTGAAGGAGAAGTCCGCGGCGCTGAGGCCCTTGGCGCGGGCCGCGTCCGTGTCCGCAAAAAGCGCTCTAATGGAGTCGAACGCCTTGGAGTATGTCGCAGGATTAGACCGTGGCGTGCGGCCAATCGGTTCCTGGTCGACCAGACTGACCCACCCAACGGCTTCCCCGCCGCGCAGACTCCCGAGCGAGCCGGACCGTCTGCCTTCGATCACAGTGGCGACACCGTCGCCGAGGCAGTCGCGAAGCAGGCTGCTCTTCCCGCTGCCACTGATCCCGGTCAGGCAGGTGAGCACACCGAGCGGGAGCCGGAGCTCGGGCAGGTGCACGTTGTGGCTGCGGGCGTCGAGGAGGGTGAGCCAGCCGAGTGCCGGCGCGCGGCGAGGCCGCGACACGCGTGGCTTCACACCGGACAAGTAGGGGGCCGTCCGCGACTGCGGGAAGTCGGCCAGCTCCGCCGGCGGGCAGGACGCCACTAACGTTCCGCCGCGCTCGCCAGCGCCCGGGCCGATCTCGACGACCCAGTCCGCCTTGGCGATGAGTTCGGTATCGTGTTCGACGAGCAGGACGGTGTTCCCTGCGTCGCGAAGGCCGCAGATGATGTCCACTAGGTGCACCTTGTCCGCCGGGTGCAGCCCGCTGGTCGGCTCGTCTAGGACGTACACGATCCCGGTGAGCCCGCTGGCGAGTTGCCCAACCATCCGGGCACGCTGCAGCTCCCCGCCGGACATCGTCGGGGCCGGCCGGGAGAGCTGGATGTGGCCGAGGCCAAGCTGACCGAGCAGCCCAACCCGGCCGGCCAGCTCCGGCACGAGCGCCTGCGCGACCTCGCGCTGGATCGACGTCAGATCGGTTTCGATCCTGGCGAGCCACCCTGCGGCTTCGCTGACCGGGCGCCCGACGACTTCCGCATAGGTAAGACCGCCGACCCGCTCGGTCCGGCTGTGGACGCCAAAACCGGTGGCGCCACATTCAACGCAGTCCACCATGCGCATGTAGGGGAGATAGCGCTGCTTGGCGCTTTCTGTCTTCGCCGCGGCGAACAGCCGTTCCACGTCGGCTACCGCGCCGATCAGGGGCTTGGACCAGCGGACGGTGACCTCGCTGTCGGAGTTCTTGTTCGGCAGGTCGATGCTGACATCCACGGCCTGGTCGCCGGTGCCGTGGAGAAGCGCATTCCTGAACTCGGCCGGCAGGGTCCGCCAGGGCTGCTCGAGATCCGCGCCGTACCGCCCGGCGAGGAAGGGCACGGCGGCCTGCTCGCCGGACCGGAACCGGTCGAACCAGGTGGACGCGCCCTTGGCCAGCGGTGCGTCAGGATTGACGATGATGAGGTCAGGATCGGCGCTCAAGGTGACCCCGGCCCCGCTGCAGGCCGTGCAGCCGCCGTCGGCGCTGTACCTGTCGAAATGGGAGGACGAGAGCTCGGCGACCTTGTTTCCGCCTCCGGCCAGCGACGGTATCCGCGAGTACAGCAGCCCGAGGTAGGCGTCCACGCCTGTGAGCGTGGCCAGCGTGGACCGGCTGTTCCGATTGAGACGCCGCTGGTCCACGGCCAGGGTCGCGCCGAGGCCGGTCACCCGGTCGACCTGGGGTCGGTCGCGGGGGGAGATGTACTGCCGGACGAACGGCGCCAGCCCCTCGATGTAGCGCAGCTGGGCCTCGGCGTGCAGCGTGTCGATGGCTAGCGATGTCTTGCCGCTGCCACTGACCCCGACGAAGGCGACGACGGCATCCCGGGGAAGGGTGACGTCCACGCCACGAAGGTTANGGGTGCGCGCGCCGGTGACGGTGATCCATCCGGTAGTGCTTGCGCGGGACGCTTGCGTTGCCATCCCCTATCGGTTCCTCACGGTGAGCCCGTGGTCCGGGCGCCACGACTCGATGACGAGGTGGCGGGACGGCCGCGAAACGGTAGTGGTGAGTGTCACGCCGACGATGTCTACCTGGAAGTAGTGCAATCCCTGACGTCCGGGCTCTGGGATCCCGACGGCGAGCCCGGCGATCTCCGCGTCGTCCGGTTGGGTGACCAGATCGTGTTCCGACGGGTCTGTGGAACCGCTGAACAGGGATACCCGAGGGTCGCGGTGCACGTCCATGNCCTCGACGGAGCCCGCCATCAGGAGCATCACCAGGTCATCGCCGCTGAAGTGGGCCTCGACGGCGCTGATGCGCGGTTCACCGTCCTGCCGCAGCGTGGTGAGTGTCTTGTGTCGGCGGTCCCCGAACCGTCGCCGTACACGGTCCGCGAACTCCGGCTCAGCCGCTGCGATTGCCCGCCACGAGGCCATGCGCACTCCCCAGTCATCAACTAGTTGACGTTACGTGACCACCATGTTTGACCACATGTGACTCTAGTACGACCGGCCGAGTGCTCCGCCAGAATGGTCGCGCGGGTTCTCGGTGATCGCTGGCGGCCGTTGCGCCGGCGGCCTGTGGCCAGTCCGGAAGACCCGCGGGCCATAGATGATCTACGGGCTGGCGGCCGCTGGAACTACGGGCCCATGGGCGGCCGGCGGCAGACGCTGGGGCGATGGTCCGCGACGGTGGAGCAGCCCGCCTTTCTTCTTGTCTCGGCATGGTGATCGTCAACGCGGCCCCGGCCGATCGGTCACCAAGAGTGCCCGCCAGGGCCCAGGTTCACTTGACAGCCTTGCGCACGCGCTCTAGTCGCTGACCTGCGGATTGACCTAGCATGACTAAGTAAAACCCACTTCTTGACAAAACTTGTTATCAACTTTAATGTCTTCATGACAATGAGGAGTCACGATCTGTTGACCGATGGCCTGATGTAGCCCATACGTCGACATGGAGTCAGCACGACCCAGGAGACCGCCCGTGAGCCGCATTGCTTCGCCTGGGCAGTCCACCGCGACCATCGCCGAGGTGCCCGACCTCGCGGTGGGCGGGTGGCCTGAGCCGGCTTGGAACGCAACCGACCGGGATCTAGGAGAGGCCACCTTCATCTCGCTGTTCGAGGCGCAGGTCACGCGCACCCCTGATGCTCCCGCGCTCTGCTTCGAAGGACGCGAACGCAGTTACGCCCAGGTCAACGCCGACGCCAACCGCTTCGCCCGACGGCTGGTCGAGCTCGGTGTCGGGCCGGAGCGGCTCGTTGCGTTGATGCTGCCGCGATCGGACGACGCCGTGGTCGCGATCCTCGCCATCCTCAAGGCAGGTGGCGCGTACCTGCCCTTGGACCCTCGGCATCCGGCCGACCGGACCGCGTCGATGCTGGCCGACGCCCGTCCGTTTCTCCTGTTGGTAGTCCGCGACACCCCGAATCCGGACAGCGCCGCGCGCACCCGGACACCCGTCTGGCGGCTCGACGCCCTGCTCGCGGCGGCGGCGGCGGAACGCGGAACCGACCTCACGGACCGGGAGCGACGAGCGCCCCTGCACGTCGATCATCCCGCCTATCTCATCTACACCTCGGGCTCGACCGGCAAGCCAAAAGGTGTGCTTGTGTCCCACCGGGGCATCGCCAGCCTGGCCACCGCGCAGGGCGAGGCGTTCCAGGTCGGGCCGGGCAGCCGAGTGCTGCAGTTCGCCTCGCTGGGCTTCGACGCGGCGGTATCCGAGCTCAGCATGACGCTGCTGCGCGGCGCCGCCCTCGTGGTCGCGCCGCAGGAGCGCCTGGCGCCGGGTGCGGCCCTTGCCGAACTGATGATCTCAGCCGGCATCACCCACGCCACCCTGCCGCCGGCGGTGCTCCCGCTGCAGGAGGGCGCGGACCGGCTGCCGGCAGACCTCGCGCTGATCGTGGCCGGTGAGGCCTGTCCGNCCGACCTGGTCGCCCGGTGGGCGCAGGGGCGGATCATGATCAACGCGTACGGCCCGACCGAGTGCACCGTGTGCGCGACCATGATTCGGCTGGCGCCGACCGACACGCCACCCCCGCTCGGGCGGCCGATCGCCAACACAAGAGTGCATCTGCTGGACAAGTGGCTGCGTCCGGTGCCGATCGGTACGCCGGGAGAGCTGTTCATCAGCGGGCACGGCCTCGCGCTCGGCTACCTGCGGCGGCCGGATCTTACCGCGGCGCGCTTCCTCGCGGATCCCTTCGGCGCCGCCGGCGCGCGGATGTACCGCACTGGCGACCTGGCACGGTGGCGGCCCGACGGCGCCCTGGACTTCCTCGGCCGGGCGGACGAGCAGATCAGCATCCGCGGGCATCGGGTGGAGCCCGCCGAGATCGAGGCCGTGCTCGCAGAGGACCTGGACGTCGCCCAGGCGCGCGTGACGCTGCGCCACGACGCGGGAGACCCGCAACTAGTGGCGTACGTGGTGCCTGCGGCCGACTGCCTCGTTCATCCATCCGGTCTGCGCCGCTTGGNCGCCGCCCGGCTCCCTGACTACATGGTTCCGCTGGCCTTCGTCGAGCTTGAGCGGCTTCCGCTGACCGCCAACGGGAAGCTCGACCACGCGGCTCTCCCGGCACCGCGGGTCGTGGCCGGCCAGTCCGCAGCGGCACCGCGGACTCCGCAGGAGGAGATGCTCTGCCGGCTGTTCGCGGAGGCGCTTGCCCTTCCCCGGGTCAGCGCCGACGACCACTTTTTCGAGCTCGGCGGGGACTCCCTACGGGCCGCCCACTTGGTGGCGCAGATGCGGACCACCTTCGGCGTGACGCTCCCGCTATCCGCCGTCATCGAGGCCGGAAGCCCGGCCGGCCTAGCCCGTCGGCTGGGCGTGGACAGTGCGGACGCCGCGCTGGCCCCGCTGCTGCGCCTGCGCCCCGCCGGCAGCCGGCCGCCGCTGTTCTGCGTGCATCCGGCGGGCGGCATGAGCNGGTCCTACGCGGGCCTCCTCCCGCATATTGATACCCGTCATCCCGTCATCGGGCTGCAGGCGCACGGTCTGGTCGACGGGCAGCTCCCGCTGCGCGGTCTTGACGAAATGATCGACAAATACCTGGCCGCGATGCGGGAGACGCAGCCGCACGGTCCCTACCATCTGCTCGGCTGGTCATTCGGCGGGCTCGTGGCGCACGCCCTAGCCGCGCGGATTCAGCGCGAGGGCGGGGAGGTCGGACTCCTCGCGCTGCTCGACGCCTATCCGGTGCTTCCTCCCGACCTTTTGCATGAGGACGACGAGCCAGCCTTTCTCGCCGACCTTCTGCATTTCATCAATGTTCCTGCCGGCGATTTGCCGGACCGGCCAGTGGACCGAGCGCTGGTCCTAGAAGTCGCCCGCCGCGAGGGCAGCGCGCTGGCGAGCCTCGATAGCCGTACCATCGAGCGGGTGATTGACGTCTTCGCCGCCAATCACGAGCTGCTGCGCCACTACGAGCCACAGACCTACCAAGGCGACCTGCACTTTTTCACCGCTGTTCGGGGTCGCCGCGACGGGTTGTCGGCCGCGCAGTGGAGCCCTTTCACACACGGGGAGATTCGCGAGCACGAAGTGGACTGCGAACACCGGGACATGGGGCAGACGGGGCCGATGGCGCAGGTAGGCCTAGTTGTCGCAGCCCAGCTCGCCGCGCTGGGCGAGCTGACCGGCCGTCCCACGACCTAGCGCCGTACCGCTTCCCGGTCAGTAGCTACAGCCAGAACCGATCAGGAGGAGAAATGAGCGCACCCACGGCGGAGCTCTTCGACGTCGTCGTCATCGGAGGCGGGCCCGGCGGATCGACGGTCGCCACGCTCACCGCCAAGAGCGGCCACCGCGTACTGCTACTCGAACGCGAGCGCTTTCCGCGCTATCAGATCGGCGAATCCCTACTTCCGTCCACGGTACACGGGGTCGCCCGGCTACTGGGGGTAGACCAGAAGCTGCGCGAAGCCGGCTTCACCCGGAAGCAGGGCGGCACGTTCCGTTGGGGCAGCAACCCCGAGCCCTGGACCTTCTCTTTCGCGGTGTCGCCCCGGCTCGCCGGTCCCACGTCGTTCGCCTATCAGGTCGAGCGGATGAAGTTCGACCAGATTCTGCTGGACAACGCGCGCGAGAACGGTGTCGAGGTCCGTGAGTCGTGCGCCGTCGTAGACGTGACCGAGGACGGCGAGCGGGTCACCGGTGTGCGCTACGCGGACCCGTCCGGACACGAGCGCACCGTGGCGGCGCGCTGCGTCGTCGACGCGTCCGGCAACAAGGGCCGCACCTACCGCCACGTGGGAGGTGAACGGCATTATTCCGAATTCTTTCAGAACCTGGCACTGTTCGGCTACTTCGAGGGCGGGAAGCGGCTGCCCCCGCCCTCGTCGGGCAATATTCTCTCGGCCGCCTTCGACGACGGCTGGTTCTGGTACATCCCGCTGACTCCGGACCTGACGAGCGTAGGCGCCGTGGTCCACCGCGACTCGGCGGAGAAGGTGCAGGGCGATCCCGAGCAGGCGCTGCAGAGCCTCATCGACTCCTGCCCGCTAATCAAGGAGTATCTAGCGGACGCGAAGAGGGTTACCAGCGGGCCCTACGGCGAGCTGCGGGTGCGCAAGGACTACTCGTACTGCAACACGCGATTCTGGCGTCCTGGCATGGTCCTCGTCGGGGACGCGGCCTGTTTCGTCGATCCGGTCTTCTCCTCCGGCGTTCACCTGGCGACATACAGCGGAATGCTCGCCGCCAGGTCCATCAACAGCCTCTTCGCGGGGACGGTGGGCGAGCAGGAAGCGTTCGATGAGTTCGAACGACGGTACCGCCGTGAATACGGCGTCTTCTACGAGTTCCTGGTTTCCTTCTACGGCATGCAGGCCAACGAACAGTCATATTTCTGGGAGGCCAAGAAGATAACGAACTGCCCGCTGTCGGAGTTCGAGGCCTTTGTGGAACTGGTGGGCGGCGTCGCGTCCGGCGAGGAGAAGCTGGCGCCAGGTGCGGTCGCGCGGCATCTCGCCACCACTTCCCGCTCGCTCGCGGACGCAGCCGAGGAACTGACTGAGCAGCGCGGAACACTGCACGCCGCCGGCGTCGTGGCGAACGCAATGGCCGAGGGAGTCCGCGTCCAGGCGCAGGCGTGGTTGGGCGCCGAGGCAGGCGACGAGACACCCCTGTTCCCCGATGGGCTGGTGAGCTCGCTGGACGGGCTGCGGTGGGTTCNCCCGCGCAGCTGATCCCGGCGCCTAATTCCGTCACCCCTTCCTCGGCGACACAGGAGGAACACAATCAACGGTCATCTCGTTCCGATGCCAGACTGGCAGGCGCTGCAGCTTGGCGTGTCCGGCGCGGTGGTGCTACCCAGCGACGCCGGCTACGATGAGGCTCGGAGCCTCGCGGACCGGCAGTTCGGCTCCGTCCGCCCCCAAGCCGTCATCTACTGCGCGTCGCCCGAAGACGTCGCGGAGGCACTGGCGTTCGCCCACAGGTTTGCCATCCACGCCGTGCCTCGCAGCGGGGGCCACAGCTTCGCGGGTTACTCCACCACCTCCGGAATGGTGGTGGATGTCTCCCAGATGAACGCGGTAGAGATCGACGGCGGCGCCGTGCGGGTGCAGGGCGGCGCGCAGATCGTCGATGTCTACGACCGGACGCTGCCGAGCGGTCTGGCCGTGCCGACCGGGTGGTGCCCCACCGTCGGGATCGCCGGGCTGGCGCTCGGCGGCGGCCTCGGCCTCGAGGGCCGCCGCCACGGCCTCACCGTCGACCACGTCCTCGGCATCGAGGTAGTGCTTGCCGACGGCCGCGTGGTGCGGTGCGACGAGCACGGCCACCCGGACCTGTTCTGGGCGATGCGCGGCGGTGGCGGCGGTAACTTCGGGATCGCCACCTCCTTCACCTTCCGGCCCGTGCCGGTGCGGGAGATGACCAACTACTCGCTGAGCTGGGCGTGGTCCGATGCGGTAGCGGTCGTCGAGGCCTGGCAGCGCTGGGCGCCCACTACGCCGGACGAGATGACCCCAGTGCTGAGCATCGAGCTCGAGGATTCGGCCGACGGCAACGAGCCCCATCTCAACGTGCACGGCGCGTGGCTCGAACGGCCGAGCGACCTGGACGGTCTGCTGCGGGCCCTGGTGGACGTCGTCGGGATCGAGCCGGAAAGCTTCTCCCAGCAGACCGGTCCGTATCTGGACGGGTTGCTGCACTGGTTCGGCTGCGAGGGAATGACTACGGCCGAGTGTCATACCGTCGGTCACAACCCCGAGGCGAAACTGCCCCGGGTGGCCTTCGCGCGGGCCCGCGGCAACTTCATCCGCGACGCGATCCCCGGAGAAGGGATACGGGTGATGCTCGGGG
Organism: Frankia sp. CeD; assembly: GCF_000732115.1. Lineage (NCBI taxonomy): Bacteria > Bacillati > Actinomycetota > Actinomycetes > Frankiales > Frankiaceae > Frankia > Frankia sp. CeD. The sequence continues at coordinate 13,955 of NZ_JPGU01000004.1, forward strand.
TGTTCGACTCGGCCCGACAGGCGGGCCAGATGCGCAATCTGGACTTCCTGACCTTCGGCGGTGCCATCAACCGGGTGCCGCCCGACGCCACCGCTTTCGTCCACCGGGACAGCCGGTTCTACGTGGGCTACGCGGTCGGCATGGTGGAGAGCGTTCCCGACGTGGAACAGAAGGCCGCTGCCGAATGGGCCGACTCCTGCTGGGCAACGCTCCAGCGCTGGGCCTCTCCGTACACCTATCAGAATTTCACCGATCCCGCGCTGCCAGACTGGCGCGAGCGGTACTACGGCTCGAACTACCCGCGGCTGGCCCGGGTGAGGGCTGCCTACGACCCGGCCCACTTCTTTCGCTTCCCCCAGGCCATCACATGACGGGAGCAACTGTCTCTCGCCTCGCCCGCGGGACGCGGCTGGCTGCGACCGCCAACCGCCTGCTGCGCCCTCTTCTTCGAGGCGGGCGATTCCTGCCCGCTGCGGTGGCGATCAGCACCGCGGTGGCAGCCGCCCGCGCGATGCGGCCGCCGCGTGCCGCCGGTACCGAGGCGCCGGCTGACTGCTTTTCCGCCGGCCGGGCGGCGGACCATCTGCGCGAGATCGCCGCCGAGCCGAGGCCGGTCGGCTCACCGGCCAACGACCGGGTGCGCGAGTGGCTCGTGAGCCACATGCGCGACCTAGGCCTGGAGGNGGAGGTCCAGGTCGGCGCGGCAGCGGTCGATCTCGGCCCCGCACCCTACGGCGTGCGTTACCGGGCGGGGGGCCGGGTGCACAATATCGTCGCCCGGCTGCCGGGAACCCAACAGGGTCCGGCGCTGCTCCTGATGACCCACTACGACTCCGTGGAACACAGCCCCGGGGTGAGCGACGCCGGGATGCTCATCGCGGCGGTGCTGGAGACCCTGCGGGCCCTGCGCACCGGGCCTCCGCTGCGCAACGACCTGATCGTCGTCCTGACCGACGGGGAGGAGGCCGGTCTGCTCGGCGCCCGGGCGTTCTTCAATGACCATCCGGCCGCCGCACGCGCCGCGGCGGTGCTGAACTTCGAGTCTCGCGGGACGAGCGGCCCAGCGCTGATGTTCGAGACCGGCCCGCGCAGTGGCCCCCTGGTCCGCAGGCTGGCCCTTACTCCGCACCGTGCGTTCGCGAGTTCGCTGTTCGACGAGGCCTACCGCAGGATGCCGAACACGACGGACTTCACGCTGGCGAAGGAGCGCGGGCTACCCGGCCTCAACTTTGCCAACATCGGTGGGTTCATCCACTACCATGGCCCCGGCGACGACTTCAGCCATCTCGACCCCGGCACCCTCCAACACCAGGGCGAGAACATGCTTAGCCTGGTCCGGGGCCTAGGCCAGGCGGACCTGAACAGCCTCGACGGCCCAGACGAGGTGTATTTCAGCCTGGGCCGGGGTTGGCTCGTGCATTATCCGGCACGTGCGGCACTGCCGTTGGCTCTCGTCGGCGCCTCGGCGGCGGCCGCCGCGCTCCTCGGGCGCCGCACGCCCGAGGGCGGTCGATGGANCNCCGGCNGGGCCGNCNCCGCTCAGNCCGCCCGCCTGCTCGCCGGCCCTGCCCTCAGCACCGGGCTGACCTGGGTGCTGGGCCACCGCAGCCCGCATTTCCGCAGGTCCGGCGACTTTCACCGGACCGACGAAGTGTATGCCGCGATGATCGGTGTAGCCGCGTCGCTGGCCCTGGTAGGCGATGCCACCAGCGCCGGCGGCCCCTGGCAGCGTCTGGGCGCCACCTTGCCGCCGCTGGCGGTGTCGTCGGTGCTGCTGTCAGTCGCGATGCCCGGTGGCAGCTACCTGACCACCTGGCCGCTGCTCGGTGGCACGGTTGGAGTGCTGGCGGGCAGCGGCCATCCCACGGTGGCTCGGCTCGGCGCCGCGACCGCAGCGGCCAGCGGCATGATGCTGCTGAGCCCGCTATCGCGGCTGCTCTATGAAGGTCTCACGCCGCGTCTCGCCGCCGCGCCGGCGCTCGCGTGGCAGCTGTGCGCAGAGATCGCCGCGCCTGCTCTTTGGACGTTGCCACCACGGGCTCGCGCGCTCGTCGTCGCCCTGGGGACGGCGACCGCAGCGGGTGTGGTGGCCTACCGGCTGGCACGTCCAGCCGGCGGCGCGACGCCTCCGGAGACCTTGAGCTACCTGTTGGACACGGACACGAAGGAGGCGCTGTTCGCCAGTAGCGACGCGGCTCCCAGCGCATGGACCAGGCGCTGGCTGGGTGACGCACCACGGCGTGGTCGCCTGCCGCTGTTTTTTCCCGGGTGGGAGCGCGACTTCCTCTACGCCACGGCCGATCCGGTCGACCTGCCTGCCCCTGCCGCAGAGATCCTCGCCGACGTGCCGAGCAGGGTTGGTCGGCGTCAGGTCAGGCTCCGGGTGGTTTCGAAACGAGGCGCGCGCCAGATCTCCGTCGCGGTGCCGCGGGGAGCCGTGCACACATGGTCCCTGGAGGGCCGGTCGACCGCCGCCAGCGCAGGACGGGCCGACGACCGGCCATGGGAGCTGTGGATCTATGCCCCCGGGCCGAGCGGGGTGGAGGTGGATCTCGAACTGGACGAGGCTCCCGTATGGGTGCGCCTGATGGATCGTACCGACGGGCTGACGGTCGGCACGGCCGAAGACGAGCCGGGACCAGGACATCCCGCCGCGGCGTTGGACATTGACGCGTGGGGCAACGGCACGTTCGTGGTCACGTGGCTAAGGCTTTGAGCCGCCACGTGGTGAGGCGAAGTTGCCGGGCCTGACCATTCATCTGTCGCGCGTGGTCAGCGCCGGTAGAGCTCGGCGGTGAAATTCTCCCAATGCGGCTGCCTCCCGTCGATGTCGGTGAAGCCATACCGCTCCATGAGGTGCCAGGAAGCCAGCGGCTGGCCGGCCAGCTTGGCGATGTCCGGGTCGGCGGCAAGGGCTGCCACGGCCCGCCCAATATAGTGCGGCGTCTCCGAACCAGCGAAATGGCGATCCCGGGCGACGCCGTCGCNCCAATTCTCCTCGGTGACGCCGAAGTTATCCAGCATCGCCTCCGAGCGCAGGAATCCCGGCGTGACAGCGAGGGCGGTCACACCGTAGTCCCGTAGCTCCTCCGCCATCGCGAGGGCTAGCCGGATGACAGAGGACTTCGCCAGGTCGTAGAAGAGGTTGCCCCGGTAGTCAGGCTTGTAGCCATCAGTGATCTCGATGATCAGTCCGCTGCGGCGGCCCACCATCAGCGGCGCGCCATAGCGAGAGGTGATGATGTGCGAGTGCACGGCTCGTTGCTGCATGAGAAGGCCCTTGGCTAGGTCCAGCTCCCAGAATGGCGTCTGCCACGAGGTGAGCTCGTCGCCGCCCCAGACATCGTTGACCAGAATGTCGAGCCCGTCCTGCTCCCCCCGGATCCGCTCGAAAAGCGCCTCGACCTGTTCGGGAACGGTGTGGTCGACCTGGACGGCGATGCCGACGCCACCGTCGCGGGCGACGAGTTCCGCCGTCTCCTCGATGGTCTCCGGGCGGTTCCCACTGGCGGGGNGACCGGCGATGCTACGTCCCGTGCAGTAGACGGTAGCGCCCTGGGCGCCCAGCTCACGCGCGATGCCTCGGCCTGCTCCGCGGGTCGCGCCTGCCACGACCGCTACCTGGCCCTTGAGTGAGTTAGACAACGTACTCCTTAGCTGAATCGAGAACCTGCTTGGTGGGGTGGCCATTGACGATGGCTCCCGCTTCAGTCTACGGAGCGGGCGGACCGTCTCAGCTCTGCGCAGCGCGCGTGTCAGGGGGCGTGCATCGCGGGCAGGTGCGGGAGATGTGCGGCCATGATAGCGGCGCAAAGGAATCGCAGGATCGCCGGCCTGCACCGCGACGCTCTCAGCGCTCCACTCATCCCGTGGCGACCGAACCCTAGTTCGACTGGTGCGCGGTTGATCGCGGCGTCGTAGATGGGGCGGCGGCCTGCGAGGTCACCCTCGGGCTCCGGACCGGTGGCTGGGCGCTGGCGCTACAAACCAGGTCCTCGGGATTCTCTATGACCTCAGAACTGGTGGTTCCGGGTGTCCAGGGCCAGGGACCACGCACGCTCTCTACGGCGGGGNGGGCAGGGGGCGGTGTGTCGCCGGGCCAGCGCTCTGATGGCGAGGCGCTCGCCAATACCGATGCCGATGCCGATGCCGGTCAGGACCGCGTGGAGGTAGCCGTGGCAGGGCCTGCCCGCAGCCGAAGTGGAGCGGTCCCGCTTCCGTGGACAGCGAACATGAGGTTCACTGGTCCATAGGGAAGGATCGTGATGGGATCAACTCGCCGGAAGTTCACCCAGGAGTACAAGGCCGAGGCGGTAAGGTTGGTGCTCGACTCGGGCCGGCCGGTCGCCGACGTCGCGAAGAGTCTGGGTATCCACGAGGCCACGTTGGGGAACTGGGTGAAGAAGGCGAAGGACGACAGCGAGGACGAGGAACGGCCGCTGTCGGTGTCGGAGCGCGCGGAACTCGAGGAGCTCCGGAAGAAGTACGCGCAGGCCCAGATGGACATCGCCTTCCTAAAAAAAGCGGCGAGCTTCTTCGCGAGCGAGCAGAGGTAAAGTTCGAGTTCATCTCGACCCATGCTCCGAGGAAGCCTGCCTCCGCCGACGGCGTGCACACGTTCCCCGTCGACTACATGTGCCGGAAACTCGACGTCTCCCGGCAGGGCTACTACGCCTGGAAGAAACGCGGCCCGTCCCAGCGGGACAAGGACGACGCGACCCTGTCCACCATGATCCGAGCCGTGTTCGACCGCCACCAGGGACGCTACGGCGTCCGGCGGATCTTCCACGAGCTCCGCCGCCAGGGCGTCGCCGTCGCCTACAAGCGGGTCCACCGGCTGATGGTGACGATGGGCCTGGTCAGCGTGCACCCCCGGCCCCGCCGGCCGGTCACCACGGTGCAGGCCGCCGCACCCTCGGCGCTGCCGGACCTCGTCGGCCAGGACTTCACCGCGGCCACACCGAACCAGCTGTGGTTCGGCGACATCACCTACATTCGTACCTGGGACGGCTGGGTCTACCTTGCCTCCGTGATCGACGCGTTCTCCCGGAAAATCGTGGGATGGGCTGTCGCCGACCATATGCGCACCGACCTCGTCCTCGACGCCCTACGTATGGCCATCACCNCCCGACGGCCGCCCGCCGGCGTCATCTTCCACGCCGACCGCGGCAGCCAGTACACCAGCCACGAGTTCGTCGCCTTCTGCCGCGCCAACAACGTCCGGAACTCCGTCGGCCGCACCGGGATCTGTTTCGATAACGCCGCCGCCGAGTCCTTCTGGGCCACCCTCAAGAAGGAGTTGATCCACCTCCACCCGTTCGACACCCTCGACCGCGTCCGAACCGGAGTCTTCGAATACATCGAGATCTACTACAACCGGCAGCGGATACACTCCGCGATCGGCTACCTCACCCCCGTCGAATACGAGGAGAAATTTGACAGACAAGTCCTTCGTGTAGCATAGTCAGTACTGTCCACAAAATCGGGAACGCTCCATCCGTCCCGACCGCCGACGTCACCCGACGCCGCCATCCCGGACACCCGGCCCGATCGAACCGTTTCCACTGTCGTGCGGCCTGCCACGATCACCTCGACCGCACGACTCCCCGACCACCGACGGCCGGCGAGGCCGCGGCGTGGCACCCCTGTGCCCGTAATCCGGGACCGCCCGTCCACCCGTCGGCACGGAACCGGGCAGAGCACATCACGCCGTTGCCACGGCCCGGCAAGGTCAGAGCCGGAGAGAGCCCGTTCCGCCACGTCTACCGCGGGCAGGGGCACGAACTCTACGGTCGGGCTCTCCCGACCGTAGGAGCGACGCGCGGTTCCTTCAATGATCTAAGCCGGCGTGTCTGGAGTCCAGCGGACGTCATTCAACAGATCGGTCAAATCGGAAGCTCGCCCCGATACTGCCCGCACTGTGGATCACAGTGGATCACAGCCAACCTCGGCCACGGCTCGCTGACAGTCTCAGCGGCCGACCTGCTCCCAGGCGGGNACGCCAAGGGCTGGGAAGCCTCGGGAGCCGGGAACCCTCAGGAGCCGGGGGTGTTGAAATCCTCCGGGGAGATCGTGTCAAGGAACTCCCGGAACTTCTCCAGCTCGCTCTCCTGTTCTTGTTCCTGTTCCTCGGGAACGGTGATCCCGGCCTCGGCCAGGACCGCCTCGACCCCGTAGACCGGCGCTCCCATCCGCATCGCCAACGCGATCGCGTCGGACGGCCGGGCGGAGACCTCCACCCCGTTGCCGAACACGAGCGTGGCGAAGAAGACGCCGTCCTGGAGGTCGGTGATGGTCACCCGGGTCAGGTCCGTCTGCAGCGCACGCNACACGTCCCGCATCAGGTCATGGGTCATAGGTCGAGCCGTCGTGATGCCCTCCTGGGCGAAGGCAATCGCCGTCGCCTCGACAGCACCGATCCAGATAGGCAGATACCGCTCACCGCCCACCTCCTTGAGCAGGACGATCGGCTGCTTCGACGGAAGCTCGACTCGCACGCCGACGATGTCCAGCCGATGCACCGATCTACCTCCTCGCAGGTGGGGCGGGGCGGGATGTTGTGACCGGAGCCAGAAAACCCCACAGGGGAGACAGTATCCCCGCTTCCGTCCGGCGTCAGCGCGCCCACCGGTTCGGCTGTCCGGCAAGGCACTCCGAGCGCAGCCCCGACAGCCTCCTCNCCTTGGTCTCAACTCGATCGTCCCGCCGCCAGCCGGGAGCGCAACAGGGCCGCGTGCAAGCGGACCAGCAACGCCGCCAGCTCATCGGCGGTCTCGGCGTGCCGTCCCNAGCCCTCACCACCGCGCTGGCCCCGCAACGGGGCGACGGCGGCCTCGATGAGACCAGCCTCACGGTCGGCCACCGTACGGGCGGCCCGCAGATGCCGGGGCTGCACGCCGTGGCCGGCCAGCAGCGCCACGGTCCGCGCGACGAGCAGGGCGTCGGAATCGTAGTACCCGCCGCCGGCGATCGGACCCACCAGGCCGTGCTGTTCCAGCTCGGTCAGGGCCTCGTCGCCGAGCCCCGCGGCGGCGAGAAGCTCCCGGCGCGACATTCTGACCCTTTCCGCCCCGAGGAACGCGTCCAGGCCGGTAGGGGCCGGATGCGGGGGCAGCGCGCGGGGTCCAGGCCGATGCACCGGGGTCTCACCGCGGTCGAGCGACGCCAGCTCCTCCTTGATCACGCGCAGCGGAAGAAAGCGCTCCCGCTGCGCGTGCAGGACGTAACGGAGCCGGGCGACGTCGTCGACCGAGTACTTGCGGTAGTTCGCGCTGGTACGGGCGGGTTCGACGAGTCCCTCCGCCTCGAGATAGCGGATCTTCGACAGGGTGATGTCGGCGAAGTCCGCCCGCAGACGGTCGAGAACCTGGCCGATGTTGAGCACCTTCGCGTTCTGTCCGGCCTGGTCCGAGCGCGTTGCGCCCGAACGCGGGGCCGACGATGCCGCGGCGAGGCCGCCGCTCACCGTGGGTCCTTCCTCGTCACCGTGCCGCTGACCCCCCGTAGCTCGCGCCAGTCAGGAACACCAGTCGGAACTTGCCGATCTGTACCTCGTCGCCGCTGGTGAGCTCAGCCGAGTCGATCCGCTCGCGGTTGAGGTAGGTACCGTTCAGGCTCCCGACGTCGCGAACCGAGAAGCCCTTGGTGTACGGCGAGCGATGGAACTCCGCATGCCGACGGGAGACGGTCACATCGTCGAGGAAGATATCGCTCTCGGGATGGCGGCCGACGGTCGTCATGTCGGCGTCCAGCAGAAAACGACTCCCCGCATTCGGCCCCCTCTTGACGACGAGCAACGCCGAGCCGGGAGGTAGCGCGTCAACGGCGGCCACGGCGTCCCGCTCGGTCGACTCGTCGACGTGATCGCCCTCGATGCCGGACAGCGCGGCCGCCAGGTTCAGCGTTGACGTCTGCTCCGCGGGTCTCTCCGGCGCCACGGGCTCACCCGGACGTACCAGAGGAGACCCGCACCGCGCGCAATACAGCGCGTCGGACGGGTTCTGCTGTCCGCACCTCGTGCAGAACACAGTCGCGTCCGCTTCCTGCCGGGATCCCGCACGGGCGGGGTACCCCAGCCGCTTCGGCCGCCNCCGGACGGGCGGCGGGAACGTCTCTGCCAACACTGCGATGGTGGTAGCCAGACGTCCGCAGCCCACCCCCATCACCAGGATGATCACATGGCGACGGTCGGGCCGTCCACGATCGTGCCCCGGTGCACTCCGAGGCTAGTGCATCGCGGGCACGGTCGTGAAAAGAGTGCGACCCGTGTTGTTCGGCGTGGCGTGGCCCACCACCCACCAGAAGCACAAACCAGATACTCTCAGTTTTCCTTCACGTGCTCCGCGTACTCTTCGGCGGTCAGTAGGCCGGTGACGTCGGCGACATCCGCGACCGTGAGCTCGACGAGCCAGCCTTCCCCATAGGGATCAGAGTTGATCAGTTCCGGCGCACCGGCAAGTGCCTCGTTGCGCGCCGTCACCTCTCCGGCGATCGGCGCGTAGATCTCGGACACGCTCTTGGTCGACTCGACCTCTCCGAAGGACTCACCGGCCTGGACCGCGGAGCCGAGGTCGGGCAGAGAGACAAAGACGATGTCGCCCAGCGCCTCCTGCGCGTAGGACGTGATGCCGACCCGTGCCGTGCTCCCGTCGAGCCGGATCCATTCGTGCTCACGGGTGTACTTCAGGTCGTCCGGGTACACCGGAGATCGCCTCCCCTTGCTCTGACCACTGCGCGGACCGCTCTGCGCCGCCCGGCCCGACGCCATACCGTGCCGCGCCGCGCCGTGAACTCCACCAGGAACCACGTTCCTCGGCTGGCCCGGGGACAGGGGGTCTCCTATCCGGCCGGACGGGCGTAGCGAGGACTCGGAGCGGGTCGCAGCGCACGGATCTCGATGTGCTCGGAGGTCCGAACGGTCGCCTGCGCCCCGTCCCGTGCCGCTACCGTATCGAGCACCCCGCCGGGGATCCGCATCGCCTGGTCCAGCGTGTGGGCGTCGCCCACCACCCGCAGCACGTACGGCGGCGCGATCGACGTGCCGTCGACCACCAACCCCCGCCCGGGCTCGTCGGCCACGTAGGNCGAGACGACCGCTCGGACCCCGGCGATCTCGATCGCCTCGGCGCCCGCGTCCCGTAGCTCCTGCAGGGCGTCGACGAGGATCGAGGCGTCGACCGCGCGGTGAGNGTCCTGGATCGTCAGCTCGAGCCCCGATCCGGTGACCGGCACCATGCCGGTGAGGATCGCCAGCCGGTCGGCCTCGCGACGCACCTCGTCCGGCCCGGCCGCCGGGGCCGGCACCGACGTCGGCACGGGCGGCATCATCGGTTCCGCCTCCCGGCGGAGCTGCTGCTCCCGGGCTGCCAGGGACCGGTCGACGGCGCCGATCGCACCGAGGGTCGCGGCGAGCTCGTCCGGCCGCGCGGTGGCGAGTCCGAAGGACGGCTGCGCGGACCGGGTCGCGGCGACCGCGGCGAAACCGAGACCGGCGAGCAGGACCAGACTCAGGGCACGCCGCGTCCGGGCACGACCCGGCCGGACGTGCCCCGGAACCGGGCTCGGTGTCGGCTCCGACGCGACAGGGACCACGACGGGCGACGTGGGCGGGTCCGACGGCGCATCGGAGACCGGCACCGGATCGGATGCGGACTTCCGTCCGGGCCCGGATTCCGAAGGGTCGCCTGTCGAGGTCACCGCCATCGTCAGACCTTGATCAGATGTTGGCGCAACGCGGTCGCGGTGGTGAAGATGCGGATGCCCAGCACCACGACCACCGCGGTGGACAACGCGCCGCCGAACCCGATCAGGTCGCCGAGCAGCACCATCAGGACGGCGATCGCGACGTCGAAGACGAACGAGACGATGAACACCCGGTCGTCGAACACCCTCTCCGCGACGGCCCGCGCGCCGCCGAGAGCAGCGTCCACCGCGGCCACCACGGCGACTGGGAGGTAGGGATCCATCCAGTCGGGGACGGTCGGGCCCAGCACCAGGCCGGCCGTCACGCCCAGGGCAAGGGCTACCACGGCGATCATGATTCGCTCCGTCGAGCATGCCGCAGCACCTGGGGATCGGCCGCGGGCAGGGTCAGGTTTCTGACGGTGACGACCGACAGGGAGGTCACCGGTGAGTCGGGACGATGCCGCAGCCGGTCGATCACGGCGGACTCCTCGAGACGCCGCACGAGATCGTCCGGATCACCCACCGCTTCGACGGTGTACGGCGCGATCATCGGTACGAATCCGACGAGAATGAGATCACCGGCCGCCCGGATAGCGCTGAGAGCCGTCAGGCGGACGCCGTTGACCGCGACAGCCTCGGCACCCGAGATCCACAGCACGTTGACGAGATCGGCAAGATCTCGATCTTGAATCCGGGTCCAGTCGGACGCCGGTGCGGGGTGGGGACCGGCGAGCCCGGTCAACGGGCGCAGCGGGGTGGGTGCCGTTGACGCACGAGGTGCCGACGGTGCCGACGGTGCCGACGGCCCGGGGGCGGTCCGGTCCGCGAGCTCGATCCGGGCACCCGGTCCACGCACGGGGGACCAGCCTGCCGCCGGCCCGAGATCCGACAGCGCCGCCGTGGCCCAGGCCAGCTCACGCTCGGCCCGGGCGCGCTGTTCCCGCGCCGTCTTCACCCGCAGGCGCAGCTCGCCGACCCGGGTCGCGGCCGCAGTGGTCACGGCGGATCGCTCATGTATCTTCGCGCGCAGGGCCGCGACGAGCTCCGCACGTTCCCCGGCCGTCGTCGCGGCACGCCGGGCCCCGGTCGCGATCACCAGGCCGAGCAGGCCGAGGACGAGGGCCAAGGCGAGGGGACGCTGCCAAGGGCGACGGGGCCGCCCGGAGACTCCGCAGGGATCCGAAGGGCCGGCGGCCCCGGGGCATACCGGCCCTCGGCGTGGCCATCCGGTCCGTTCTCGCACATTCGGCATTCTGACCGACCGGACACCGAGCGCCGCCGACCAAGGCCTCGCCGCGCGTGCCGCGGCTACCGCGCCTCGACCACCTCGACCCAGCGCCGCAGCAGCACGTGGGCCTCCTCGATGTCGGCGCCCTCCGACCACAGGTGGGTGACCGCCTCGCTCGGGTCAGGCAACACCAGGATCCAGGAGCCGTCCGGACCGACGATCCGAACCCCGTCCGTGGTGTCGATGACATACCCCGTATCCGGGTCGACCGACTCCACCACGCGACGCATGACGGTGCCCTTGACCGCCCACGGGGTGGGCACTGAACGGCGCAGGATCGCCACCGAAGGTATCCGGGCGTCGATGGTGCTGAGTGTCAGCCGGGTCCGTGCCACCAGGGCCAGCAGTTTCACGAACGCCGCGATCCCGTCGATCGCGGGGGCGAACTCGGGGACGATGAAGCCGCCCCGCCCGTCGGCGGCGAAGACGATGCCGTCGTCACGGGCGACCCCGGTCAGCGCCGCCGCCGACAGGGAGGTCCGGCGTACCGTCAGCCCGTGGAAGCGGGTGACCTGGTCGGCTACCCGGGTGATGGTCACCGGGAGGGCTACCTCCGCGCCGGGATTCTCCGCCGCGACGAGGTCGAGGAACACCAGCAGGGCCCGGTCATCGTCGATAAGGTCCCCCCGCTCGTCAACGATCGTGACGCGCTCGCCGACATGATCGAACCGCACGCCGAAGGCCGCCCCGGAGCTGGCGACGAGGGCGCCCAGGCGGTCGGTGGCCCGCAGATCCTCCAGGGCGCTGCGGGGCGGGATGGTCTCGTCAACGCGTCCGTTGACGGTGAGCACGTCAACGCCGAGCCGGCCGAGCAGTGTCGGCAGCACCAGGGACGCCGAGCCACCCGAGGAATCAACGACGATCTTGAGATCCGCCTCGGCGACGCCGGCGGTATCGACCCGGTCGAGCAGATCCTGGATGTAGAGATCCATGGTACGGGCCGGGAAACGCAGGTCACCGATCTCACCGGGAAAGGCCCGGCGGAACTCCTGGCGGGAGAAGACCCGGTCTAGCTTGCGCTGTGCCACCGGGGAGAGGTCGTCGCCGTCGGCATCCAGGAAGATGATGTCGATGCGTTCCGGGTCTCCGGGGGTGGTGCGCAGCATGATCCCCCCGGCGGCGTTGGACGAGCGGACGTCGAAGCGGGTGACCGGCATCGGTGCCACCTCGAGATCACGGACGTTGATGGCGCCGGCGGTCAACGCGCTGATGACGGCCCGCTTGAGGGCCCGGGCGGCGCGGGAACCGTCCCGCGCGGTGGTGACGGTGGCCCCCTTCTTCAGGGTCGTGGCGTAGGCGCCGGCGAGGCGCACCACCAGCTCCGGGGTGATCTCCGCGTTCACCAGGCCGGACACCCCGCGCGGCCCGAACAGGGTCCGCTGGCCGCGGGACTCCCAGATGACGGAGGTGTTGACGACCGCGCCGGCCTCGATCGTCTTGAACGGATACACCTTCACGTCATGGGAGACGAACGCCTCCTCGCGGACGACGCACTCGTCTCCGACGACGGCGCCCTCCTCGATCCTGGCCGCCCGCAGCACGTCGGTGCTCTTGCCGATGACGCAGCCGCGCAGGTTCGTCTGCGGGCCGATGAGCGCGTTGTCCTGGACGATCGCCCGGTGCAGGAACGCGCCGCTCTTCACCAGCACGTTGCTGCCCAGCACGGAAAACTCCCGCAGCTCGGCGCCGGCCTCCACCTTGCTGTAGTCACCGACCACGAGCGGCCCCTTGAGGATCGCCTCCGGATGGACCTCGGCGTCCTCACCGATCCACCCCCCGGGGGACCCCTCAAAACCGCCGATCTCCACGTCGACCTGGCGGTTGAGCACGTCGGCCTGGGCCCGTTGGAAGCTCGCGATGGTGCCGACGTCCTCCCAGTACCCGGACGCCACGTAGCCGTACACCGGGGCACCCGCCTCGACCAGCCGGGGGAAGATGTCGCCGGACCAGTCCACCGCCTCGCCGGGCGGCACCTGGGCAAGCACCTCGGGCTCCATCACGTAGATGCCGGTGTTGACGGTGTCGGAGAACACCTGCCCCCAGGTCGGCTTCTCCAGGAAGCGCTGGATCCGTCCGTCCTCGCCGGTGATGACGATGCCGAACTCGAGCGGATCGGGGACGGATTTCAGCGCGACGGTGACGAGCGCGCCCTGACGCCGGTGGAAGGCAACCAGGTCGGTGAGGTCGATGTCGGTCAGCGCGTCCCCGCTGATGACCAGGAACGCCTCGTCCCGCAGGGCGTCCTCGGCGTTCTTCACGCTGCCGGCGGTGCCCAGCGGGGTCGTCTCGGTGGCGTACGACAGGTGCATCCCGAGCTCGTCACCGGAACCGAAGTATGTCCGGATCATCGAGGCCAGAAACTGGACGGTCACCACCGTCTCGTCGAAGCCGTGCCGTTTGAGTAGGCGCAGCACATGCTCCATGATCGGCCGGTTGACGACGGGGAGCAGTGGTTTGGGCAGGTTCGCGGTCAACGGACGCAGCCGGGTGCCCTCGCCACCGGCCATGACGACGGCTCTCACCGGTCACCTCCCACTTGCGCTGGTCCGGGCGTCCGCCCGGAAGCGCCGGACGAGCTGGCCGGCCTGGACGAAGTACAGAAGACCAGACCACCAGTACAGGGCAGTACCCCAGATCGCGAACGCCCATCCGACCGGGCGTGCCGCGGTGGCCAGCCAGGAATCCCCGGCGGACAGCAGCAGGAGAGGGAAGGCGTACAACAGGTTGAACGTCGCAGCCTTGCCCAGGTAGTGCACGGGCAGCGTGACGCCGACCCCGATCCTGCGCAGCAACGGCGGCAGCGCCAGCAGCGCCACGTCGCGGGCAAGGAGCAGAACCGCGAACCAGACCGGCACGATCCCGCGGAGGGTCAGAGCGACGATGGTGGCGAGGATGTAGAACCGGTCGGCGAGGGGATCCAGCAGGACGCCGAGGCGACTCGTCTGGTTCAGCACCCGCGCGAGCTTGCCGTCCAGGTAGTCGCTGATTCCGGCGAACGCGAGAACGCCGAGCGCCGCACCGTCCGCCTTCGGACCCAGCACCAGCCAGAGGAAGACCGGCACGCCGAGCAGCCGCAGGGCGGACAGCGCGTTCGGAACCGTCCAGATCCGGTCCGAGGCGGTGGGCATGGTCATGCGGCCGTCTCTCCTCCACCGGTTGGGCGGCGCGACGCGCCGCGAAGGCGGTGAACGGCAGCCCACCGCACCCGGCGCTCCCGCAGGTCCCCACCCGACGGGTTCGGCGCCAGTGGGGACGTCCGGGCCCGGTGGGGGCCGCAACGCCCCGCCGACGGGCCGGACATCGCTGACGCTAGCGGATCGTGGGACACGGGGAGCGGAGAGGGATCCGCCGGCGGGGTACCCCGGCGTTCGGACCGGGTCGGATGGGACCGGGCTCAGAGGATGCGGCCGACCTTGTAGGTGGAGCTGTAGATGGGCCGCAGCGACACGACACCGCCGGTCTGCGGGGCAGCCCACATATACCCATTCCCGGCATAGATGCCGACATGGTAGATATTCCCAGGAGTACCGTAAAAGATCAAGTCGCCGGGCTGCTTGCCGGACTGGGGCACCTTCATCGAGACCCGGTACTGGTCCTCGGCCACGCGCGGCAGCGAGCGGCCGAGTTGTTTGAAGACGTACTGGACGAGTCCGGAGCAGTCGAACGAGTACGGACCCTCCGCGCCCCAGACATACGGCTTACCCTTGTTCAACGACGCGAGGTAGACGGCCTTCTCCCCGATCGAGCTACCCGGGATGACCTTTGGGATCGCCTGGTCGATGACGGAACCCGACCCTCCCGAACCCGACCCTCCCGAACCCGACCGTCCCGGACCCGTCGGACTCGCGATCGTCACCGTGGCGGCACCGGCCACGGAGGGACGCAGGGCGTTCGATCCGTCGAAGACCGCGGTGATCATCGTCGTGGAGAGCAGGCGCGCGGTGATCTGCGCGGCGCCGTTCGCGTCGGTCCGCAACCTCGTGGAGGTCTGCCACTGGGGACCGTTCACCACGACGATACGGACGTCCTGGTTCGCGAGCGGGGTGCCGCTGTCCGATTCCAACGCCCGCACCGTGAGCACCACCGGGGTGTTGGGCGCGACCGAGGTCTTGTCCGCGGCGATCGAGACGCTGGTGAAGACGGGGTCGTGGTCCGCGATGGCGGTGGCCAACGGGGCGAGCCTGCGGGCCGAGGCCGCATCGCCGCCGGTGGCGTGGTGTCCCGGGACGAGCGCGGCTTCCTGGGTGAGGGAGTTCGACTCCAGTGACGAGGTTCCGTCGGCGCCCCCGGGGACGGTGGCCGCGAAGGCGGCGGTCGAGGCCGCGATCGTCCCGGTGGTGAACGCGGCGATGGTGACCGCGCGTCGCGGAGGAGGAGTGGTACGGCGGCGAGCCGCGCCGGAGCCTGAGGAGCCGTGGGGCGCCGGCGGGCGCTGACGATTCCGGACGAACTGGTCCCAGTCCTCCGGAAGCCAGGCCATACCACGACGGGGCAAGACGTGTCCTTCCCGTGCGCCTACGAGGGAGCTGTCGGGTTCGGGCTGGCCAGCCCGGCGGCCGACGACCCGGTCAGTGCCGTCACCGCCAGAACGCGGCCGGATCCGCCGGCCACACCCGGAACCACGGCTCCCCGCACCTGCCCCGACATACTCGGAGGGGCCGCCGAACCGGGGGCAGGACCAGGCACATCGGTCCGACGGGTATCTCTATCAAAATAGGTATATCTGTATGACATGTAGCAGACACTTCATAATCCGGACACCTATGGATCGGTAGAACAGAAGTGCCGTTGATGACCATAGTGGACATACCCGGGCGGCTCGCAATCACCCCCACCCCAACGCTTGAACACGGCACCAGAAGACCGTCGCTACTCGGCAAGAAGTACGGATGCCGTCACGCCGGGTGTCCGTCGGCGGCTTGATCACGCCACCTCGCGTCAGGTCGTCACGACGCCCCGAGCATCGACGTGTCGTAGATCTCGCCGGCTGTCTCGTCGGCGATCCGGCAGCGGAACGGGCCGGGTCGTCAGGGTGCGGGCGGCGGGTTCACGCTCGGGACGGAACCGACCTGCGCCGGCGGCTGCCCGGGCGACGGCTGCCCGGGCGATGGGTGCCCGGGCGATGGGTGCGCGGGCACGGGCCCCCGCGACGGATCCGGCGGAAGCACGCTCGCCGCAGACCGGGCCGGCACGACGGGCGCGGCTCCTGCCGAGGATTCGGCGTGCGCGTACACCACCAGGTTGTTGAGATAGTGCCTGGCCTTCCGGTCGAAGGCGCCCCCGCAGGTGATCAGGCGCAGTTCAGGGCGGATTACCGGTCCGTAGACCCGGTTCGTCGGGAACCTCGNCTTCACCACGTTCTCCGCGCGATCGACGACGAACGTCGTGGACACGCCGGTCGGCGAAGCGACCTCGATACGGTCGCCGGGCACGAGCTCGTGCAGCCGGTAGAAGACCGCCGGGCCGGTGGTGGAATCGTAATGGCCGACGAGCACGGCAGGGCCGATGCCACCAGGCGCCGGACCGCGGTCATACCAGCCGACATCTCCCCATGCCTTGGGCACCCCGAGCGTGCCATCCGGGTTCAGACCCAGATGAATGATCGGAGCGTCCACCCTGATCCGGGGGATGCGCAGCCGGGACGGATTGTTGACGACCACCACTGGCTGCTCGGGGACGGCGGGAGGTAGCCCGAACCGGCCGGTCGTCGGCACGGGGGTGGGCGGCGGCGGGACGTCGGCGATGTCGGCCGTCGCGTCCGCCCCGGGAGCGCCATGGACGGCATCGAACGCCGGTTCCGCCAGCCGGAAACCGCTGCCGAGGACGAGGACCGCCCCGACGAGGAGAAGCCACCGCCAGAGCGGGATGCGCCGACCCGCGACGGGTGTCCGGACGGAGAAGGCCGTCGGTGCGCCGTTCGCGGGCCGCTGGTTACCGCCGCCCGTCCCACCTTTCACAGCTCCTCCCGCCATCCCGCCCGTCGATCGTCCACGTACGCGTGCGGATCGCTCCCGAGGTGGATCGTCCGGCGCCCCGCCCGCGGCTCCGAACCGTCACGTGCCAGGGTCACGAAACCACCGACGGTGACTCTACCAATCAGTGAAGATACTTTCCGTGAGCGGCATGCTTGTGAGCGAGGTGTACCGGTCTCAACGATTCCGAGATCACCGAAAACTGGACNAACTAGACCGAAAAAGCAACCCGATCGCCGCCACAAGGAGGTCGATCCGGCCGCACCACGCCCGGGCGGTTAACCCGCATCCCCACACTCAGTCGCTATGGTATCACTCGCAGTAACGAATAGATCACCGTACGTGAGAGAGGGGACCAGATGAAGAAAGGTATGGGTCGAAGCGCCGCCGTTCTCGCGATATCAAGCGCGGCGAGCGTCACCCTAACCTTCGGGCCCGGCCTGGCCGCTGCCCACGCCCTCGACGACAAGGACAACCACCGGTGCGACGACAAGAAGGACGGGTGGGGCCTCTTTGGCGACAAGGACAATCTGGACGGCAAGGACCGCGACCGCGATGACAAGATCGACGGCGACAAGCGGNTCCGGGCCGATCGGATCGACGACGGCAGGGACGGCCTGGACGGCAAGAACGGCAAGGACGGTCTGGACGGCAAGGACGGTCTGGACGGCAAGAACGGCAAGGACGGCAAGGACGGCAAGGACGACTGGTTCAACTGGGACGACAAGAAGCGCGACTGCGCCATTGCCGGCGTCGGTGCCGGCGTCGGTGCCGGCGTCGGTGCCGGCGTCGGGCCGGGGGGCGGGCCGGGGGGCGGTGTCGCCGCAGGTGGCGGCGGGATGGCCGACCCCGGGTCCTCGCCCCTGCTCCCGCTGGCCGGTGCGGCAGTGGGCGCCCTGCTGATCGGCGCCGGGGTTACCCGACGGCGCGCCCAGGGTGCGAGCTGACCCTGCTGTTCGGCGGCCCTGCGGCGTGCGGACACCCTCGTGGGTGACGGCCTCGGCCTGGTCCCACGCGGGGCCCACGCACGAGGGTCGGGGGTCGCGTCGTCAACGACGCGACCCCCGGTCACCGTAGTGGTCGCCGGTACGGTAATGTGGCTGCTGTACGGGACGTGGCGCAGCTTGGTAGCGCACCAGACTGGGGGTCTGGGGGTCGCAGGTTCAAATCCTGTCGTCCCGACAGAGGTGGTAAAACCCGTTGCTCAGGCAGGTGAGCCTGCTCAACGGGTTTTTTCGTCGTAAGCCGCCGTCACGCCGGTCCGGCCGGACCGGAAAGCCCACCCGGCTGACGGCCGGAACCCGGTCCAACCGTCAGCCGCCGCCCCTGCGGTCGCCGCGTTCACGCACCCGCACCGAGATCGAGATGGGCGAACCGGCGAAGCCGAAGTCCTCCCGGAGCCGGCGTTCCAGGAATCGACGGTAGGACGACTCCAGAAAACCCGTCGTGAACACCACGAACCGCGGCGGGCGCACTCCGGCCTGGGTCGCGAACAGGACCTTCGGAACCCGCCCTCCACGTGCTGGCGGCGGGGTCGCGGCGACGACCTCACCCAACCAGGTGTTCAGCCGGCCGGTCGGGATCCGGGTACCCCAGGACTCCAGCGCGGTGCGCAGCGCGGGGGCGAGCCGGTCGGTCGCACGCCCGGTACGGGCCGAGACGTTCACCCGCGGCGCCCACGCGACCCGGCCGAGGTCACGGACGATCTCCCGTTCCAGGGTGAGCCGGCGGTCGGTGTCCACCAGGTCCCACTTGTTGAAGGCGAGGACGAGGGCCCGTCCCGCGTCGACGACCATCGAGATGACCCGCTGGTCCTGCTCGGTCACCGGCTCGTCCGCGGCGAGCAGGACGATGGCGACCTCGGCGGCTTCCAGGGCCGAGGCGGTGCGCAGCGACGAGTAGTACTCGGCGCCGGAGGCCTCCCGGACGCGACGGCGCAGCCCGGCGGTGTCGATGAACATCCACTCCTCGCCGCCGACCGTCACCAGCTCGTCGACCGGGTCCCGGGTGGTGCCGGCGACGTCGTGCACCAACGACCGCCGGCTGCCGGCGAGCTTGTTCAGCAGACTCGACTTGCCGANGTTGGGCCGGCCGATCAGGGCGACCCGCCGTGGGCCGTCGGACTCGGTGAGGATCTCGCGCGGCGCCTCGGGCAACGCGGCGAGCACGGCGTCGAGCAGGTCTCCACTGCCCCGGCCGTGCAGGGCCGAGACCGGGTGCGGCTCGCCGAGCCCGAGGCTCCACAGCGCCGCCGCATCAGCCTCGAATCGTACGTCGTCGACCTTGTTCGCCACCAGGATCACCGGCAGCCCGCAGCGGTGCAGCACCCGGGCGACCGCCTCGTCGGCGTCGGTGGCACCGGTGACGACGTCCACGATGAACAGCACCGCATCGGCGGTGTCGAGCGCCGCGCGGGCCTGCTCGGAGACCTGGGCGGCCAGCCCCGTCGCGTCGGGTTCCCAGCCGCCGGTGTCGACGAGGGTGAACCGCCGCCCGCTCCAGACCGCGTCGTAGGCGACGCGGTCACGGGTCACCCCGGGGACGTCCTCGACGACCGCGGCCCGCCGGCCGAGGATGCGGTTGACCAACGTCGACTTGCCCACGTTGGGTCGCCCCACGACGGCCACCACCGGTTGACCGATCCCGGGGCCCGCGAACTCGCCGTCGAGCTCGCCCGCGAACCCATCGGGGCCGCCGACGTCATCGCCGAGGCCACCGTCGGCAAACCGGTCGAACCCGGCCGCGCCGAGGTCCGTTGATAGGTCTTGTCCGCTCATCACTGTCACTGCCAACTGTCATCGTGGGACGGGGATCGCCTGTGATTCCCGGGCTCGGCGCCGGACACGCGAGCGTGGTCGGATCGCCGGGGGCTCTCACCCGCCCGTCCGGAGCGAGCAGCGATCTTGCTCAGATTNCCCGGCGCCGGCCCGGTCAGCTCCGCCGGTCCCGCCCGCCTCGCCGCAGGCCTTTCCGGCCCGGACGGTCGCCAGATGGTCGAGCAGGCGCACCCGGATGTCCTCCGCGACGGCGGCCAGCGCCTTGCGCGAGCGTGGGTTCGCCGGGACCTCCACCGCGAACGGCGCACCGAAGACCACCCGGATCGGCACCGACCGGCGCGGCCAGCGCGCCCCCCGGGGCAGGGCGGCACCGGTGTTGATGCAGGCCACCGGTAGGACGCGGCAGCGGCCGTGCACCGCGAGGTAGGCGATGCCGTGCTGGACCGCCGCCATCTCCCCGCTGCCCCGGGTGCCCTCGGGGAACAGCCCGATCGCCCCGCCACGGGNGAGCTCGTCCAGCGCGGTGTGCAGGGCCTCCCGGTCGGCCCGATCACGATCGATCGGAATCTGACCGCTGAACAGCAGCGCCCGGCCGAGCACCCCCCGGTACATCTCGACCTTGCTCAGGCAGCGCACGGTCCGTGGGGACTCGATCACCACCAACGGGCCATCCAGCCAACTGCTGTGGTTCCCAGCGAAGATCAACGGCTCGTCGAAGGGGACGTTCTCAAGCCCCTCCAGGCTGATNTGCATGACCACCCGGTTGAGGAACCAGCGGACCCCGGGCTTGAGGACGCGGTGCGGGAGGTCGTTGTAGATCGGTGACGCGGCACCCCGGTGGACCGGTCCACGCGCCACCCGGGCGGCCCGCCGGGCCGCCTCCGCGGCACGTTCGCCGGCACCGTCGTCCGGCCGAGCGGCCTCAACGCGGGGCGCCTCAACGCGGGGGTTCGACGTGGTCATCTCGTCCGGTTCGGCAGCTGCTCGCAACGCCGAAGCACCTCGTCGACGACTTCGGACACCGACAGGGCCGTCGAGTCCAGAACCACCGCGTCGGGCGGGATGGCCAGCGGGTCCGCCGCCCGGTTGCTGTCGAGCGCGTCGCGCCGGTCGAGTTCGGCGAGGGTCCGGGCGACGTCGTCGACGCCCTTCTCCCCGAGCTGGCGGGAGCGACGCAGCGCACGGACCTCGGTCGAGGCGGTGAGGAAGACTTTGATCTGGGCGCCCGGCGCCACGACCGAGCCGATGTCGCGACCCTCCACGACGATGCCGCCGGCCGGCAACGCGGCGGCGATCACCTGACGCTGTTGGGTGACGAGCAACGCCCGCACCGCCGGCACCGCCGCGATCGCACTGACCGCGTTGGTCACCGCGCGGGTGCGGATCTGGGCGTCCACCCCGACACCGTCGATGGCGATCGAGGGCTCGTCCGGGTCCGTACCGACCGAGATCACCGCCCGCTCGGCCAGCTCCGCGACCGCCGCCGAGTCCTCGATGTCAATCCGCTGTTCCAGCGCGAGCTGGGTGACCGCGCGGTACATCGCCCCAGTGTCGAGGTACCGCAGGCCGAGGCGGCGGGCGATCTCGCGGGCCACGGTGCTCTTCCCCGACCCTCCGGGACCGTCGACCGCCACGATCAGACCCTCGGCCCCGCCTTCGTGGACCGCGGGACCATCTCCCTCGGACCCGAGCGGCGCAGACGTTCCCTCCCGGCTGTCGGTGACCGTGCTTCCCGCCGACAGCGCAGACCCGTGGTCGGGCTTCACCCGATTCCTCCGTCCCGGTCACATAAAGAGTCGTCGGATCGCGCCCCCGCGGATGCCGACATGTGCAACCCGGATCAGGCTACTCGGTACGGCATCAGGATCGCCGGTATGCCGTCCAGCCGTTGAGCGTCAACCGGTCGACGAGCTCGTCCGCGGCCGTCGGATCCACCGCGAGCTCGACNATGCCGGCGGGTGCGTCAAGGCTGTGCTCGAAGGGCCCGACATCCTCAATGTTGATCTGCCACTGGCTGATGAAGCCGACGAGCGCGGCGAGCTGGCCGGGTCGGTCGTCGAGCACGACCCCCACCCAGCCCCAGGACTGCGCCGGGGCGCCGGGCTTGCGCGGAAGCAGCGCACGGCCGGCCTGGCCGCCCCGCATGAGCCGGGAGACCGCGGCGGTGACCTCGTCACCGGAACCGGTGTCGAGGACGTCGGCGAGCGCGGTGAGCTGGGCGCCGAGGGAACGCACCCGCTCGGCGATCGGGCCGCGGTTACCCTCGATGATCCCCGACCACAGCTCGGCGTCGCTGTCGGCGAGCCGGGTGGTGTCGCGGAACCCCTGCCCGACGAAGGGCACGTCCCGTTCCGGCAGCCCGACGAGCGCCCCCGCGAGCGCGCTCGCGACGATCTGGGGCACGTGGGAGACCGACGCCATCGCCGCGTCGTGACGCTGCGGGGTGGTCCGCACCGGCGTGGCCCCGCAGGCGAACGCCAGCGCCACCGTGGCGTGCACCGCGGCCGACCCGGTGTGCGGGACGGGACAGACCGCCCAGACCCGCTCGGCGAACAGGTCCGCCCGGGCGGAGACGGCCCCGTGCCGTTCCCGGCCGGCGATGGGGTGGGCCGGGCACCACGTCGTGAGGTCGCAGCCGAGCTGGACTCCCTCGACCAACGGTCGGACCTTGACGCTGCCGGCGTCGCTGATCGTGTCCGCGAGGCCGGAGCGGGCCAGGGCGCGTACCTGGACCGCGACACTCGGCAGTGGGGTGGCGACGACCGCATGATCGACCCGCTCCCCCGCCCACGGCCGCCCGGCCCCCATCTTCTCGGCAAGCGCGACCTGTGCCTCGTCCACGTCGCGGAGCAGGACCTCGACGCCCCTTGCCGACAGCGCGAGACCGATGCTGGTCCCGATCAGGCCCGTGCCGACGACCCCGACCCGGCGCAGGCGCGGAAGGCGTGCGGCATCCCATTCCAACCCGACCATGGCCTTGATCCTAAAGCCTCGGGCCTAGAGACCGACGCCGTGATACAGGGCGCCGATCTCGTGACGGGTGAGGTGACGGGCCCGCCCGGCGCGCAGGGTTCCCAGCGACACCGCCCCGAACCGGGTGCGCACCAGTCGATGCACCGGGTGGCCGACGGCGTCCATCATCCGGCGGACGACGTGCTTGCGCCCTTCGTGCACGACGACCTCGACCATCACCCGTCCGTTCGCGTTGTCGACGATGCGCGCCGAGTCCGCGCGCACCGGGCCGTCGTCGAGTTCGACCTCCGCGCGCAGCTGGCGCAGGACGTCACGGCGCAGCGGACCGGACACCTCGACGAGGTAGGTCTTGGGGACGGCGAACGAGGGATGGGTGAGCCGGTGCGCGAGCTCTCCGTCGTTGGTGACGAGCAGCAGCCCCTCGCTGTCGGCGTCGAGCCGGCCGACGTGGAACAGCCCGCCGCCGAACTCCGTGAGCAGATCCGCGATCGTCGGCCGACCCCGGTCGTCCGACATCGCCGAGAGCACCCCGCGCGGCTTGTTCAACGCCAAGTGGACCAGGCCCGTCCGGGTGACGATCCGCTCACCGTCGACCTCGATGAGGGCGGTTTCGGGATCGACCCGGCGGCCCTGCTCGCGCACCACGGTGCCATCCACCCGGACCCGACCGGCAGCGATCAACTCCTCGCCGTGCCGGCGGGAGCCCACCCCGGCGGCGGCCAGCACCTTCTGCAGCCGGATGCCCTGGTCCTGGGGCCCGTCCGGGCGGTCACCGCTACTCATGACGGGAACCTGGTACTCATGACAGCAGCCCGATACTCATGACGGGAACCTGGTACTCATGACGTAACAATGTCATCAATCTCATCGATACCGGGCAGCAGGGGGGCAAGCGGCGGCAGTTCGTCGAGCCCGCGCAGCCCCATCCGTTCGAGAAAGTAGTCGGTGGTGCCGTAGAGGATCGCGCCGGTCTCCGGATCGTGCCCCACCTCCTCGACCAGGCCGCGGGCGGTGAGGGTGCGGATGACGCCGTCGGCGGAGACNNNCCGCACNGCCGAGATCCGCCCCCGGCTCACCGGCTGCTGGTAGGCGACGACGGCCAGGGTCTCCAGCGCGGCCTGCGACAGCCGGGCCGACTGGCCGGCGAGCACGAAGCGCTCGACCCAGGGGGCGCACTCGTCCGCGGTGTAGAAGCGCCAGCCGCCACCGGTGTGCCGCAGTCGGAAGCCACGGCCGTCGCGGACATACTGCTCGGCGAGCTGCGCGAGCAGCCGCTCGACCTCCAGCGCCGGGGCGCCGAGGCCGGTCGCGAGCTCCGCGACGCCGACCGGCTTCTCCGCGACCATGAGGACCGCCTCGAGCAACGCGCCCAGCGGCGGCCGGGCCTCCCCGGCAGCCCCGGCCTCCCTGGTCACGACGCCACCTCCCGCGACTCCTCCTGCGCGTCCCCACCGTACCGATCAGATCCGAACAGCCCGTGGCCGATCGGCGGGGCGTCCGCCTCGACCGCCGGATCCAGGGCGATCCAGCGCACCGTCAGCTCGCCGAGCGGGACCTGCTGGTCGAAGGAGATCCGGCCCTCGCGGAAGAGCTCCAGCAGCGCCAGGAACCGGGCCACCACCTCGATGGTCTGCCGACAGCCGACGCACAGCATCCCGAAGGTCGCGGTGCCCACCTCGCGCAGCATCGCGATGACGGCGAGCATGTGCTCCCGCACGCTGATCCGGGGCAGGTGCACGTGATCGGTCGCAACCAGCGGCGGCAGCGGCGGCTCACGCAGCCGGGCCGCGAGCGCCGCGAGCTCCGTCGGGCCGATGCCGATCTGGACCTCCGGCAGCGCGGCGGCGTAACGGGGCTCCAGGGGTACCGCCCGGGGGGTGTGGCGCGCCTCCAGGGCCATGAGGCCGGCGAAGAGCGCCGCAGCCTCCTTGTACGCCTTGTACTGCAGCAGCCGGGCGAAAAGCAGGTCGCGGGCCTCCAGCAGGGCCAGGTCCGCCGACTCGTCCTCGGACAGGGCGCCCGGCAGCAGCCGGGCCGCCTTCAGGTCGAGCAGGGTCGCCGCGATCACCAGGAACTCGGTGGCCTGGCCGAGGTCGAACCGGTCCCCCAGCCGCCGGATGTGCGCGACGAACTCGTCGGTGACTTGGGAGAGCGCGACCTCGGTCACGTCGAGGCGATGCTTGGCGATGAGCGAGAGCAGCAGATCGAAGGGGCCGGTGAAGTTGTCGAGTTCGACGACGAAGGTCTCCGTGCGCCCACCACGACCCGTCGGCACGCCGGTGCGCGGGGCGGCCTTCCCGTCGGTCTGGTCAGCCGGAGCGGCCTGGTCAGCCGGGGCGGCGCGAGACCGGGTCATGGCGCCACGCTACGCCCCGGCGGCGTCGACGTGATCATCATCACCCCAGGTTGAGGCCTATCAGCGAGGCGAGTCCCCGCAGCAACGGGCCGATGAGCTGGCCGACGACCGAGGGGAATCCGACGAACAGCACCGGCAGCAGCAACAACGCCAGCAGGATGCCCAACCCGATGTTGCGCTCGGCCAACTGGTACCGGGCGTTGCGCCAGCCAGCCGTGGTCGGACCGAGCAGGAACAGCAACCGCCCGGCGTCTGTCGGGGGGACCGGGACGAGGCTGATGATGAACATCGACCCGAACGTGACGGCCATCCACAACGCGAGCTCGGCACCGAAGCTGTTCGGCACCGTCACCTCGGTGACGCGGTCACCGAGTCGCACCAGCCCCGGCTCGCCGAGCGGCTGGAACACCGCCAGGGAGGCCAGGGCGAGCAGGAGATACGTCAGCGGCCCGGCCAGGACGGCAGCGGCCACGTGGAACCGGCGGCGCCGCCACACGTCGTTCATGGGCACCGACTCGGCCCAGCCGTAGCCGACGACGAAGACGGCGACTGCGCTGAACGGGCTGAGCCGGTCCTTCAGGCCCGTCATCATCCGCCCCGAGCGCATCGGGGTCGGGTCACGGACCAGCCGGGCCACGAGCACCTGGGCGGCGTCGTGGGCGAAGATCCCGATGAGGAAGGCGAGGAGGATCCCGAGAAGCGCCGCGGGTTCGGCAAGGTGGAACAGCACGTCGCTACCTTTTCGCCCCGATCGCCTCGTTGTCCCGGTTCAGCCGACGGCTGGCGGCGTGTCGTGCCGGACCATCAGTTCCCGGGCGAGTCGCCGGTAGCCGGCAGCCCCCACCGACGTCGGGGCGTAGGTGGTGATCGGCTCGCCGGCCACCGTGGTCTCCGGGAACCGAACCGTCCTGTTGATCACAGTGTGGAACACCTCGTCCGGGAACCGTTCGACGACCCGGGCCAGCACCTCCCGGGCGTGCAGGGTGCGGGCGTCGTACATGGTGGCCAGAATGCCGGCGAGCTCCAGGCGCGAGTTGAGCCGCTCGCGCACCTTGTCAATGGTCTGCAACAGCAGCGCCACTCCCCGCAGCGCGAAGTACTCGCATTCCAGCGGGACGATGACGGCGTCCGCCGCCGTCAGCGCGTTCACGGTCAGTAGGCCGAGCGAGGGCTGGCAGTCGACGAGGATGACGTCGTACTCGTCGAGGATCGGCGCCAGCGCGCGGGCGAGGCTGTGCTCGCGGCCGACCTCGGTGACCAGCAGCACCTCCGCGGCGGACAGGTCGATGTTGCTCGGCAGCAGGTCGAGCCCATCGACCTGGGTCTCGACGATCACCTCGCGGACGTCGGCGTCCCCGCCCAGCAGGAGGTCGTGCACTGTCAGGTCGAACTGCATCGGGTTGACGCCGAGCCCGACCGACAGCGCACCCTGAGGATCGAAGTCGACGAGGAGTACCCGCCGGNCGTACTCCGCGAGAGCGGCACCCAGGTTGATCGTACTGGTGGTCTTGCCGACCCCGCCCTTCTGGTTGCACATCGCGACGATCCAGGCGGGACCGTGCGACGTCAGCGGGGGCGGGACGGGAAACGACGGCAGCGGCCGTCCGGTGGGTCCGGGCTCGCCCNCCCCCGCATCGACACTCTCACCGCCGGCCTCGAGCCGCCCGTCCTCGGACAGGCGGGGATCACCGACCGTCACCTCCCCATAGAAGCGGCGGGTCGGTGAGGCGACGGACGACGTGTCGGTGAAACGGACCACTGAGGGATTGCTCCTTCTACAAAGAGCAGAAACGGACCGGTAGGAGCGTACCGACACCGACCCGTTCTCGGTGGCGCCGGGTGGCCGTAAAGCGGCGTGTCGCGCCATGAGCGGCGTGACCACGTTGGACGGACCCCACCTGTGTTGGACGGACCCCACCAACGGAGGTAGGAAATCAGACACCGGGGGGTGACCGCTCCGGTTCGACGAGGGATTCATCTCTCCGATCAGTGCTCGAGGAGACTCGAGGAGAAGGGATCCGGGATGGGCGCGCAGACGGTGGAAGCGGTGGTGGCCCGGGAGAAGGGCGCCGCGGTCTCGCTGGAGCAGATCGTTGTTCCAGATCCGGGTCCAGGCGAGGCACGGGTACGGGTGCGCGCCTGCGGCGTATGCCATACCGACCTGCACTACCGCGAGGGCGCGATCAACGACGACTATCCGTTCCTGTTGGGGCACGAGGCGGCCGGCACCGTCGAATCGGTGGGCGAGGGCGTGGTGGGTCTGGCCCCGGGTGACTACGTGGTGCTGGCCTGGCGGGCCCCCTGCGGAACCTGCCGGGCCTGTCGGCGCGGCATGGCCTGGTACTGCTTCGACTCCCGCAACGCGCGAAATCCGATGACCCTGGCGGACGGGACGCCGCTGGCGCCGGCGCTGGGCATCGGCGCGTTCACGCCGCTGACCCTGGTCGCCGCGGGCCAGTGCGTGCCGGTGGACCCCGCGGCCCGGCCAGAGGCGGCCGGGCTGATCGGCTGCGGGGTGATGGCCGGTTTCGGTGCCGCCGTGAACACCGGCAGGGTCACCCGGGGTGAGACGGTGGCGGTGATCGGCTGCGGCGGGGNCGGCGGNGCGGNGNTCGCCGGCGCCNCGATCGCGGGAGCGCGGAAGATCATCGCGGTCGATGTCGACGACCGGAAGCTCACCTGGGCCCGACGCTTCGGTGCCACCGATGTCGTGAATGCCACGGCAGACGATCCGGTGGCGGCCATCCGGGCGCTCACCGACGGCTTCGGCGCCGATGTGGTCATCGATGCGGTGGGCCGCCCGGAGACCTACCGCCAGGCCTTCGACGCCCGCGACCTGGCGGGGCGGCTGGTCCTGGTGGGTGTACCCGNCCCGACGATGACCGTGGAGCTGCCGCTCGCCGAGGTCTTCGGCCGCGGCGGTCACCTGTCGTCGTCCTGGTACGGCGACAGCCTGCCGAGCCGCGACTTCC
Source organism: Frankia sp. CeD (assembly GCF_000732115.1). Lineage (NCBI taxonomy): Bacteria > Bacillati > Actinomycetota > Actinomycetes > Frankiales > Frankiaceae > Frankia > Frankia sp. CeD. The sequence goes on from NZ_JPGU01000004.1 coordinate 41,977, forward strand.
CGATCCTCATCGACCTCTATCGCCGGGGCCGACTCGACCTCGACGCCTTCGTCACCGAGACCATCGGGATCGGCGACGTCGAGGAGGCGTTCACCCGGATGCAGCGCGGCGACGTGTTGCGCAGCGTCGTCATCCTCTGAGTCGTCGTTCACCGGGCCGCCATCTACTGAACCATCGTTCACCAAGCCTTTGCTCACTGGCGAGCTTCGTTGGCGGCGGGTCCACCCGGAGCCGGGAACCGCCGGATACGGTCGACCCCACCGGGTGCACCGCCGTCCGACGGCACCCGCGACACGCGCAGCGGGCAGCGGGCAGACCGATCGGGTCGAGGAGGGGACGCAATGATCGTCAATACCGGGCTTCGGGTGGATCGGGTGATCACACGCGGCGACTTCACGCTCGACGGTCAGTCGTTCACGGTCGACAACAACGTCTGGCTCGTGGGAAACGACGACGAGGTACTGGTCATCGACGCCGCGCACGACCCGTCGGTGATCGCGGCGGCCATCGGCACCCGCGTGGTCACATCGATCATTGCTACACACGGTCACAACGACCACATCAATGCGGCGACGGAGCTCGCGGACCTGGTCCGGGCGCCCATCGCGCTGCACCCCGCCGACGTGGTGCTGTGGAAGGCGATCTATCCGCACCGGGCGCCCGACCACGCGCTCGCGGACGGACAGCTCATCAGCCTGCCCGAAGGTGGAGCGCTGCGCGTCCTGCACACCCCGGGCCACTCTCCCGGCGGGATCTGCCTGTTCGGGGAGATCAACGGCGACCCGGTCCTGTTCAGCGGCGACACGCTCTTCCGCGGGGGTCCCGGGGCGACCGGGCGATCCTACTCCGATTTCCCGACCATCCTGGCCTCGATCCGTACCAGACTGCTCACCCTGCCCGCGCACACCGTCGTGCACACCGGTCACGGCGACGACACGACCATCGGCGAGGAGGGTATCGACTACGACGACTGGGTGAGCCGCGGCCACTGAGCGGCCACTGAGCGGCCACCGAGCGGGCGCAACCGGCGCGGGCACGACCGAGCCGGTCAGCGGCCGCTGACCGGCCGCTTCCCCGCATCACCGCCTGGTGTGCGCACCGGACCCCGGGTGTGCGCACCAGGCTAGAGTCGGCCCGCGGTGCGCCGGGTGCCGCTGCTCTGCCCGCGACGCGCCGCCCACATCGGGGAGACGATCGCGACTAGCGCGACCGCGACACCAACCTGCAGGATGTGCCGGATCCAGNCGAAGCCGCCGGTGTGGCGCACGCCGAGCGCGCTCGCGATTACGTTACCCACCAGCGCGCCGATGATACCGAACCCGACCGTCAGCCAGAGTGGGATGTTCTGCCGACCCCGGACGATCAGACGGGCCAGAAGACCGATCACCAGACCGGCCAGAACGATCCAGAGAATTTGGAACACCGAACACCCTCCAGAGCCTGAGTCTGCCTCCTCTTCGTCTCCATGAACCCGGCTGCACAAACACCGCGGGCACCCGACCTGCACCGGATGCACAAACCTTCCTTATTTGGTTTTTTCCTGGAAAATAGGCCCAATCCGGCGGAACGCCGCCCGTCCGTCAACGCGGAAGATCCCGGACGTCGACGGCCCGCAGATTGATGTTCGCGAATCCCTGGTGCATTCCGGGTACCAGGTCGACCCAGAAATAACCACGCAGCCGGTAGGAACCCTGCACGTAGCCGAAGGAAGCACCGCTGTGCGCCATCTCGGCAAGGCGGTACGTGCTCCCGAAGCACTCCTTCCCCGGCTCGAAGCCGGGCGGCTCCCCCGGCCCGNGCGCCCCGCACGCGTCGAAGAGGGTGAAGTTGGGCCGGTTGTCCCCCCCAAAGTCCGGTCCGGGGTAGAAGGCCCCTTCGTTACCCTCGGCGAGGGTGGAGATGTCGAGGAAGATGATCTGGGTGTCGTGGGCGGCGACGAAGTCGGTGAACGCCTTGGCCTGTGTGAGCTGGCCGACCGTGCCCCGGAACCCGGGGATCGGCCGCCCCGACGACAAACCGGCGGGAGGAACGATGACAGAGGGTGAGGGGAGCCCCAGTGGCCCAGGAGTACGTCCCGATCGGGCCGGGACGTCGTCACGCGACGACGGGGTGGGTGGCACGTCGTGCGGGCCGGGCTCCAGTTCCCCGCCCGTCGCCCGGGAGCTGGCGGCCGTCCCGGGGGCCCGCGGACCGAGGTCGCTGGCGGCCTCGGATGCGCTCAGGGCGGCCAGGCCCGCGAGTGTCGCGGCCAGGGCGGCCAGACCCGCGGTCCGGCGCGGGTGGCGTCGGGCGCGGGCCCGCCGGCCGGACAGGGGCCGCTTCGCCCCGGCGGAAGCTACCTCGGCGGAAGCGGCCACATCATGATCATCTCCAGTCGGCCGGCCACCGGCCGGACCGTCATCCTCGCCGGGCGCGGACCCGCGGACCCGCCCAAGCTCGCCAACCTGCCCGGACTCGCCAACCTGCCCGGACTCGCCCGCCGGACCACCGGTCCCGAGTGGCGCCCGGTCCGCTGTCCCCGCGCCGTTTGTCCCCGCGCCGGCGCTCTCCGGCGCATCGAGGCGGATCTGCGTCTTGGCGTCGTGGGTATCCTCCTCCACGGCCGGCAGAAGGCTCCTCACACGGGTCGCCACCGGTGGAGCGAGCCAGGCGTCCCGCAGTATCCGGCGTGTCTCGCGCCCCGGGTCGCCAGTAGACCCGATCAGCACGCGCAGCAACGCGTGGGCGCTCGGCCGGGCCATGGGCTCCTTGAGCAGCGCCGCGCGGACCGCTGGGCGCAGGGCCGGCGGAACATCCCCGGTGTCGGCCTCGTCGTGGACCACCCGGTACAGCAGTGCGTCGGGCCGGCCGGTGCCGAAGGGGGGTCGCCCCGACGCGGCAAACAGTACCGTCAGGCCCCAGGCGAAGACGTCCGCCGGCGGGCCGATCTCGCCGCGTCCAGTGACCTGCTCCGGGGCCATGTAACCCGGGCTGCCCAGCAACACCCCCGTCCTGGTAGCGGCCGTCGCGTCGACCGCCGCCGCGATGCCGAAGTCGATCACTTTCGGGCCGTCCTCGCTGAGGATCACGTTGCCCGGTTTCAGGTCCCGATGGACGATGCCGGCGTCGTGGATGGACTTCAGGGCCTCGGCGAGCCCGGTCGCCAGCGCCATGACGACCGGCATGGCCAGCGCGCCCCGGTCGGCGATCGCCTCGGCGAGGCTCTGGCCGTGGATGTGCTCGGTTGCCATCCACGGATCCTCGGCGTCGGGATCGGCATCGACCAGCCTCGCGGTGCAGGCACCGTCGACCGCCCGGGCGGCCGCGACCTCGCGACGGAACCGGCTGCGGAACTCGGGATCGGCCGTGAAGTCCGACCGGATCACCTTGAGGGCGACCGGCCCTCCGGTCTCGTCGTCGATGCCGAGGTAGACGACTCCCATACCGCCGGAGCCGAGCCGCGCGGTGAGCGTGAACCGGGCGATCCGCTCCGGATCGCCAGAGCGCAGCGACATCGCCGGCACCGCGCCCTCCCTTCCGTCGAGCTTTCCGCCGCGAGCCGACCGACAGCCGGCGAGGATTGGCCGCCGGGGCCGACCGCAGCTCCGAACGNTCCGACGCAGTGGCCGAGGCAACGGTCGATGGAGCATCCCGACAGGCCCGGAGCTCCCGGCCGAGGCACAAGCGGTCGATCCCGACCGATCGGCCTGGCCTGCCGGTTCCAATCAGTTCCGGGGAGCCGACCCAACGACTCGATCCCGGTTGCCACGTCCACCGTGCCAGCTAAATCTGTGACGGATCTGTGACGGAGATGTGACGGTCCGCGCGGTCGAATCACAGCGAGCAAACGAGTCCTGCCCGTGAGCGGATTCCGAGATTCGGAGATCAGGAGATTCGAAGATCAGAAAATAGTTTGATGTTCGCGTAGCCGGATCAGGTCCGGATCCTGCTCGATCGCCTGGATGTCCTCGGCCCGGGCATGGGTGACGAAGTGCTCCATGGGTACTTCGACGAACAGCCCTCGGGCCCGGACCGCGACCCGTCCGGTAGGGCTGTTCAACCGTCCCTCGCCACTGGCGTAGACCCGCCGGCCGAGCACGCCCTCGACCCGCGCGCTCAGGTGCAGGACAGTGCCCACGGGTACCGGCCGCAGGAAGTCCGTCTCCAGCCGGCCGGTCACCAGGCTGGTCCGGGTCAGATGCCCGAGCGCACCCAACGCCTCGTCGAGGGCGCAGCTGAGCAGGCCCCCGTGGGCGAGGCCCGGCGCTCCCTGATGATGCTCGGTCACCTCGAACGTCGCGCACAGCGCGAGCCCGGCATCGGCGTCGACCCGTAGGTGCAGTCCGTGGGCGGACTGGTCACCGCAGGCGAAGCACCGCACGTAGTGGGACGGCAGCACGGTGCCAGGCGCCGGTGCGTTCGCTGGACGTGGCGGGAGTTGTGCTCCCGGTGGCAGATCTGTTCGCAACGGCGTCACGACCCGGACTGTACCGACGCGGTGGGATCCGCCTGGCATCTTGCCGACGTCCCTTCCACCAACCGGCTACACCAACCGGCTACCGGCCGACCCGCGGCCAAGGACTCCGCTCAGCTACCGGCGGCTGGCCGCGCGACGCAGGTGGCGCAACTCGCGGCGCAGCCTGATCTGAGGAATGACACCGATGAGTAGGCCAACGACGAGACCGGCGGCGGCCGAGGCGGCCAGTGCACCCGCGACCGACATCTGCTTGGTCGAACCGAACAGCCAGATGCTCACGCGCGCGTCGTTCTGCACGACGAAGACCACGACAGCGATCGCGATGAGCAGCACCAGCACGGTGATCGCATAGGTGGTGTAGGCAACCCCGCGACGCGGGGGCCGGGCGCCGCCAGTGGGCGCACCCGGGACGCCGGGAGAATCCGGTGCGCCCGGGTGGACCGGCTGGTGCGGCACGGGCGCCACCTCGCCTGAACCACCCGGACCGCCCGGACCGGCTCGACCAACCGAACCAACCGGAACCTGGCCGGCGGGCGTTCCAGGAGGCGAGGCCGCGGGGGTCTGCCCGGCCGGCGCAGGCGCCGCGGGCGCGGACGGAACGGCGGACGGAGAGGCCACACGCCCCGCGTCGCCGAACCCTTGGCCCGGCTGCTTCGGTCCCGTCATGATCTTCCTGTTCCTCGACCCGCCGCCATCCCGCCCGATCGGCCGGCTCCGCGCACCGACAGCCCGATCAGCCCTACGCCCAGGAAGCGTGGACCGGGAAGCACTCTATACTGAAGGAAGCGGACGAGTTGGCCGGGCGGCCGCGTCGGCGCCGGCCGGTCCGGCGTCGCCGAGGAAAGTCCGGGCTCCACAGGGCAGGGCGGTGGGTAACACCCACCCGGGGTGACCCGCGGGACAGTGCCACAGAAAACAGACCGCCGGTGCCGGTCCCGGCGCCGGTAAGGGTGAAACGGTGCGGTAAGAGCGCACCAGCGCCCAGGGTGACCTGGGCGGCTCGGTAAACCCCGCCCGGAGCAAGGTCAGAAGGCCCGTGGCCGTCACAGGTCGCGGACCGCGCAGGCGTTCGAGGGCTGCCCGCCCGAGCCTGCGGGTGGACCGCTGGAGGCTGCCGGCAACGGCAGCCCGAGAGAGATGGTCGCCGCCGGCGAGCCGTGAGGCGAGCCGGTACAGGACCCGGCTTATAGGCCACCTCGTCCGCCTCAGCGGCCCGACCGCTCCCCGGTTTGTACAATCTGGGGATGAGTGAGATGCCGATCAGCGAGGCACGCGACCACCTCGGCGAGATCGTCTCCAAGGCGGAGCACGCCCGGGAGCGGATCGTCCTGACCCGTCACGGTCGCGCGGTCGCGGCAGTAATCTCCATAGAAGATCTCCGTGAGCTGGAAGCGGCAGAGGACGAAGCGGATCTCGCCGTCGCCCGAGAGGCGCTGGCCGCCGAGGAGCCTCGCGTACCCCATGCCGACGTCCTCGCCGAGTTCGGCCTGAACTGACGTGGCGCACACCGTCGAGTGGGCGACTGCGGCGCTGCGAGAGCTGCGCAAGCTCGACGCCTCCGCCGCTCGACGGATCCTGATCGCGGTGACACGACTCGCGGCGGAACCCCGCCCCTCCGGGGCCCGGGCCCTCACCGGCCAACCCACCGGGATACTGCGGATCAGAGTTGGTGAATATCGGGTGATCTACCAAGTCGACCACACCCGCGTTCTCGTCACGATCGTTCACGTCGCCCATCGACGTGAGGTGTACCGGCACCTCTGACCCGAGCGACTCGACACAGTGATATCAAGATCGCCCATCACCTGCCTACGTCCACGACAGGGCCGCTGTCCATGGCGCGCGTTCTATCGACGGATCGGGCCGAACCTGGTCATCGGTGTCGAGGCCGACACCGATCNGAAAAGCCGTCAGGTCGGCCGAAGAACGTCTCGACGACGTGGAGGGTGACGCATGAAGCTCGCAGCTCTCAAGCCTCTCGACCAGGTCATTGAGGACAACCGCGCGGATGCCGAGTTCCGTGACGCACCGGACCGCAGGGCTTNCGCCCGCGACGTTGCGAACAAGGTGGTGCGATACCGCACCGAGCACGGTCTAAGTCAGCGTCAGCTGGCGGCTGTCGTCGGCCTGGTGCAGCCCCAGATCGCCAGGCTGGAGAGAGCCGACCACCAACCCTCCTCCGACACTCGGCGCTGATCATCTCTGGAGGGATCGAAACGCTGGGTCGCCGTCCTCACCTGACTGGTCGTTTCTAGCCATGATGTGGTGACACTGCTACGGTAGGTGGCAATGTCGATCGAACGGCCGGATGCGAGCGTCGATGCGCCGGCCGCTCCCTGGAGACCGNGGGCTGGGCCGAGCCAGGCCGAGGTGAAGGCGCGGCTGCTCGACCGGCTCACATCACCGGAGGCAGGCTCCCCCGTTTCCGCCGACGGCACCGAATCCGATGGCTTGGCATCCGCAGGCTCGGCCCCTGAAGGCTCGGCGCGGCCGGAGACGGAACGTTCCAGGATCGACGCCAAGCTGGACGCGCTCGACCGCCGGAACACCTCGGATGATCGTGCCCCGTGGCCGGCCGACCGTCGGTCGGTAGAGGACACGCGGTCCGCCGATCCTTCGCCGGTGGAACGCAAGCTCGCGCTGCTCGACCGCGGGCCCGGCGGTGAGATGGACGCGGCCAGGAAGCAGGATCGGCCGGCCGGACCGGAGAAGCTGGGGTGGCGGCTCACGAGGATCTGGCGGGAAAGCCTCCCGACTCGAGATGGACGCGCCTTCTTCGAGAAGTCCGACACGGACATGCGGAGGACCGCGATGGCCGCCGAGCCGGTCCCGGGAACCTACACAGCCGACCTGCATGGCGACCCGTCGGGATTCCGGGTCGGCAAGGTCGCGCTCGACGCCCGGCAGCTCGGCGCGCTCATCCGCGCCGACGAGAACTGGCGCGGCCGACCGGTGCGGCTGCTGTCCTGCGAGACCGGGCAGGGCGACAACCCCGTGGCCCAGAAGGTCGCGGACGAACTCGGGGTCGCGGTGACGGCACCGACCGAGCTGGCCTGGGCCGACGACCGCGGTAACGTGTGGACGACATCAATGACCGAAAATGAGTACGGTCGTCTGGTGCAAACCGTTCCCCATGACGGCTCCTGGATCAATTTTCATCCGAGAGGCGAGGGCAAACAGAATGCCTGAGGTGTTCGGCAACATTAAGATAGCGAAACTGTTCGACGGCACCCAGGACGGCACCCCCTTCGCCGCCGATCGTCCGAAGCTTCCCGCCGGCCGCGAACGGGCAGCATTTCTCGCCTATCTCTGCAAGGGTGAAGTCATCCTGCGCGCGGCGGGCCTCTCGGTGGACCGTTTGGACGAGTCACGCGGGAAGCAAGTTCCCATCGTGTTCTTGACAGACGGGGAATGGGTGTGGAGCGCATCGATCGCCTATTATCTGGAGGAGCACGATCTTCCGCCGGAGCCGGCGTTTCTCGACTATCTCCGCGGCCGGGACTTCACGTATGTGGCGCCGACGGAGGAACAGGTCAGCGCCGCGGCGGCGGCCCTGCGGGCGCGGTAGCGCCGCGGGGCCGGCAGCCTCGGCCCTGACCCCGCATCAACCCGCCTGAGCTGCCCCTATTCGCCGTAGATCGTCTGGCCCGCCAGGTGATGGGTGTCGTTGAACCCGCGTAGCACCGCCGGGCCGTCGGAGTACCAGTCGATGGTCGTCATCGACACCAGATCCAGGTGGAGGCGGTAGAGCACGGCCGGTTCCGCCGCCAGCGCCAGCTGGGCCAACCCCTTGATCGGCGTGACGTGTGAGACGATGAGGACCCGCCCGCCTGGCTGCTCGGCGAGCAGCCGGTCACGCACCCGCGCTACCCGGGCCACGGTGGCGATCAGGCTCTCCCCGCCGGGCGGCGGGACGTGCGGGTCGGCGAGCCAGGCATTGAGCTCATCGGGGAACTTCTCACGCACCTCGGCGAAGGTCAGCCCCTCCCAGGCGCCGAAGTCGGTCTCCCGCAAATCGTCGACGACGACGTAGTCGCGGCCGAGGGCCTCGGCGGTCTGCCGGGCCCGCTTCAGCGGCGAACTGACGACGAGATCGAACGGCTCGTCGCGCAGCCGGTTCGCTACGGCCGCGGCCTGGCCGAGCCCGACGTCGGTCAGGGCCGCCTCGACCGTCCCGCTGAAGCGCTTCTCCACCGAGAGCGGGGTCTGCCCGTGACGCAGCAGCACGGTCGTCGTCGGCGGTGCGGGCGGCGCCATCCAGCCGGAGAGCCGGTTCGTCGTCGGCGCGTGGTGCGGGACCGGGTCCGGGGACTGCGGGACCGCGGGTTCCCAGGCCCGCCCGGCGGCGGCGGCGTCCATCGCCTCGTTCGCGAGCCGATCGGCGTCGGCGTTGCGCGCGCGGGGCACCCACTGGAAACGGACCGCGGGGAACCGGGCGGCGAGTTCCGTCGCCTCGGCCACCAGCGGCCGCATCGCCGGATGCTTGACCTTCCACCGGCCGCTCATCTGCTCGACGACGAGCTTGGAGTCCATCCGGACCTCCAGCTCGGCGTCCGGGGCGATCTCAGCGGCGGCCCGCAGCCCGGCGATCAGCCCGGAGTACTCGGCGACGTTGTTCGTGGCGCGCCCGATCGAGTCCGCGCGCTCGGCCAGCAGCTTCCCCGAGCCGGCGTCGCGGACCACGGCCCCGTAGCCCGCCGGGCCCGGGTTACCCCGCGACCCGCCGTCGGCCTCGATGACCAGCCTGCGCACGGTGCCCATCTACATGCTCCCCTCGTCTACCCCCGAGGCGGGGGTCCCGCCGACGGTGTTACAGCCCCGATTCGGGGGTACGGACCAGGATGCGCCGGCACTCCTCACAGCGCACCACCTCATCCCCCGGCGCCGCCGCCACGGCGCGCAGGTCGCCGCCCGACAGCTCAAGATGGCAGCCCTGGCAGCGGCGGCGCAGCAGGGCCGCGGCGCCCACTCCGCTGGAGGACGCCCGGATCCGCTCGTACAGCGTGACCAGCGCCTCGGGCAGCTCCGGGACGAGAGCGTCGCGGTCATGGNGCAGCCGCGCCACCTCGGCATCGAGCTCGGCGTAGGCCTTGTCCCGCGCGGCCACCGCCGCGTCGAGCTCGGCCTGCAGGGCTGATCGCTGCTGGGACAACGCGGAGAGCCGGCTCTCCAGGCCCTCGACGATCTCCATCTTCTCGAGCGCGTCGTCCTCGAGCACGCCCTGACGACGGGTCAGCGAGGCGAGCTCCGCCTGCAGGTTCTCCAGCTCACGCGGCGTCGAGACGGCGCCGGAATCAAGCCGCTGGGAGTCACGGGCCGAACGGGTCCGCACGAGGTCGATCTCGTTCTCCAGCTTGCGCTGGGCACGCGCGACGTCGCTCAGCTCGGTCCGCACCCCGACGACCTCACCGTCCAACGAGGTCAGCGCGGCGGTGCGCTCGGTGATGACGGCGTGCTCCGGCAGACCGCGTCGGCGGGCCACCGACCGGTCGATACCGGTGTCGAGCGCCTGCAGATCGAGCAGGCGGAGCTGAACTGCTGGATCGGCCTTCATCGATTCCTCACTGGTACGCCTGAACGACTACACCTGGCCGACCTGACCAGACCCGACGCGGCGCCCTCCGTGACCCGGGCCTCCGCGTGACCCGGGCCTCCGCGCCGCCGGCACCGCCTACCGGGACGGAACGTGCACCCGCCAGGGATCGGTCACGATAGCGGATACCGACGTGCTCACCGTACGTCCCCTCGCACGCAGACCGGTGTGCAGGCGGGTGGCGGCCTGGCTCAGCCAGGGCCATTCACTCGCCCAGTGGGCGACATCGACCACCACGACCCCATGCGCACCGACGGCGTCGAGGACGTGGTGATGCCGGCCGTCCGCGGTGACGAGGACGTCCGCTCCCGCGGCCTCGGCTGCGGCGACCAGTTCNCCCCCCGAGCCGCCGCACNCCGCGATCCGCCGGACGAGCCGGTCCGCGGTACCCGTCGCCCGGACCCCGCCCGCCGTCGCCGGCAGCGCTCGGACGACCCGGGCGCAGAACCGTTCCAGGGACTCGGCCGCGGGCAGGTCACCGATCCGGCCGAGGCCCCAGCACACGCTCGCCCCGCCGACACCGCCCTCATCACCGACACCACCCTCATCACCGGCGCTGCTCCCGGCACCGCCCTCGTCGGCCCCGGCACCGCCCTCGTCGGCCCCGGCACCGCCCTCGTCGGCCCCGACGTTCGCCGGGGCGGACAGCGGGGCCGGGGCGGACAGCGGGGCGACGTCACGCAACCCCAGCGCGTCGGCAAGCGCGTCACTCACGCCCGGCGCGGCGACATCGGCGTTCGTGTGCACGGTGTACAGGGCGACGCCGGCCCGGATCAGGGTGGCAACGACCCGCCCGCCCGGACCGGTCTCGGCGACGCCGTGCACTCCCCGCAGGAACAGCGGGTGGTGGGTGACGAGCAGCTGAGCTCCCGCCGTGACGGCCTCGGCCGCCACCTCGGGGGTCGGATCCACCGCNAACAGGACCGCCGAGGCCGGCGCGTCCAGATCNCCCACCGCCAGTCCCACCGCGTCCCAGGACTCGGCCCAGGACGGAGGGAAGAAACGCTCAAGCACGGCCACACAGTCACGCACTGTCGCTGACGGAAAGGTCACCACCGTGACCCTACCCGCTTCGTCGCAGCGACCTGCCAGCCGGTCACGCTGTCCGGTGCCACACCCGGGCGCCGTGGGGGCGGTCGTTCCGGCCCCGTAACGTCACCGGTGGCAACACGCCTGCGATGTGCTGGCGAGCCGCGAGGAAAGGGCAGTCGTCATGGCGGACGTTTCGGTGCGATTCCAGGTGGCGGGGGATGCCGAGATCGTGCTGAACCTCGCGACCCCGCAGGCTGTCCGGCTGGTGGAAGCCATCATGCGCAAGGTGGCCGAGGCCATGGGTGCGCCGGAACGGCCCGCCGTCGGGGCCATGTGGCCCGACGTGCCATCGGCGCAGGCATCGTTCGCTCCGGACCGGCGCNGAGGCGCTGAGGCACTGAGACGCNGAGACGCCGAGACGCCGAGACGCCGAGACGCCGAGCCACCCGGGCGGCTGCCCGGCTCCGGCCGGGTGGACGCCCGCCGCCGGCTATGTTGGCGCAATCCCTCTGAACAAAGCAGGCGAAGGCACCAGATCGGCACTCTGCGTACTTGTTTTCACAAAAGCCGGCACAACAAAGCCGCAACACGATACAACTCCGCACAGCCATCCCCACCGAAAGGAAAACGATCAAGTATGGCGGGGGNCGTACCGGCCGACGAACACGCGCTCATCATCTCGGCCGGAGGGGAGACGGGCCGAGCACTCCGTGCGGCGTTCGCGGCGATCGCACCCACCGACGCGTCCTCGGATGACGGGGTAGACCAGACCGCCGAGGGCGACGGCTCGCCAGCCGATCCCACCCTGGCCAACGAACGACGGCCGCTGCACCGCTACGGCAGGGTCCACGTGTTGGGCCAGCCTCGGGGCACCTCCACGGCGACGGCGGAGCGCACCGCCGCCCGGCTGGCGGCGGCGGTACTCCCCCCCGCGGACGGCAGCGTCGTGTCGACCACCGGGGTGTCGCCCGGGCTGAACCGCGCCGAGACGCTCGGGCTGGACGCCTTCCGCCTGCGGGCCAGCGCCGCCTACCGGCAGCTCAAGCAGGAACGTCCCCGCGACGGCCGGCCATGGGACATGGACCGGCCCTGCACCGACATCCCGCCGCCCCGGGGCAGCTCGCCTGATCCGGACCAGCCGACACCACATGCCCAGCCGACACCGCATGCCCAGCCGACACCGCATGCCCAGCCGACACCGCATGCCCAGCCGACACCGCATGCCCAGCCGAACGGGCGGGCCGAGGCCCAGAGCCCGACCTCCGCGCCCACGGACACCCGGGCCACGGACACCCGGGCCACCGCGCAGATCGCCCAGGCGTCCTCCCCCACCAGCGCGGCGCTGGAGGGATCGGTGGCCGTCGGGCTGATCCTCGTGGAAGGGCCGACCACCGCGCTGCAACTGACCGCCGCGGAACGCACCAAGATCGTAGCTGAGGTGCAGAACGGGTTGTCCTGGTACGCAACCACGAACCCGGCTGCCGACCTGACCTTCCACTACGACATCCAGATCGTGCGGCTGTCCGTCCCACCGGACCCGAACGCGCCCGACCTCGAGGCGCTGTGGCGTGACCCCACCATGAGCCGGCTCGGCTACGCGGCCAGCTTCGACGGCGTCTACGACTACGTCGACGCGCTCCGGTCCCGGCTCGGCACCCGGTCCGCCTACTGCGCGTTCTTCACCAAGTATCCGCTGGGATACTTCGCGTACTCCTCGGTGGGTGGCCCCCGGCTCGTGATGTCCGTCGACAACGACGGCTGGGGACCGGACAATATCGACCGGGTCTTCACCCACGAGACCGGCCACATCTTCGGCGCTCCGGACGAGTACGCGGGCGCCCAGTGCGACTGCGGCGGTCGGTGGGGGGCGTTCCACGCCCCGAACGGCAACTGCGACGCCTGCGCGCCCGCGCCCGTCGACTGCCTGATGCGCTCGAACAGTTTCGCGCTGTGCCGCTACACCCCCAGCCACATCGGCTGGGGCCACGGAGTAAGCGGCAACCCGGCGCTCGTCCAGGCCAGGGGGCTCGGCCAGATCGGCAACTTCGACGCCGTCGTCCCGTCGGCCTTCGCCGGGCTGACCCACGTCTGGCGGGACAACGACGCGGCTGGCTTCCCCTGGATGGCCCCGTGGCAGACGGCTCAGGAGCTCGGCCGGATCGATGCCGCCACCATGATCCAGAGCACCCTGGCCAGGCCGGGACCCCTCGAGGTCGCCGTCCGGGTCGGCTCGACGCTGTACTTCCTGTGGCGGGACTCCACCGGCGCCTTCGCCTGGCACCCGCCGACCCGCCTCGTCCAGGGGGTGGGGGGCGTTCCGTCGCTGGTGCAGAGCCGGCTGGGCACCAAGGGCAACTTCGAACTGCTCGTGCCCGCCGCGGACGTCGGCATCCTGCACCTGTGGCGCAACCATGACATCCACGGATTTCCGTGGAGCACTCCGAAGCTGTTCGGCGCGAACCTCGGGCGCGTCGACGCCGTCAGCCTCATCCACGGCACGCTGGGCGGCGGCAACGGGATGCTGGAAGCGGTCGCCCGGGTCGGCAACCGGCTCGTGCACCTCACCCGCGACAACGGGGCGGTCTGGCGCACCGGCCCCGTCTTCGCCGAGGGCGTGACGGGCAATCCGGCGCTCATCCAGAGCGCCTTCCCCGACGGCTCCCGCAACTTCGAGGTGGTCGTCCCCGCCGCGGACCGCGGGCTCATCCACTTCTACCGGAACAACGGCGCGCCCTCCCCGGGCTGGAGCGGACCGCGGCCGTTCGCACCGGAGCTGGGCCGGGTGGACGCCGTCTCGATGATCCAGAGCNACTTCGACGGGCATCTGGAGGTGCTCGCCCGCGTCGGCGACCGGCTCCACATGGTCTGGCGTTCGTCGGGCCCCGGTGCAAGCTGGTCGGTCCCCCGGCGCGTGTTCTGAGCCGCCGCGCGTGTTCTGAACCGCCGCGCGTGTTCTGAGCCGCCGCGCGTGTTCTGAGCCGCCGCGCGGGGTCATCCGGCCGGCGCCGCCCCGGGTGGCCGGTCGGGCGGGAGGTACCCCGGCGTGTCCCAGGGCTCACCACCTGCGGGATCGCGGCGCTTGGCGCCCCTCCGCGCCAGCCAGCCGTCGACGAACAGGCTCTCGGCTGCGGTGAGGGTCTCCCGCAGCGCCGGGGGAACCTGATCGATGAAGACCCCGCACACCCCGGGCAGGGCAGCCACCTCCGGCGCCCGGGAGGGGGGCAGCGCCACGAGAGCCAGCCGGGGGCGCAAGGCCGAGGTCACGGTGCCGAGGACGGCCAGTTCGGCCAGTGGGTCGACACCCGTGCCGGTCGAGAAGCCCCGGTCCGGCCGATGGAAGACGACCAGTAGCTCCGGCTCGGTTTCCCACACCGGGCCATTGTCCCGCGAACGAACCCGGATGGAAGGTCCCCAGGCACCGACGGTCCACCGCCCGAACCCGCGCCCGAACCCGCGCCCGAACCCGCGCCCGGTGAGAATCACAGCCCTTCGTGGATGGACACCATGGCTACCGGGGGACAGGGTTGGGACAAACGTCCGACTCCTGGTCGTGGACCCGCCCCAGGCGGTCCTCGCCCGACCGCCGCCGGCCGCTTCCGGTCCCGTCCGGGGCCGGAGAGGGCAGGGCAGGAAGAAGGCACCGCAGTTGAGCGAGCGGCTTCCTCTGTTCCCGCTCGGGACGGTCCTGCTCCCCGGGCTGGTCCTACCCCTGGAGATCTTCGAGGAACGGTACCGGATCTTGGTGCGGAAACTGCTCGAGCAGCCCGCCGACCAGGTCCGACGGTTCGGAGTGATCGCCATCCGGCGAGGCCGGGAGGTGGGTCCGGCCCTGCCGGCGATCCACGACGTGGGCTGCACCGCCGTGCTGCGGCGCGTCCAGGAACACTCCGACGGGCGGTTCTCGCTCATCACGGTGGGCGGTGACCGGTTCCGGATCCGCACGGTGGACCGGCACAGCGAGCCCTACCTCGTCGGGGATGTCGACTACCTGCCGGACGACGTCGGCGACACCGACGACACCGACGACACCGTTCCGGCAGTCCAGCGTCTGCTCCGAACCTACGCCGACCGGCTCGCCGCCACCGGCACCGTGCAGATCTCGCTGCCGGACCTCCCCGACGACCCGATCGCCCTTTCGTACGTGATCGCCGCCGCCGCCGTCACCGACGTCACCGAACGTCAGGGGCTGCTCGCCGCGCCGGACGCGGCCAACCGACTGCGGGCCGAACGGGCGCTGCTCCGCCGGGAGATCGGCCTCCTGGAAAAGATCACCACCATCGGATCGAGCGAGTTGCGCCGGGTCGATCCCAGCCCGAACTGACCCCCGCCCGAACTGACCCCAGCCCGAACCGTGGGACGTTCGCCACCCGGGGGATCGACGCTCAGTCCCCAGCCCCGACCTCAGCCCCAGCCCCGTGGCCGGGCGCGTCGCCGGGCGCGGTCGGACCCCGCCTGTCCTCGGCGGCGTCCGACTGGGCCCGCGAGGTCACCCACAGCCCGACGAGGAGTACGAGCAGGGCGGTCACCGGCATGACAAAGTAGAGCCCGCCCGCGCGGACCTTCATGTCCACCAGGTCGGTGAGCAGCGGAGAGGCGTCCTTCGGCAGCGCGTGCAGCAGCTGGGGCGAGCGCCGCAGGTGGCCGATCCAGCCGGCGATCAGCGAGCCGCCGATACCGCCCGCGGCGAGCCCGACCGGGACCGGCCATCCCGCGTCCCGGACCCGCCAGCACGCCACGGCACCGCCGATCACGCCGGCGACCGCGCAGATCAGGGCGAACCGGACGTCGATGTCGCTCTGGACCGTAAACGCCGATTCATGCCCGTCCAACGCCACGGCAAGATCCAGATGCGGCGCGGTCGCGGCCCAGAGCAGGCCGAGCGGGAAGCCGGCGAGCGCCATCGCCGCCGCGCAGATCAGGCCGGCGACGGCCGCCGAACGAGCACCGAACGCCCGGCCCGGGTTCCGCCCGGGCGGCGCCGGTTCNCCGGCCGCGGGGACGGCGATCGCCGGATCGAGGGTCGGCTGACCAGGGTGGTGCGGCCCGTCCCCGGGTGGGACGTCCCCGGGTGGGACGGACAGCGCGACCGGCTCGACTCCGCGGATGCCCGACGACCGCTCCATCATGACGCGCTTTCTGCCACTGGCTGTCTGTCTCCTCGTCCCCGGCCTACCAGCATCCCCGGCCTACCAGCATCCCCGGCCTACCAGCGCGTTGTCGCCGACCGGCCGCAGGCCGTTGACCCTACCGCGCCGGTCGGTCCCGCGGCAGTCCTGCTACTACGCTGGCCCCGCTAACTATGACGCCCTCAGGACGTGCCGACACGGCGCAGTGCCATCGCCGCGACAGACAGCGCCACCATCCCGACGGCGGCGCAGATCCCGAGGTCGAGGACCACCTTCGCCCAGTCGACACCGGGTTGGAAGGCGGCCGCGAGGGCGTCCACCGCGTAGCTGCTGGGCAACGCGTCCCGCGCCCAGCGGCCGACCTCGGGCAGCCGGCCGGAGGGGATCACACCGAAGAACAGCACGATGCTCATTCCGAGCTGGCCGGCGACGGTCGCGAGCTCCGGCCGAGGGGCGAGCAGGCCGATCGCCGCCCCGAGCCCGGACAGGCAGATCCCGGCGAGCGCCACGACGGGCAGCAGCAGCCACAGGCCGGACAGCGGCAGCCCGTAGAGCAGCGCCCCCAGCACCGCGGTGACGACAGTGCCGGGCGCCGCGAAGGTCGCGTACGAGGCCGCCGTGCCCAGCACCACCGCGACGCCGGGCACCGGCAACGTGAGGTAGTAGTCCAGGGCACCGGCCGCCCGCAGCGCCCCGAACCGCTGGGCCAGCAGGTTCAACGCGACGAAGGCGACCACGAGCACCGTGGAACCCGCCACGACCTGCCCGGCGGCCGTGGTGTCGCCGACGTCGAGGATCCCGCGCAGCAGCACGAGGATCCCGACCGACTGGAACGACGCGACGAACAACAGGGGGATCCGTCCCACCTTGGAGCGGGCGAGCTGCCCGCGGTAGACCGCACCGAACGCGGTGCGGAACGACGTCGGCGGCGGCAGCTGCGGCGGGGCACTGCTCGGCGGGGCGGAGGCCGACACCGGCCGCGTGGCGGGNGCCGGGCGGCCATCCGCGACCGATGGCGCCGGCACCCCGGGTGCCCCGCCACCGGGTGCCCCGCGCGCGTCCGGAACGACGGTCACCGGAAAATCACGATCATGCGCGCTCCAGGTCCCGCGACCTGCCGCCGAGGGTGAGGTACACGTCCTCCAGCGAGGGGGTGGCGAGACTGAAATCGTCCAGCGCGGCGAACGCCGGGCCGGCGGTCAACCGGCCGAGGGCGTCACGGGCCGCGGCCGGAGCCAACCGGATGGTCCACCGCCGTCCGTTGACCACGGCGAGCGCGGCCAACGTCGCGACGGTGGGGTCGTCCGCGGGCGGGTCGTGGCGCCACGCGAGGTCGAGCCGGACGTCACCGGACAACGATGCCTTGAGCTGGCCCGGAGTGTCGCAGGCGATCACCCGCCCGGCATCCAGGACGGCGACCCGGTCAAGCACCGACTCCGCCTCGAGGACGTTGTGCGTGATCAGCAGGACGGTGACACCGACGGTGTCCCGGCGACGTTGCAGCGCCGACCACACGGCCCGCCGGGCGACGGGGTCGAGGCCGGTGGTCGGCTCGTCGAGGACGAGCATCGGCCGGTCCCCCACCAGGGTGGTAGCGACACACGCCAGCCGGCGTTGCCCACCGGACAGCTTCGACAGCGGGCGATGCGCCACCGCCTCCAGACCGAGCTCGCCGAGCACGGCGTCACGGACCGCCCGCACGGCGGAGCGGGGGACGCCGCGCATGCGGGCGGTGGTCGCCACGGCGGTGGCGACCGGCAGCTCGGCCAGCGCGAGATCGTCCTGGCCCAGATAGGCGGCGAGCCGGGCCGGCAGACCGCGGGCGGCCAGCACGTCGCGGCCAAAAAGGGTAATCGTGCCCGCGTCCGGCCGCAGCAGACCCATCAACTGGCGGACCAGCGTGGTCTTCCCGGCGCCGTTCGGCCCGAGCACCCCGAACACCTCGCCCTGCCGGACGTCGAGATCGATCCGATCATTGGCGAGAACGGCATGCTCACCCGTCCCGTGCCGCCGGGTGAGCCCGCGGACCGCGTAGCTCAACACATCGACCATTGTCGCAGTCGGAGCCGGTCGATGGTCCCGGGCCGACAACGGGCGCTGATCACACCGCGCTGCTCATCCACACCACGACGTCGAGCATCCGCAGCGGGGTGATCGGGGGACCCGCGACGGGTACCAGCGCCCCGAGCCGGCGGAACTCCTCGGCGTTCTCCCGCAGGTCGTACTGCATCGCGCGGATGAGCAGGCCCATGTACTGCCGCCAGGACCGCCCGTCCCGCGGCGACGGCGGGACGCAGTCCTCGTGCTGGTAGAAGATCCTCACCTTGGAGTCGAACAACGGGACCAGGGCGGGCCGCTTGCGGTGCAGCACCTTGGCGATGAGGGAGCCCTTGACGTCCCGGTCGGAGACGTCCGGGTCGTCGAGGGGGTCGTAGAGCGCGGCGACCAGATCGAGGGTGACCTCGTCGGCCTCGATGAGCTCGATGCCGGGAGGAAGCCTGTCCAACGCCCGCTGCAGCAACGGCATCAGCGCGGTGAGCGTGTGCATCCGATCCAGGTCCACGTGGACGCCGAGCAGGCACGGGGCCAGGAGATCCCCGGTGCACAGCAGATCCGGATCACTATTGGTGACCAGGCCGTCGTAGTACGGGTAGGCGTAGCGCAGACCTCGCTTGCGCGGCCCCAGGTACTCCTCGAGCAGGCTCTCCGCGTCGAAGACCTCCCGGGTGCCCTTCGCCAGCTTCAACCTGGGTCTCCTCATCATGATCCGTGAACTCCCCGGCCGGTCGCAACCCCAGGTGACGAAGCCGGTCTCGCCCCTCATCCTCTCCTGTCCCGGTCGACGATGGCGCAGGGGTCGGATGCCNCGCCAGAACGGTCACCGTCCGCCACCCGTGCCCGGCACGCCGTCCGATCATGCGGACGGCTCAACCGGATCAGCGACGGTCCGGGGACAGTGGGATGAATCTCACACCCGGCGGCCCGCTTCCCGGTGGGGCCGGATCCACCACCCGCACCCGGGGATCGGTTTCGAGCTGCGAGAGCCGGCCGGCCGGGGCGCGGACCACCACGGCGAACAGACACCCGCACCCGGCCCGCAGGTCGTTCGCCGCTCGCGGTCGGCGGCGGCGGTGTTGCCGACCTGTGTGTCGGCGGCGGCTCGGGCGTCCGCCTGGGCCGCCGCCGACCCGAAGGCCGCCCGGACGTCGGCCACCGGATCGCGCACGACGGCCTGCTCCTGTTCACCCCCGATACCGGCGGTGAAGAACACCTGGACGGTCCGGAAGTCGCCGAACACCTCGAGCAGGTCGGCGGGGGNGCGGGGNGCGGNGAGACTGGCCACGGCGTAGAGATCGGCGCCGGGGGCGGCCGAGGTCAGCAACGCGAGGTTCTGCCGGCTGGCGCCGAGGTAGTCGGCGACCGGGTCGTTCGGCCCGGGGCCGATCGTCACCGCGGGCAGCGCGGGCGCCACCGGCTGGTCGGGCGCCGCCGGCTGGTTCGCGGACGTCGCTGCCTGCTCGGTCGCCGAGGAGGACGGTCCGGACGACGGAGCATGATCGACGCCCTGCAGGATCGCGGCCGTCGCGCTCACCACGATCAACGCGACGAGTCCGAGGACGAGCATCCGGACGCCCCAGTCCACCACCCCGCCGGGCGTGACTCCGGCCACGTCGAGCAGGGCCGGCGGACCGTCATCGTCGTCGGAGCCGGCAGGCGAGGGCCGGACCCGGTCCCGGGTCCGCCGGACCCGGTCCCGGGTTCGGCGGACCCGGTCCCGGGTTCGGCGGACCCGACCGATCTCCCGCTCCGCCAGGCCCACCATCCACGCCCGGACGATCGCGATCGCGCGAGAGGTCGCCGGCAGCGTGCGGGCGTCGACCCGATCGAGCAGCGCCCCCAACCCGTGGACCGGTGGGCGCACGGTGGACCACCCCCGGCAGGCGGGGGCCGGGGCCGGCACCGCTCCCCCGGGTGCCGCGGGAGCGGGCACCGGCGCCGAGGTCGCCTCCCCGAGCGTCGCCGGCTCCGTCATGGCTGGTCCCGCAGCCGTTCCACCGCCTCGGCCAGGTCAGCCGGGTCCGGACTGGTGAACTCGACCCGTCCGCCGTGACCGGGATGATCGAAGGACAGCCGCGCCGCGTGCAGCCACTGGCGGGTCAGGCCGAGCCGCTCGGCGAGCGTGGGATCGGCCCCGTAGGCGAGATCCCCGACACACGGGTGCCGCAGGGCGGACATGTGCACCCGGATCTGGTGGGTGCGCCCGGTCTCCAATCGCACGGACAGCAGGGAGGCGGCCCGGAACGCCTCCTGGAGGTCGTAGTGGGTGATACTCGGCTTGCCGTCCGCGACGACGGCGAACAGCCCCGGCCGGCGCGGATGCCGGTCGATCGGGGCGTCCACGGTGCCCCGCAGCGGATCGGGATGGCCCTGCACCACGGCCCGGTAGCGCTTGTCCACCGTACGGTCACGAAACGCCCGTTTCAGCAGGGTATATGCGCGCTCGCTCTTGGCGACCACCATCACCCCGGTGGTACCGACGTCGAGACGGTGCACCACCCCCTGACGCTCGGCCGCGCCCGAGGTGGAAATGCGGTATCCCGCGGCGGCCAACGCCCCGATCACGGTCGGTCCGGTGAAGCCGGGCGCCGGATGGACGGCGACCCCGACCGGCTTGTCCACCACGATGATGTCGTCGTCGTCGTAGAGAATGCCGAGAGCCTCGACCGGCGTGGGTTCCACCGCCACCGGACGCGGCGGAGCGGGCAGCCGGACCTCCAGCCAGGCACCGCCGCTGACCCGGTCGGACCGGCCCCGGACCTTCCCGTCGAGGCTCGCCTGGCCGTCGTCGACGAGCGCGGCGGCCACGGTCCGCGACAGCCCGAACATCCTCGCGATCGCCGCGTCGAGACGGACGCCGTCGAGCCCGTCCGGGACCGGCAGGGACCGCAGGTCACCGCCCGTGATGGTCACTGCCCCCGCCGGGGGGATGATGCTCGGCGTAGCGCGTGCCGTCCAGACCCACGCCGCGCAGGGACAGGATGACCGCGAGCACGCCGCCGCAGACGATCNCGGAGTCGGCCACGTTGAAGATGGGCCAGTAGTGGAGGTGGACGAAGTCCACGACGTGACCGCGCAGGGGACCGGGCGCGCGGAAGAGGCGGTCGGCGAGGTTGCCCACCGCCCCGCCGAGCAGGGCGCCGAGCACGAGAGCCCACCCCACCGACCGCAGCCGGCGGGCGGTGAACACCACCACCGCGACCACGGCCAGGGCGACCAGGCTGAGTAGCACCGTCGCGCCGCCCGCGAGGCTGAAGGCCGCTCCGGAGTTGCGGGTGAGCTCCAGGTCGAGCAGGCCGGGGATGACCTCGACAGGCCCCCGGTCAGACAGGGTGGCCACCGCGACATGCTTGGTGAGGATGTCCGACAGCAGGACGATCGCCGCCGCGACCGTCAGCGTGGCCACCGCCCGGCGGGAACCGGCGGTAGGGCGAGCCTCGTCCCGCCCGTGCGGCACCGGCGTCGACCCCCCGGGCGGGGCCGAGGGCTTCGTCGACATCGCCGGCGCGACGGACCCCGCGCCCGGGGTGACGCCCCCCGGCGCGGTCACCGCGTGATCGACGGGATCTTCGGACACACCGCTCCCGATGGTCGGCACCTCTCCTACCGGACCACTCTACGGCCCCGAGTCCCGACGATGAACCGGCCGCGCGGCGAAGGGCCGAGCCGGGGACGGGACCACTCGTCCCGCTGAGCTACGCTGATGGACAGCGGTACGGCGTGGACGGGGACGAGTAGCGGCGGGCGCAGCCCGAGCGAGCCGGGGTCGGTGGAAGCCCGGTGGCCAGCGCGTCGCGAAGATCACCCCCGAGCCGCCGGAAGAACGGAATCCGGTCGACCATCGGGTCCCCAGTAGATCCGGCCGCCGCGAGGACAACGAGGGGCCATCCCTCGGCCCGATCCGGCCGAGCGGGTGCGCAAGGAGGGTGGTACCGCGGTACCCCCGGTCCGGGTAGGACAGGCGGCCGGCGCATCGGCCGGATGGTCACGCCCGGGACCGGTGAGGCGTCGTCCCTCCGTTGGAGAACCAGCCCGACGGAGATTACGACTATGGAGACCGGGTCCCCACGATGAGCACCCCTCTGCGGCATCCCACCTTCGCTCCGCTGCCCGCCCAGGTGGACCTGCCCGCCCTGGAGCGGGAGACGTTGGCCCGCTGGCGCGACACCAAGGTGTTCCACCGTTCGCTGGAGGCCACCGCGGACCGCCCGCTGTGGGTTTTCTACGAGGGCCCACCCACCGCCAACGGCAGGCCGGGGGCGCACCACGTGGAGGCCAGGGTCTTCAAGGACCTGTTCCCCCGCTACCGGACGATGAAGGGCTACCACGTTCCCCGGCGGGCGGGCTGGGACTGCCACGGGCTGCCCGTCGAGCTCGCGGTCGAGAAGGAGCTCGGCTTCACCAGCAAAAACGACATCGAGGCGTTCGGCATCGCCGAGTTCAACGCCCGGTGCCGCGAGTCGGTGCTGCGCCATGTCGCGGACTTCTCCGCGATGACCGAGCGGATGGGCTATTGGGTCGACCTCGATGGCGCCTACCGCACCATGGACACCAGCTACGTCGAGAGCGTCTGGTGGTCGCTCAAGCAGATCTTCGACCAGGGCCTGCTGGTCGAGGACTTCCGGGTCACCCCGTACTGCCCGCGCGACGAAACGCCGCTTAGTGACCACGAGGTGTCCCAGGGCTACTCGGACGTCGACGACCCCTCGGTCTACGTCCGTTTCCCGCTCGTCGCCGACGCCCTGGGCCTCGCCGGGCAGGGTGCGCAGCTGCTGGTATGGACGACGACCCCGTGGACGCTGGTGTCGAACACGGCGGTGGCCGTTCATCCGGAGGNGGAGTACGTCCTGGCCCGCGCGGGGGNCGGGGAGTTGTTCGTCGTCGCCGAACCACTGGTCACCGCGGCCCTCGGCGAGGACGCCGAGATCGTCGAGCGGTTCCGCGGGGCGGAGCTGGCCGGTGCCCGCTACACCCGCCCGTTCGAGCTGCTGGCGGCCGAGCGGTTCGCGGCCGGCACCGGCGTCCCGCACTCGGTCGTGCTCGCCGACTACGTGACGACCACGGATGGCACGGGCCTGGTCCACCAGGCGCCAGCGTTCGGCGCGGAGGACCTCGCAGTCTGCCGGGCGAGCGGGCTGCCGGTGGTGAACCCGATCGGGACGGACGGTCGCTTCCTCGCCGACGTCCCCCTGGTCGGCGGGATGTTCTTCAAGGATGCCGACGCGCCGCTGACCGCCGACCTGCGCGAGCGGGGCCGGCTGTGGCGGGCGTCGACGTATACGCACAGTTATCCGCACTGCTGGCGCTGTCACACACCGTTGATCTACTATCCGCTGCCGTCCTGGTACATCCGGACCACCGCCATCCGCGACGAGCTGCTGGCGCAGAACGAGCGGACGACCTGGCACCCCGAGCGGATCAAGACCGGTCGGTACGGCGAGTGGCTGCGCGGCAACGTCGACTGGGCGCTGTCCCGCAACCGATACTGGGGGACACCGCTGCCGGTCTGGCGCTGCGACGACGACCCCACCCACCTGGTGTGCGTCGGGTCACTCGCGGAGCTCTCCGAGCTCGCCGGGCGGAACCTGGCCGACCTCGACCCGCACCGCCCGTTCGTCGACGAGGTCACCGGGACCTGCCCGACCTGTGGCGGCGCCTCGCACCGGGTGCCCGAGGTGATCGACGTCTGGTATGACAGCGGCGCGATGCCGTTCGCCCAGTGGGGCGCCCCGCACCACAACCTCGCGGCGTTCACCCGGCAGTACCCGGCGCAGTACATTTGCGAGGCGATCGACCAGACCCGCGGCTGGTTCTACACGATGATGGCGGTCGGCACGCTGGTGTTCGGCCGCTCCTCCTACGAGACGGTGCTCTGTCTCGGCCTGCTCCTGGACGCCGACGGCCGCAAGATGAGCAAGCATCTCGGCAACGTGCTCGATCCCTTCGAGCTGTTCGAGCGGCACGGCGCGGACGCGGTCCGCTGGCTGATGCTCGCCGGCGGCTCGCCGTGGGCGGACCGCCGGGTGAGTCACGAGGCGATCGAGGACATCGTCCGCAAGGTCCTGCTCACCTACTGGAACACCTCGTCCTTCTTCGCTCTCTATGCCGGGGCAGCCGGCTGGCGCCCAGGCGCGGACCCGGCCGCGGACCCGGCCGCGGACCCGCGCGCGACACCGCCGGCCCGACGGCACGTGCTGGACCGCTGGGCGCTGTCCGAGCTCGCGGCCACCGTCGCCGAGGTGGACGATGCGCTGGAGAACTTCGACTCGCTGCGGGCCGGGCGGCGGATCGCCCGGTTCGTCGACGACCTGTCCAACTGGTACGTCCGCCGGTCCCGCCGCCGGTTCTGGGCCGGCGACGCCGACGCCCTGAGCACCCTGCACACCTGCCTGGACGCGCTGACCCGGGTGATGGCGCCGTTCACGCCGTTCCTCACCGACTGGCTGTGGTCACGGCTGTTCGCCGACGCATCCCCGCGGACCCCCGACTCGGTGCACCTGGCCGCCTGGCCCGAGCTCCCGGCGGGGCTGCACACGCCGGAGCTCTCGGAGCAGATGGATCTCGTCCGGCGGATCGTGGAACTCGGCCGCGCCGCCCGGGCCGCCAGCGGGGTGCGCACCCGCCAGCCGTTGCCGCGGGCGGTCGTCGGCGCGAGTGCCTTTGACGAGCTCTCCCCCGAGCTGATCGCGCAGATCACCGAGGAGCTCAACGTGACCACGGTGGAGCCGGCGACCTCGGAGGTCGTCGACATCTCGGTGAAGCCGAACTTCCGGGCGCTGGGGCGGCGCTTCGGCAGGAACACCAAGGCGGCCGCCGCGGCCATCGCGGCCGCCGGTCCTCCCGTCAACGGACGGCTCACCGTCACCGTTGACGGGGAGGACGTCGAGCTGTCCGGGGACGAGCTGATCATCACGGAGACGCCGCGGCAGGGCTGGGCGGTCACCGCCGAGTCCGGGCTCTCCGTCGCCCTCGACCTGGAGATCTCCCCGCAGCTCGCCCGCGCCGGGCTCGCCCGCGACGCCGTCCGGGTGCTCCAGGACGCGCGCAAGGCGGCGGGGCTGGAGATCACCGACCGGGTGGACGTCTCCTGGGCGGCGACGCGCGAGGAGACCGCGCTCGCTCTGCGTACCCACGGTCAGACGGTGGCCGAGGAGGTGCTGGCGGTCTCCTTCACCGAGGCGGCCCGCACGGAGCTACCTGCGGCGCAGCCGCGCGAGACGGCAGCCCGCTCGGCGGCCGAGGAGCTGGGCCTGGCGTTCACGCTCACCCGGCACGAGACGACCGGCGGCTGAGACCGAGGCCCGGGGTCAGCGAGAGGCCCGGGGCCAGCGAGAGGCCCGGCGTACTGCTCCCGCCGGGAGCAGCGCCGCGGCGGCCAGCGTCAAGATCAGGGACGCATAGACGAAACCGCTGCCGGCGAGGATGCCGACCACCGCAAGAACCGTACACAGAGCAAGAACCGCTCCACAAAGCGTCAGCATCTCTCGATCNNCCCATCACGAGACCGGCCGTCCGCGCCGGTGCCGAGGGCCACGCCGGACCCGCCGAGGGCCGCGCGGTGGATGATCAGAACTCCTGCATTCCCGGGGCGTCCCGCCGGGTGGCGTCCATGTCCGGCCGGCCGTGACCGTTGTCGCGGGCCATGGCGGCGCCGGCGGGCAGGGGCGGACCGGGCGGGAAGGTCGGCTGGTGGGCGGGGCTCTGCGCAGCGCCACTGGGCCCCATGCCCACCGCGGGCGGTGTGGGTCCNCCNCCCGGGTTGAGGCCCGGCCGCGGAGGCCCGCCGGCACCGACGGCCGGCTGGGTCGGCATGCCGTCCAGGTCCCGCAGCTGCATCTCCAGGTAGGCCCGCAGCCGGGTGCGGTACTCCCGCTCGAACGCCCGAAGCTGCTCGACCTGGCCCTCGAGACGACGCTTGTCGTCCTCCAAGCCGCCGAGCTGCTCGGCCACGTGCGCCCGGGCCTCACCGATGATGCGGTCCGCGTCCGCCCTCGCCTCGCGGCGGGCGCGTTCGGACTCCGCGCGCGCCTCGCGCAGCGCCTCGTCCGCCGTGCGCTGGGCCAGCACGAGGGTACGGGCGACCCGCTGCTCGATGTCGGCCTCCACCTGCGGGTTGCCGCCGGCCCGGGCGGGCGGTCCGGAGGTACCCACCGCCGAGATCACCGTGGTGGGGGCGCCACCCTGCTGCGGCGCGGGGGGCTGCGGCTGCTGGCCCCGCTCCCGGGCAGCCTGGGCGGCCTGGGCCTGCGCCTGGGCGATCTGGCGACGCGCCTCGTCGAGCTGGCGGCGCAGGCCCTGGTTCTCCTCGAGGATCTGCGCGGGCACGCCCGGACCACCACCGCCGGAACGCCGGGCCTCGTCGAGCTGCCGGCGCAGGTCGCTGTTCTCGTCCAGCAGCCGCGTCAGCTCGGCCTCGACCTCGTCGAGGAAGGTGTCGACCTCATCCTCGTTGTAGCCCGTGCGAAACCTCGTCGGACTGAAGACCTTGTTCTGAACGTCCTGTGGTGTCAGAGCCACGTCGCCTCCTCGTGCGGCATCGCCGCTCCCCGAAGAGAGGGCGGTCTGCGGGCAGTCTGCCGCGCCCGCGCTCGCGGTGTGCACAACAACCCCGTCACAGCCTCTGCGCATAGCTTCGAAGCACGATGACCACTAGGAAGAGCAGCAGGAACCCGAGGTCAAGCGCAACGCTACCCACCCGCAACGGCGGAAGAAATCGCCGGATGAATCGTAACGGAGGGTCAGTTACCGTGTACACGATCTCGAAGACCAGTACCAGCGGGCCGGTCGGGCGGAACGATCGGCTGAGGGCAAGAACCAGATCGATGATCCATCGTGCTATCAGGAGCAACAGATAGACCGTCAGCACCCAAAAGATCAAGCTTCCTACTGTGCTGATGGTGCTCTCTCCTGAGAAACGGGGGGGACGCGAACGCCCCCTGACTATGACTGGTTGTAGAACCCACCCTCGCGGATGCGTCGCTTGTCCGTCTCGGTGACCTCGACGTTGTGCGGCGAGAGCAGGAAGACCTTGTTTGTCACCTTCTCGAGGTCGCCCCGCAGCCCGAAGATCAGACCTGCGGCGAAGTCGACCAGCCGCTTGGCGTCGGCATCGTCCATGTCGGTGAGGTTCATGATAACGGGCGTCCCGTCCCTGAACTCCTCGCCGATCTGGCGCGCCTCATTGTAGCTGCGTGGCTGAAGCGTGGTGATCCGGTAGGGGTGCGACTCCTCCACCGCGGCCACCCTGCGCATCGGCACGGGACCGGCGGGACGCAGCGGTTCGACCGGTGGACGTCGCGGCATGGCGACCGGCTCCTCACGTGCGTCTATCCGACGGACCGTACGGTCCATCGGAACCGGTTCGTGCATAGCACGCCGGTCGTCACGACCGACCGCACGACCGTCGTCATAGTCGTCGTCGAGATAGTCCTCATCCTCCTCGGCCAGACCGAGGTAGACCATCGCCCTGCGCCCGAGCCCCATGGGCGCGACTCTAAGGGACACCAGGCCGTTCACCGAACAAAGCGGTGCCGATCCGAAGGTGTGTCGCGCCTTCGGCCACAGCGTCCTCAAGATCTCCCGACATGCCGGCACTGATGACGGTGGCCTGGGGATGCCCCACCTTCAGGCGTTCCGCCACCTCACGCAGTCGCGCGAACGCAGGTCGTGGCTGCCCCCTCCGGGGGGCGACAGCCATCACGCCTCGCAGGGCCAGTCCCGGCGCCTCCTCGACAAGATCGGCCAGGGCGGAAAGGCCGGCCGGATCGATCCCTCCGCGCCTCGAGCCGGCGATCGACGCGCCGATCTTCCCATCGGAAGCACCAGGGAGGTCCAACGAGACCTGGAGACAGATCGACAGCGGGCGGCCGCGTTCCATTGCCAGCCGGGAGAGCACTGGCACCAGGCTCACCCGATCCACCGACTGCACCCAATCCGCCCAACGAAGAACGGATCTGGCCTTGTTGCGCTGCAGTTGTCCCACGAAATGCCAGATCGGATCGTCGGAACCGGTGGCACCGGAGGACAGGCCGTCACCGGTTCCCTTGGCCGGGACGCTCCGTTCCCCGCCGATCAGCCGGGTGACGAGACTCACCTTCGGCCCGGCCTCCTGCTCCCGGTTCTCGGCGAAGTGCCGCACCCCGAGCGTGTGCATCATCACAACATCCTGGGGTGGGTAGGTTTTACTGACCGCAATGAGGGTGAGGTGGTCCGGATCACGGCCCGCGGCCCNGGCCGCCCCCGCGATCCGAGCCCGGACCTCGGCCAGCCGCTGCGTCAACCGGTCCAGGCGCGCCGGATCGAGCTCGATCGGGGCGGGCCGGTCCGGGGCGGGCCGGTCCGGGGCGGGCCGGTCCGGGGCAGGCCGGTCCGGGGCAGGCCGGTCCGGGGCAGGCCGGTCCGGGGCAGGCCGGTCCGGGGCAGGCCGGTCCGGGGCAGGCCGGTCCGGGTCGAACGGTCCGTCGGACTCCCCCGAGCCGGATGCGCCATGCCTCGCGGGCATCTCGGGCCGGTGGATCATGGCGTCGGCCCGAGCCAGGCCAGACCGGCGAAGCGTCCCGTCCGACCCTCTCGACGGTAGGAGTAGAGCTCCGGATCCTCGGCGGTGCATCGAGCAGAAATTGTTATATCGGTCACACCGGCGGCGGCGAGTTGACGACGGATACCGGCACGCAGGTCGATCGCCGCGGTGCCGACGCGGGTGGTGGCCGCACTCCCCGGCACCTGGGTATCCACCTCGCAACGAAGATCCTCCGGCACCTCGTAACAGCCGGCACAGATACATGGACCGATGGTGACACGGAGCTCGTCCCGGGCGGCGCCGAGCCGCTCGAGGACCCCAAGAGTGGCGTGTATCACGCCACTGGCCATCCCAACCCGGCCGGCGTGCGCCACTCCCACCACCGCGGGGGCCTCGAACAGCACCGGTGCGCAGTCGGCAACCATCACGGCGAGCACGAGGCCGGGGACATCGGTCACCAGCGCGTCCGCCTGTGGAGGCGGCCCGTGCCGACGCAACACGGCGACCTGCCTCCCATGCACCTGCCGCATGTACTGGACCGGCATCCGCAGCCGGTCGACGAGCCGGCGTCGGTTGACGGCGACGGCCTCGTCGGCATCCCCGACGTGGTCGCCCAGATTGAGTCCCTCGAACGGCGGGTCGCTGACCCCNCCCGAGCGCGAGGNGACGAGAACCGGCATGCCGGAAGTCTGCCTGGCACCGGCTACTTGAGGAAGTCCGGCACGTCCAACTCGTCGTCGTCGGCCACCGGCCGCACCGGCCGGCGAGGCGGGTAGGTCGGCCGGGGAGCAGTGCGCGGCGGCTCCGGGCGGTGCTGACCATAGGCCTGATCGACCGGCGGCTCCACCGGTTCACGGTTCGGCGGGGCGAGGCGAGACTCGATCGTCGGGATCACGGTCGATTCGGCCGTGGCGGCCGCAGCGGGTTCGTTCGAGGCCGGCGCCCCCGGCAGCGGTTCCGGGTGGTAATGACCGACGTTCGACGGCGCGATCGGCGGCGGGGGTGCCTGCAGGTAGCTCGGTGTGGGCGGCGGGACCGGCGCGACGGGCGGGGGCGCGGCGGGGGTGGCGGGGGCGGCGGGCGGCGTCCGAGACGGGACTGTGGAGATCGTCGGCAGCGGCGGCAGGATCGTTGTCGCGGGCGAGGTGGCCGGGGCGGCCACCGTCGGCGGCCCGGCAGCCGACCCGCCGGCCGGCCCCGGCGGGCGCCGCTGCCCCGCCGCGTTGAGGGTGCGGGTCCGCCGGTCCTGGACGGTGTCGAAGCCGGCGGCGATGACCGTCACCCGCACCTCGTCCCCGAGTGCGTCGTCGATGACCGCACCGAAGATGATGTTCGCTTCCGGGTGGGCCGCGTCGGCGACCAGCTCGGCGGCCGCGTTGATCTCGAACAGGCCGAGGTCCGACCCACCCGAGATGTTGAGCAGCACCCCCTGAGCCCCGTCCATGCTCGCCTCGAGCAGGGGGGACGCGATGGCCTGTTCGGCGGCGACGGTGGCCCGGTCGTCGCCGCGGGCCCGTCCGATGCCCATCAGGGCGCTGCCGGCATGGGACATGACCGTCTTGACGTCGGCGAAGTCCAGGTTGATCAGGCCGGGCGTGGTGATCAGGTCAGTGATGCCCTGGACACCGGAGAGCAACACCTGGTCGGCGCTGCGGAAGGCGTCGAGAACGCTGATGTCCCGGTCCGTCATCGCCAGCAGACGGTCGTTCGGGATGACGATGAGGGTGTCGACCTCATTACGCAAAGTGTCGATACCGGTGTCGGCCTGAGTGGCCCGGCGCCGACCCTCGAAGGTGAACGGCCGGGTGACCACACCGATGGTGAGTGCTCCGAGGGAGCGGGCGACGTTCGCGACGACCGGCGCACCGCCGGTACCCGTGCCACCACCCTCACCCGCGGTGACGAAGACCATGTCGGCCCCCTTGAGGACCTCCTCGATCTCCTCCCGGTGATCCTCGGCAGCCTGGCGGCCGACCTCGGGGTCGGCTCCGGCGCCGAGGCCTCGGGTGAGCTCACGGCCGACATCGAGTTTCACGTCGGCGTCGCTCATGAGCAGGGCCTGGGCATCGGTGTTGATGGCGATGAACTCGACGCCCTTGAGACCGACTTCGATCATCCGGTTGACGGCGTTGACGCCACCACCACCGATCCCGACGACCTTGATGACCGCGAGATAGTTCTGTGGGGCAGCCATGCGGTGTCGGTCCTCCAGCGGCGTCGGTGGTCGGACGGGGGTTACCCCGCCCCTGCGCCGCCGCGGGAAGGCGGAGCCGCGCGGCGAGCGAGGAAAGCAGTCGAAGTCTCAACCTTCACCGTCAGCTAGACGGTTACAGTTATGTCAACTTCCGACTGTGGATCGGACAGTAGGCACGGCTTCGGCGGTGGTCAAGGACGCTGTCGGCGCGTCACGACTTTCCCCGCATGGTGGCTTCGCCACAATGCGGGGACCCCCGCCCCGGAAGGAGTCTGTGGTAACCGTGACTCGCCTCCGGCGACCTTCCCGGCGCAGCCGACGGGGGCTTCGTCTCNATGTACGGACCCCGATCAATGTACGGATCCCGACGCCTGGCCGTGCCACGGATCAAGAGACCTCACCACCACCGGGGCCGATGATGGTGTACTGCCTCCCGTGACCGGTCAGCGCACCCAGCACGTCCATTTCCTCGGCATCGGAGGCAGCGGCCTGTCTCCGCTGGCCCAGATCCATCTCGCGGGCGGCGGGACGGTGAGCGGCAGTGACTCCGAAGACTCGCCCCGGGTGGCGACCCTACGCGCACGGGGGGTACCGATCCGGATCGGGGCCACGCCCGGTCCGGCCGCCTTCGCCGCCGAGCTCGCCGGTGCGGATGTCGTGGTCGCGTCCAGTGCGCTGCCCGACGACCATCCGGAGATCGTCGCCGCCCGCGCGCTCGGTCTGCCCGTGCGCCGCCGTTCGGAATGGCTACCGGAGCTCNCCGCCGGCTACCGGCTGGTCGCCGTCGCCGGTTCGCACGGCAAGTCGACCACCTCGGCGATGCTCACCCTGGTCCTGCGCGCCGCCGGGCTGGATCCCACGGCGGTCATCGGCGCGGAGGTGTCACAGCTGGGAGGGAACGCGCTGGCCGGCTCCGGCGACGTCTTCGTCCTGGAGTCCGACGAGTACGGCGGCGCCTTCGCGGGCCTCGACCCGAGCATCGCCGTCATCACCAACGTCGAGTGGGAGCACCCTGACGTCTTCCCCGACGAGGCATCGGTCCGGACGGCCTTCGCCGCGTTCGCCCGACGGGTCCGGCCGGGTGGACGACTGGTCGTCTGCGGAGATCATCCCGGGGTGGTCGCCGTCCTCACCGAGCTGGGTCGCCAGCGGCCCGGCAATGACGTCGCGGTGAATGACGTCGCGGTGATCGACTACGGCTTCGGTGCCGAACGCCACTGGCGCGCCGTCGACGTCGTCACCACCGCGGGGGACGACATGACCAGGGCGACCGTCCTGCGGGCCGGTCAGGAGATCGGCGCGCTGACCCTGACGGTACCCGGCCGGCACTCGGTGCTGAACGCGCTCGCGGTCCTCGCCACCGCCACCGAGCTGGGAGTCGCTCCCGCCCAGACCCTCACCNCCCTGACGACCTTCACCGGCGCGGCCCGACGGTTCGAGTTCGTGGGCTTCTGGAACGGCCCCGCCGACAGCACCGGCGTCGGACCCGCCGGAGGTCCGGGCAGCCTGGAGGTGATCGACGACTACGCGCATCATCCGACGGAGGTCCGTCTGACGCTCGCCGCGGCCCGTTCACGGGCTCGGGGACGGCAGATCTGGACGGTACTCCAGCCACATACGTTCAGTCGGTTCGCCGCGCTACTGGACGACTTCGCGGCCGCGTTCAGCGACGCCGACCGGGTGTACGTCACCGACATCTATGCCGCCCGCGAGACCGACGACCTCGGTCTGCATGCCGTCGACCTGGTCAAGCGGGTGAGCGAGCCGGCGGCAACATACTACGTGTCCTGGCCCGAACTCGTCGAACGACTCGCCACGGACGTCCGCGTCACCCTGAGCGACGAGGCGTCGCGGGGGATCCTGCTGCTCACGCTCGGAGCGGGAACGATCACCACGGTCGGTCCCCGGCTGCTGGCCGCCCTGGGCTTCTCGGCGGCCGGTTGACCGTTGCATGTGAGCGTCCAATGGCGCTCTCATGCCGCCTTACCTCGCCGCGACGGGTACTCCCCCACGGCCGTCCGAACGGCGGTGAGGNACCGCGGNGGGGNACCGTCGAAAANAAGAAGGGCTTCAATTCTCTCGTACAAAGAAGTGCCATCCGATGCCCGTGAGACGGCGCCTCCTCCCCGGCGTGAAAGCGGCACCGCGCCGCGGACCCGTAACGCCGACGCGACGTCCCGGGCGATGATCCTGCCGGCTGTTGCCCGGCGTCGATGGTTGACTGCCGCAACACGCCCCCGCCGGCATGGCCGGCGGCGACAGGTGAGGATCGAGACGATGGCCGACACGCAGGACCCGCGCAGACCTGGCTTCGACGTCAGGGCGGTCAATCAGACCGTGATCGCCGAGTACCGGGCGACTGGCGGCGTGTTGGAGAAGACGCTGCCCGGTTCCAGGCTGGTGCTCGTGACGACGACCGGGCGGCGCAGCGGGAAGGAGCACACCACCCCGCTGGGGTACGTCATGGACGGCGGTCCCGGCCGCATCGTCGTCTTCGCGTCCAACATGGCCGCCCCACGGCATCCGGACTGGTACCAGAACCTGACGGCCGAGCCGAAGGTCGTGGTGGAGCTCGGCACCGACCGGTTCGAGGCCGAGGCGTTGACCGCCACCGGGGACGAGCGGCAGCGGCTCTACGAGGCACTGGTCGAGACGATGCCGGGGATCCGCGGCCACCAGGAGCAGGTGGAACGGGAGATCCCGGTGGTCGTGCTGGTCACGCTGTGATAACCGGCCAGCGTTGGACACCCCCTGGCTGTCCAGCGGCCGGGGACGGCGGAGCGGTCAGGGAGCCGCGTGCCGCGGGCGGGATCGCCGCCGGGTGGCGGCGGCGTCCCGGATCATGGCGACGATCGCGGCGGCGGCCTGGGGATGGCCGCTGCCGGCGCAGGCGGCCGACATCTTCGCCAGCCGTTCGGCGGAGATGAGCACCGGCAGCGCGTTCTCGAGCAGCCAGGACGCGCTGAGCTCGGCGTCGTCGACGAGGAGACCACCGCCGGCCTCCACCGTCGGCAGCGCGTTGCGGCGCTGCTCACCGTTGCCGTGCGGCAGGGGGACGTACACCGCCGGGAGCCCCGCCGCGGCGAGTTCCGCGCATGTCATCGCGCCCGACCGGCACAGGGTCATGTCGGCCGCGGCGTAGGCCGAGGGGATGTGGTCGAGGTACGGCCGCAGCTCGTATGGCGTGGGCAGGTCGAGGGGCAGCGCCGCGGCGACCTCGTCGAAGTTCTTCGGTCCGGTCGCGTGCAGCACCTGGATCCCGGCGGCGGCAAGGGGATGCGCCGCCGCCGTCATCACCTGGTTGAGCGAGCGGGCGCCCTGCGAACCGCCGAAGACGAGCAGGGTCGGCCGGTGCGGGTCGAGCCCGTAGCGCGCCCGGGCGGCCCGCATCGCGGCCGGGGAACGGTCGAGGGTGAGGATCTCCCCCCGCAGCGGGATCCCGGTGAGCGTCGCGCCGCGCAGGGGCGTGCTCGGGTAGGACGTGGCGACGAACGGGGTGAGCCGGGCGCCGAGCCGGTTGGCCAGTCCCGGCAGCGGGTTCGCCTCGTGCACCACGATCGGGATGCCGCGGCGCCGGGCGGCGAGGTACGCGGGCGCGGACACGTATCCACCGAACCCCACGACCACGTCCGCCCGAACCAGGTCGAGGGTCTCCCCCGCCTGACAGATCGCGTCGAGGAACCGGGCGGGCAGCTTGAACACGGCCGGGGTGGGGCGGCGCGGCATCGGGACCTTCGGCACCGTCGCCAACTCATGGCCCCGGGCGGGCACCAGGCGCGCCTCCAGACCGGTCGCGGTGCCGAGCAGGGTCAGCCGTACCCGGGAGTCGGTCGCCCGCAGCGCGTCCGCGACGGCGAGTGCGGGTTCCACGTGGCNGGCTGTCCCGCCGCCGGCGAGCACTACGCTTCGCAACATCGGTCAAGACGATGACACATCACGCCGTCTCCCGGGCAGCCCGGCCCCGGTCACCCGGGCCCGCACACGGGATGATATGCGCCCCGACGAACGCCCCGACCCGGACTCCGGCACCGGACCCACCGGACCCGACCGCGCGTCGTCGACCGGTACGAGGCCGAGGTCCGGTCGGTGGCCCCGGCGGCCGGGCGGCCGCCTCTCCTCCCGCGGTATCACCCCGGTGGCATCGGCGCGCCGCTCCCGGCCGCGGCGCCAGCGCTGGCGGCGCCGGCCGGACGCGGCGAGACGCGCGGCGTGGCGTTCCTCGGCCCGTCGGGACAAGAATTCGGCCGCGGCCGGCTCGGACCGGGCGAAGGAGAGCAGCATGCCGAGGGCCGCGAGGGTCGGCAGCAACGCGGAGCCACCGAACGACACCAGCGGAAGGGTGACGCCGGTAATCGGCAACAGACCCACGACGGCACCTATGTTGACCACCGCCTGGACGAGGATCCAGGCGGTGACCCCCGCTGCGGCGAGCCGGACGAACAGCTCGTCACAACGGTGCGCAATCCGCAGGCCCGCGTATCCCAGCACGCCGAACAGGCCCACCACCACCAGGCTGCCGACCAGCCCGAGTTCCTCGCCGATGATCGCGAGGATGAAGTCGGTGTGCACCGCGGGCAGTAACTGCGGCCACTTCTCCCGGGATGCGCCAAGGCCCTCCCCCCACCAGCCGCCGGTCGACAGGGCATAGATGCCCTGCACGGCCTGGAAGCCGTCGCCGTGCGCGTCGGCGAACGGATCGGTGAACGACAGCAGGCGCCGGACGCGGTAGGGCTCGACCACGGCGAGGACCGACGCCGCCGCGACCATCGATCCCAGGATCCCGGTGTAGAGGCGCATCGGGGTACCGATCACCCACAGCACGGTCAACGGCACGACGGTCACGCAGATCGCCCCGCCGAGATCCGGTTCCAGCAGCAGCAGCAGGTCGATGAACAGGAACACCGGGACCAGCGGAACGAGCAGGTGTTTGGGGTCGGACAGCAGCCGCCGTTTGCGGACAAGCAGATCCGAACACCACAGCGCAAGGGCGATCTTCGCCAACTCGCTGGGCTGGATCGTGATCGGCCCGACGACGATCCACTGGCGGGCGCCACCACGCACGCTGCCGATACCCGGGATGAGCACCGCCATCAGCATCAGCACGGTCCCGAGCAACAACGGGTAGGCAAAGGCGCGGAAGACCCGCACAGGCAGCCGGGAGGCGACGGCGACCACCGGCAGACCGATCGCGACCCAGATCACCTGCCGGATGAACAGCGTGTAGGAGGAGCCGAAGTCGGCGTAGGAGCGCACGCTCGACGCCGACAGGACCATGACCAGTCCGAGCACCAGCAGCAGAGCGGCCGAGGACAGCAGCAGGTAGTAGGACGCCAACGGCCGGTCGAGCAGCGGCAGCCGTGCTTCGGCCCCGTCCGCCGCGCCGGTTCCCCCGCCGGCGGAGTCGGGCTCGGCCGCGGAGCCGGTTCGCACGGCTTTGGGCCCTCGCGCCGCCCGCGCGGGCCGCGCCGACGTCCCGGTGGACGGCGGCGACGACGCTCCCGACCCCGCCACGGTTACCCCTC
The DNA here is from genome assembly GCF_000732115.1 of Frankia sp. CeD. Classification (NCBI taxonomy): domain Bacteria; kingdom Bacillati; phylum Actinomycetota; class Actinomycetes; order Frankiales; family Frankiaceae; genus Frankia; species Frankia sp. CeD. Next base: position 78,477 of record NZ_JPGU01000004.1, read on the forward strand.
TCGTGCGCGGACCGCCGCCGCGAACAGATCTCCGCGCGCCGCGTAGTCCCGGAACATGTCCATCGAGGCCGCGGCCGGCGCCAAGAGCACAGTGTCACCGGTGGTCGCGAACGCCGCCGCAGCCTTCACCGCATCGTCCATGCCGTCAGCCCGTTCCACGGGGACATCGGGGGCGTGTCGGGCGAGAGCGGCGGCGATCTCATCGGCGCAGCGCCCGATGAGGACCNCGGCGCGCAGCACCCGGCGCGCGTCGCGGACGAGATCGTCGAAGGCGAGGCCCTTGTTGAGGCCGCCCGCGATCCACACCACCGAGGGGTAGCCGGCCAGCGACGCGGCGGCGGCGTGTGGGTTCGTCGCCTTGCTGTCATCCACCCAGCGGACCCCGTCGATGACGGCCACCTCGGCGTTGCGGTGGGCGCCGGGCCGGAAAGCGACGAGCGCCGCGCCGATCGCGGCCGGGCCAACGCCCTCGGCGCGGGCAAGCGCGGCGGCGGCCAGCGCATTGGAGATCATGTGCGGACTTGTCAGCACGAGGTCACGGACGGCGACCAGCCGCCCGCCACCGAAGGCGTCGTCGACGAGGTGGCCGTCGACGACGGTCAGGCCGGGCCGCGGCCGGGCCGCCGGGTCGAGACCGAACAGGACCCGCCGCCCCGGAGCGGCGGCGAGCAGGTCCGCGCTGGTTGCGTCGTCGGCGTTGCCGATCGCGGTCGTCCCGGGACGACGCCAGATCCCCGCCTTCGCTGCCGCATAGGCCGCCGCGCCCCCGTGCCAGTCGAGATGGTCGGGGGCGACGTTGAGCACGGCCGCGGCGAGGGGGGCCATGGTGTGGGTGTAATGGAGCTGGAAGCTGGACAGTTCCACCGCGAGGGTCTCGTAGGGCGGCTCGGCGGCAACCGCGTCCACGATCGGGGTCCCGATGTTCCCGGCGGTGGTGGATCGCCGGCCACCGGCGGCGAGCATCGCGCCGAGCATCTCGGTGGTCGTCGTCTTGCCGTTCGTTCCCGTGACGGCGAGCCACCGGCTCCCACCCCGCCACCGCCAGGCGAGCTCCACCTCCCCCCAGACCGGGATCCCGGCGCCGGCCGCCCCGGTGATCAGCGGGGCCGTCGGCGGGACGCCGGGCGAGGTGACGACGAGGGCGCTGTCCCCGGGGCCGGCCGGCAGGCCGCCGAGGTTCACCTCGGCCCCGAGCGCCCGCAGCGTCGCGGCCGCACCCTGGTGACGTGGGGAGTCGCCGGCGTCGACGACCCGGACCCGCGCACCGCGGGCAAGCAGCGCCCGGGCCGCGGCGAGCCCGGAGACCCCGATCCCGACGACCAGCACGGGCAGGCCCGCCCAGGAGATCGAGGTCGTGAGGTTGCCTGGGCCCTGACCGTCGCCCGGGCCCTGACCGTCGCCCGTCATGGCGTCAGCCACCTCCGTGGGAGAGGAACTCCGCGTAGAACAGGCCCAGGCCGAAGGCCACCGCGAGTCCCGAGACGATCCAGAATCTGATGATCACCGTCGTCTCGGGCCATTCGGCGAGCTCGAAATGGTGATGGATCGGCGCCATGTTGAACACGCGTTTCTTCGTCGCCTTGAAGAACGCGACCTGGATCATCACGGACAGGGTCTCGATGACGAACAGGCCGCCGAGGACGACGAGAAGCAGCTCGGTCCGGCTGACGATCGCGATACTGGCGAAGGCACCGCCCAGCGCGAGCGACCCGGTGTCCCCCATGAAGATCTTCGCCGGGCTGGCGTTCCACCACAGGAACCCGAAACAGGCCCCCATCGCCGCCGCCGCGACCAGCGCGACGTCGAGGGGATCACGCACGAGGTAACAGCCCGCCTCGGCCGCGTGCGGCTCGCACAGGTTGCCGAACTGCCAGAAGGAGATGATGACGTACGCGCCGAACACCATTGCCGAGGTGCCGGCCGCGAGGCCGTCGAGGCCGTCGGTGAGGTTCACCGCGTTAGAGGTCGCGGCGATGATGATCCAGGCCAGCAAGGGAAAGGCGATGATGCCGACGGAGAGACTCGTGTCCCGCACGATCGAGATGTACGTCGAGCCGGGGAGCAGCCCGGCGTCGTTCTTGAACCGGACGGCCAGCAGGCCGAAGACGATCGCGACCGCGGCCTGCCCGGTGAACTTCATCCGGGCGGTGAGCCCGAGGCTGCGCTGCTTGCGGATCTTGATGTAGTCGTCCAGAAAGCCGACCAGGCCAAGCCCGGTCATCACCATCAGCACAAGCAGACCCGACGCGGTGAACCCGATGCCGGTCACCAGGTGGGCCAGGAAGTACCCGGCCAGGGCAGCGACAATGATGACAGTGCCCCCCATCGTGGGGGTGCCCCGCTTGGTCAGGTGGCTGGACGGCCCGTCCTCGCGGATCTCCTGGCCATATCCCTGCCGGCGGAAGAGCCGGATCACCCAGGGTGTGCCCAGCAACGACACGACCAACGCGACCATGGCCGCGATAAGAACGCCTCTCACGCGTGCGTCACCCGCGCGGGTCCGCGTGTGTGAAGCCAGCCGTCCGCCGTCATGTCCCCTCGATCCCGGCGCCGAGGACGCCGAATCTGGTCACCAACGCCTCGGCGACGCGCTCCAGACCGAAGGACCGGCTGGCCTTGACCAGTACCACGTCGTCCGGTCCGGCCTGCGCGGCCACCAGGGCCACCGCCTCCTCGGCGTCGGTCACCTCCACCGACTCCCCGTCCCAGGAGCCTTCCAGCGAGGCGCCCAGGTGGATATGGCGGGCCGCCGGACCCACCNCGATCAGTCGATCGACCCCNAGGCGGACCGCGAACCGGCCGAGCACGTCGTGCTCGGCGGCGGCGGCGTCACCGAGTTCCCCCATCGGACCGAGCACCGCGAACGCCCGGCCCTTCCCCCGCATGTCCACCAACGCCTTCAGCGCCGCCCGCATCGACTCCGGGTTCGCGTTGTAGGCGTCGTTGACGACCACCACCCCGGCCGCGGTGGAGGTCACCTCCATCCGCCACCGGCTGCGCGGGCGGGCGGCGGACAGCGCCGCGGCGACCCGGTCCGGGGACAGCCCCAGCCGGATCGCGACGGCCGCCGCGGCCANCGCGTTCGGCACCTGGTGCGCGCCGACGAGCCCGAGGGTCACCCGATGGTGCTCGCCGTGCGCCAGCAGGTCGAACGAGGCGCGGCCCAGCCGGTCGACATCGACGGCACCGGCCCGCACGTCGGCCCGTCCACCCTCCCCGAAAGTGATCACTTCGGCCGTCGTCCGAACCGCCATCGCCGCGACCAGCGGGTCATCGGCGTTGAGCACGACGGCCTCGCTCGCGGCCTCGGCAAGCTCGCCCTTGGCCGCGGCGATCCCCAGCCGGCCGTCGGCGTANTCGCCCAGGTGGGCACTGCCGACGTTGAGGACCACCCCCACAGCCGGGCGGGCTACCGCGCAGAGGGTGGCGATGTGCCCCGGACCGCGGGCACCCATCTCCAGGACGACGAACGCCGTGTCCGGCTCGGTGCGCAGCAGCGTCAGCGGCAGTCCGATCTCGTTGTTGAAGGAGCCGGGCGCGGCCACCGTCGGGGCGAGCCCGCCCAGCACGTCGGCGAGCAGGTCCTTGGTCGTCGTCTTGCCCGCCGACCCGGTCACGGCGACCACGGTGGCGGCGGCCAGATCACGGACGTACGCGGCGAGCGCGGCGAGCGCCGAAGGCGGATCGGGAACGATGACGGCCGGCTCGCCCACCGACCGGGCGGCGAGCACGGCGGACGCGCCGGCGGCGACGGCGGCGGCGGCGAAGTCGTGCCCGTCGACCCGGCTGCCAGCCAGGGCGACGAACAAGGCGCCGTCGCGGACCTCGCGGGAGTCGACGACGACCGAACGCACCGTGACGCCCGGGTCGGGCACCGCGTCGAGCCGGCCGCCGGTCGCCGACGCGACCTCGGCCAGGGTCAGCGGGATCATCTCCTCTCCACCGAGGAGAGCGCGGCGCGCAGGGCGACCCGATCGTCGAAGGGGGTCNCCNCCCCCGCCTGTTCCTGGCCCGACTCATGACCCTTGCCGGCGACAACGACGGCGTCCTGAGGTCCGGCCTCGGCCACGGCGGCCGCGATGGCCGCGGCGCGGTCCGGTTCGACCAAGACCGTGGCCGAGGCCGACAGCGCCGTGACCCCGGCGAGCATCTGGGCGAGGATCTCCGCCGGATCCTCCGAGCGCGGATTGTCGTTCGTGAGGATCGCGACGTCGGCGAGTGTCGCCGCGGCGGCCCCCATCAGCGGGCGCTTGCCGCGGTCGCGGTCGCCACCGCAGCCGAGCACGACGATGACCCTGCCCTTCACCAGCGGGCGAACCGTCTCGAGCAGCGTCGTGACCGCGTCCGGGGTGTGCGCGAAGTCGACCAGGGCCAGGAACGGCTGGCCGGCGTCGACCCGCTCCATCCGGCCGGGCACCCCGGGCAGGGAGCCGATCCCCGCCGCCGCCGTGGCCGGGGGGACCCCGATGGCGACGAGCAGCGCCAGCGCGCCGAGCGTGTTGGCGACGTTAAAGGCGCCGGGCAGCGGCACGGACAGATCCACCCGCAGCCCGTCCGGACCCTCGGCGCGCAGCAGTGTGCCGGTCGGCCCGTAGGAGACGTCCCGGGCCGTCCAGTCGGCCGGCCCCTCGACGGCGAACGTGATCGCGCCGGGATGCCGTTCGGCGAGCCGGCGGCCCCACCGGTCCGCCACGCCGATCACCGCGACGGCGGTCCGGGCCGGGTCGAACAGGGACGCCTTCGCCGCGAAGTAGTCCTCCATGGAGGAGTGGAAGTCCAGATGGTCCTGGCTGAGGTTGGTGAACACGGCCCCGGCGAAGTGCAGGGCGTCGGCCCGGTGCAGGGCCAGCGCGTGGCTGGACACCTCCATCGTGGCGGCCCCCACGCCACGCTCGACCATCGTGGCGAGCAGGGCCTGCAGGTCGCTCGCCTCCGGGGTGGTGCGGGCGGAGGCCAGCCGTTCGTCGGCGATCCGGGTCTCGATCGTGCCGATCAGGCCCGTGGTGTGGCCGGCGGCGCGCAGCCCGGCGTCGAGCAGGAAGGCCGTGGTCGTCTTCCCGTTGGTGCCGGTGACGCCGAGCAGGCGCAGCGCCGCAGAGGGATCACCGTAGATCCTCGCCGCCACCGGGGCGAGGTCGCGCCGTGGATCGTCGCTGACAAGCACCGGGACTTCCCCGGGGGGGCCGGGCGGCATGGCCGCGATCCGGCGGGCGCCCTCGGCGTCGGTGAGCACGGCGACGGCGCCGCCGGCCACCGCGGCGGCCGCGAAGGCCGCACCGTGCGTGTGGGCACCGGGCAGTGCCGCGTGGAGGTCGCCCGGCCGGACCGCATGCGAGTCGTGGGTGACGCCATGCACGATCACGTCCGTGTCCGTGTCCGCATGTGTGTCCGCATGTGTGTCCGACGGCGAATGTCCCGCACCCGCGAACGCCGCCGGCTCCGGGACGGGCGCCACGGCCGCGAGCACCGCGCGCAGATCGGCGAGGCTGCACGCGGGCGGGGCAGCCGGTCGAGGTGCCGGAGAGGTCACGGTCACGACCTTAGTGGGGGCGGGCACGGCCATCCCCACGGGCGCCCGGGCACGGCGGTGGTCCAGCCGACCTTCCCCGCCCACCACGTCCCGGCGCGGATCGCGATCATCTGTCCAGGTCGAGCAGGAGCGGTGCGGGCCTGGTGATCGGCTGTGGCACGCCGAGGGTGGTCAACGCGAAGGACATGACACGTTGGAACACGGGCGCGGCGACCTGACCGCCGAAGTAACCCTTCTTCGGGTTGTCCAGGACGATCTCCACCACCACCCGCGGATCATCCGCCGGGGCGAACCCGATGAACGAGGGAACGTAGCCCTGGTAACCGCCGTGCACCGGGTCGGGCCGTTTGGCGGTGCCCGTCTTGCCGGCCACCCGGTAACCGGGAACCTCGGCAAGCGGCGCCGTGCCCTCGTTCGTCGCCACCGCCTCGAGCATCCGGGTGAGCGTGGCCGCGGTCTGCGCGCTGACGACGCGCTGACCAGGCGGTTGGGGAGTCNCCTTGACGACGCCGNCCGGACNGGTGATGGCGTCGACAAGCCGCGGGGTCACGCGAACACCGCCGTTCGCGATAGTCGCGTACACCGAGGCCATCTGGAGCGCCGTCGCCGACATGCCCTGCCCGTAGGAAATGGTGGCGGCCTGGCTGCCCGACCAGTCCCGGGCTGCCGGCAGCAGGCCGGCGCCCTCGCCGGGGAAGTTCAGACCCGTGCGGGCACCGAGCCCGAACGAGCGCAGCGCCTGCTCCAGCCCGATCCGCCCGACCCGCTCGGAGATCTCCACGGTGCCGATGTTGCTGGAGCGGGCCAGGACGCCGGCGGCGGTGAGATGTTCGACGCCGTGCGGCTCGGAGTCCTCGATGCGTACCCCACCCCGGGTGATGAACGGCGGGATGGTCATCGGGGTCTCGGAGGNGATCAGACCGCGGTCCAGCGCCGCGGCCATCGTGATCACTTTGTTGACGCTGCCGGGCTCGTAGGCGTCCCGCGTGGACCGATTGCCCAGCGCCGGGGTGTCCCGGGCGGTGATGTTGTTCGGGTCGAACTGCGGCGCGTCGGCCATCGCGAGGATGTCCCCGGTGCGGGGGTCCATCACGACGGCCGTGCCGCCGTCGGCCTCGGAGGTACGGACCGCGTCGGCGATCGCGTTCTGGGCGTTCCACTGGATGTCCCGCTCGAGGGTCAGGCGCAGCGAAGAACCCGGGATCGGGTCCTTCTCGCGGCTCTGGCCCGAGGGGATCTCGATGCCCGCCGGGTTCGCCTCCAGTCGGCGAAGGCCGTCGGTACCGCGCAGCACCTCGTCATACGCCAGCTCCAGCCCGCCGCCGCCCTCGAGGATGTCACCATCGCCGTGCCGCATGAACCCGATGACGTTCGCGGCCAGTTCCCGGGACGGGTAGGTGCGTCCGCGTTCCTCGGTGATGCCGATACCGCGCAGCCCCAGGGCGCTGACCTTCTCCGCCACGTCCGGAGTGAGCCCGCGGGCGAGGTAGACGAACTTGATGTGCTCGGCCGGGTCGGTGGTAAGCCGTCTGCGCAACGCCTCGGTGCTGTCGTCGAGGACCGGCGCGAGCTTCGCGGCCGTCCCCGCGATGTCCCTGACGTTCGTCGGGTTCGCGTAGACGGCCCGCAGCTCGACATACTGCGCGAGCGTGTGGCCCGCCCGGTCGGTGATGGCGCCACGCGCCGCGGGCAGCACGATGGTCCGCAGCCGCTGGGCCTCGGCCTGGGCCGCGTAGGTGGAGGCGGAGAAACCCTGCAGCTGGGTCAGGCGCAGCCCGAGGACACTGAGGACCGCGCACATGAGCACGATGGACACCCGCAGCCGCCGACGCGGGCTGCCCAGCCGGTAGGCGCGACGAGCCGGGGGGTGCCGCGGCCGGCTGACCCGACCGGGACGCCAGGGCACCGAGCCTGGCCGGCCCACATACCGGCCGCCCGGATACCGGCCGTCGTGCTCCTCGTCGCCGTACTCGTCCGCACCGGGCCCGTCGCCGACCGCCCGACCCGGGTCGTCGACATCCCTCCGCAACCGACCGCCATACACTGAAGGTGGCGGTGGAGGAACAAGGCGTAGCCGTCCGCGGCCGCGCTGAGGGGAGCCCGGGGGCGTCGAGCTCACTGCCCGGCTCCGGCCTTTCCCGCCGCCCCGATCGCGGCACCACCGGCCGCGGCAGCGTTCGCCCCGGTGGCGGGAAGGTGGGCGTGAGCGGTTCCGCCGGCACCACCCGCCGTCGCGCCGGCCGCTGGCTGACCGTTCTTCCCGGGACCGCCGGTCTTCCCGGGACCGCCGGCCGGGCTCGGGCCGGGCGATGCGGGCACGACGATGATGACGGATCCGCTGCCCGGTTCCCGGGCCAGGGTCCGGGAACCAACGGGCAGCGGAGCGCCCGGCGGAAGGTATTCCGGTATCCCGCCGGGGATCATGCCGTAGCGGGAGGCCTGCGCGGCCAGCGACGCCGGATCGGAGAGCTGGTCGGCATGCACCGACAGCGCCTGTTCCTCGTCGGCCAGGGCGGACGCCCGATTGCGCAGAGTGTTGGCCTGGAACGAGTTCTCCATCAACGCCAGGTTCAGCAGCAGCAGGCAGAGCAGACCAGCGCCCAGCAGGACCAGCAGCAACACGACGAAGGGACCCTTGCGGCCCCCGTCCGGCGCAGGCCGGACCACCGCGAGCCGCGCCCGGCTCGACGCCCGGCGCGGCTGCGGGCCGATGGCCGGAGCGGTCGCGGCGGCCGAGCGGGCCGCGGGCCGCCCCGTCGAGGGGGTCGGGGCGCTTGTCATCCGCCCAGGGCCCCCTTGCCCGGAGCCGGTCCGGGCGGAGCCGGTCCGGGCGGAGGCGGAACCGGAACGCCCGGCGCGGGCGAGCGGCTGCGCGGGAGCGGTCACGATGCACCTCCGGTCGGTTTCCGGGTGTGGTCCGGGTTCGGCGCGGTACGTTCGACGGCACGCAGGCGGACGGAGGCCGCCCGCGGGTTCTCGGCCTTCTCGGTCTCGCTCGCCGGTTCCGCACCTCGGGTCAACCAGCGCAACCTGGGGCCCGCGCCCTCGGGCACCACCGGCAGGTCCGGCGGGACCGAGGCCTCCGCGTAGCCGCGNAGTTGCCGCTTGACCAGCCGGTCCTCAAGCGAGTGGTACGACAGGACGACGAGCCGGCCGGACACGGCCAGCGCGTCGAAGGCCGCGGGCAACGCCCGGGCGAGCACGTCGAGTTCGGCGTTGACCTCGATACGTAACGCCTGGAAAGTGCGTTTTGCCGGATTGCCGCCGGTCCGCCGGGCCGGCGCCGGGATGGCGTCGCGTACCAGGTCGGCGAGCCGCGCCGAGGTGGCGAACGGGGTGACGGCCCTGGCCTGGACGATCGCACCGGCGATGCGGCGGGCGAAGCGCTCCTCGCCGTATTCCCGCAGGATGCGGGTCAGCGCGTCGGCATCGTAGGTGTTGAGGACGTCGGCGGCCGTCCTGCCCCGTGTCTGGTCCATCCGCATGTCCAGCGGCGCGTCCCGGGAGTAGGCGAACCCACGGTCGTCCGTGTCCAGCTGCAACGACGACACGCCGAGGTCGAACAGGATGCCCTGCACCACCGGATGACCGAGCCGGTCCAGGATCTCGGCCACCTCGTCGTAGACGGCGTGGACGAGCTCCACCCGNCCGGGGGCGAGCCCGTGCAGCCGCTCACCGCTGCGCTCCAGGGCGTCGGGGTCGCGGTCGAGCCCCACCAGCCGTACGTGCGGGAAGGCCGTGAGCACAGCCGCGGCATGCCCACCGAGACCCACCGTCGCGTCCACCACGATCGCTCCGGATGCCCGCAGGGCGGGAGCCAACAAAGTCAGTACACGGTCGGTCAGCACAGGCGTATGTGTGGCGTTCAGTGCTGAGCCTCCCTCGACCGCTCGTGGACCTCGTCTTCAGATGTGCTGACGGGCATGGGGGCTTCGTCGGCGGAAGCCACCGGGCGGCGGGCCCGGGTCGGGTGACCGGGGCCGACCGCCCTCGCGTACGTCCCGGATGCCGGCCGCCGGGGAAGGGACAGCCGGAGGGGACGGTGCGCGTGGCGAGCCCGCGGAGCACCCGGATCCATGAACCCAAGGCAGCTCAGATCACTCCGGGCAGGACCTCCTCGGACAGCTCGGCGAAGCTCTCCTCCTGGCTTTCCAGGTAGGCCTGCCACCGCTGGGCATCCCAGATCTCAATCCGGGTGTTGGCCCCATTGACCACGCAGTCGCGCATCAAGCCCGCGTAGGACCGCAGCGGAGCCGGAACCGTGATCCGCCCCTGCCGGTCCGGCACGTCGTCCGCGGCCGAGGAGAAGAACACCCGACTGTAGTCACGCAACGCCTTTGCGGTAACCGGAACGGTACGGAGGGACTCGCTGATCCGAGTGAACTCCGCCATCGGAAAGACGTACAGGCAGCGTTCCTGCCCCTTGGTGATCACAAGCCCCCCCTCCAACTCGTCGCGGAATTTCGCGGGCAGCGTCAGTCGCCCTTTGTCGTCGAGCCGCGGCGCGTGGCTGCCGAGAAACACCGGCAACCTCCTCGCCACTGCGAGGAAGACAGCGACAGGTCACCCCGCGACGGCCACCCGTAAGCTGCTGTCCCCCACTGCGCGCCACTCTACCCCACTCCCCCCCACCCGACACCCCCTCAACACCCCGCACCACCCCACCGAACCCCCTCTATCGGGGGTCGCCCGCGATACCTAAGAAGAAGGTGGTATAAATCGCAAAAAATCAGTACAAATGACTCTGGTGGGCGAAGGAACATTTGGTCTCACTCGCCGTCCCGGCGAGGCCGGTCAGCTACGGACACCTACCCCTCAATCTCCTGTCGGGTTCCGCTTCGAGGCATGTTTCCTCGACCACCACGGCCTGCGCGCCCGCGGTGGATGTCACACTCGGGGGGGGACAGGTCCCACCGGGGCCGGGTCCGCGCATCCCGACGCGCGACGCATCCCGACACTCGACACCCGGAGGGGGGCCAACCTCGTGGTGACCGACCCTGGTCTTCTGCACTGGCGTGACCCGGTGACCGACATCGGCCATCTCGCCGACGTCACCAATCGAGTGCGGACCAGCGTCGAGACGGTCATCGACGGCAAGTCCGAGGCGATCACGACGGCCCTGGTCGTGCTGCTGTCCGAGGGTCATCTGCTGATCGAGGACGTCCCCGGGGTCGGCAAGACCATGCTCGCCAAGGCCCTCGCACGGTCCATCGATGCCCGGGTGCGCCGCATCCAGTTCACTCCGGACCTGCTCCCCGGCGACGTCACCGGAGTCAGCATCTACAACCAGGGCACCCGTGACTTCGAGTTCCGTCCCGGCCCGGTGTTCGCCAACATCGTCGTCGGCGACGAGATCAACCGCGCCGAGCCGAAGGCGCAGTCGGCGCTCCTCGAATGCATGGAAGAACACCAGGTCACGGTCGACGGCGTCACCTACCGGCTCGAGTCACCCTTCATGGTGATCGCGACCCAGAACCCGGTGGAGATGGAGGGCACCCGGGCGTTGCCGGAGGCCCAGCGCGACCGTTTCACCGCCCGGATCTCGATGGGCTACCCCTCCCCCGCGGCCGAGCTGGAGATGCTCGACAGCCACGGCAACGCCAACCCGCTGGCCGGCATCACCCCGGTCACCGACGCCGCCGAGATCGCCAAGCTGATCGCACTCGTCCGCACGGTGCACGTCTCGCCCGAGGTGCGCCACTACATCGTCGACCTGGTCGGCGGGACCCGCACGCATCCCGAGATCGCGCTCGGCGCGTCCCCCCGGGCGGCGCTGCATCTCATCCGTGCTGCCCGGGCCCGCGCGGCCCTGGACCAGCGCGGTTTCGTCCTCCCCGACGACGTTCAGGAGATGGCTGTCCCGGTCATGGCGCACCGCCTACTGCTGCACCCCGAGATCATGCTCTCCGGGGAGCCGACGATCGAGGTCGCCGCCCGCATCCTGACCGACGTCCTGCGCCGGATTCCGATCCTTCGCCCCGGTACGGCACGCCCGACCCGGCACGGCCGTTAGAGCTCCGTGTGCGGANCCTCCGGGTGCGGAACCTCCGGGTGCGTGACTTTGTCGCGGCGCTGCGTGGCCTGACGATCCGCGGCCGGTCGTTCGTCGCCGCCGGCATCGCCTGCGCGGCGTCCGCGGCCGTGCTCGGCGAGCAGGACCTGCTGCGGATCGGCCTGCTCGTCATGCTCCTCCCCGTGCTCGCGGCGGCCTTCGTCTGCCGGACCCGCTACCGGCTCGCCTGCACCCGCCGGCTCGAACCGAGCCGGGTGACCGCCGGGGACCGGGTCTCGGTCCAGATCAGGCTGGAGAACGTCAGCCGGTCGCCGTCGTCGGTGCTCCTGCTGGAGGACGCTGCCGCGGACGGGCTGGGCGGCGGGGCCCGGTTCGTACTCGACCGGATCGAGCCCGGTGGCAGCCGGGACCTGTCCTATGTCCTCCACGCGGGGATGCGCGGCCGCTACCAGATCGGACCGATGGCGATCCGCCTCGGTGACCCGTTCGGGCTGTGCGAACTGTCGCGCAGTTTCCGCAGCCTGGACGAACTGGTCGTGGCCCCCCCGATCGAGCGGCTGCCGCCGGCCCGCCCGACCGGTGCCGCGCGCGTCAGCACCGAGCTGCGCCGCGCGACCGGGCTCGTGGGTGAGGACGAGACGACGACCCGTCCGTACCGGTCCGGCGACGACCTGCGCAAGGTGCACTGGAAGACGACCGCCCGCCGCGGCGAGCTGATGGTCCGGCGCGAGGAGCACCCGCGGACGGGCGGGGCGACCATCCTGATCGACACTCGGGCCCGGGCGTGGCCTGACGGGGGCCCGTCAGCGTCGTTCGAGTGGGCGGTGAGCGCGGTCGGGGCGATCGGCGTCCACCTCGTCCGGGGCGGGTACCGGGTCCGGCTGCTGACCGATCAGGGGCTGGCGGCCATCGCCGCGGAGGGTACCGTCGGCGGGCTCCTTGACGAGCTTTCGACGCTGACGCCCGCCCCCACCGAGTCCCTGTACCCAGCGCTCGCGGCCGGCCGCGGGCGAGTCGATCGCGGCGGCATGTTCGTCGCCGTCCTCGGCCGCACCGATGCGCCCACCGCCACCGCGCTGGCCGGGCTGCGGCCCCGCAGCGCCCCGGCGATCGCGGTGCTCGTCAACGTGGCCAGCTGGAGCACCGCCGCGGCGGCCCCGAAGATCGCCGCCGACCTCGAAACGACGCACGCGGTGCTCACCCGCGCCGGCTGGGCGGTCCTCGGCGCGGCGGCGGGCACCAGCCTCGCGGCGATGTGGCCGCGGGTCGCCGCCCGGGCCCGGGGCCCGGGCGGCGTCGGTGCCCCGGGTGCCGCCGGAGTCTCCGGACGTCCCGGGGCCGCGGGACTCACCAGGACCGTGGGACTCACCGGGGCGACGGGACTCACCGGGGCGACGGGACTCACCGGCGATCTCCACACCGGCGGACGGTCGGTGCCGTGAACGCCCGCCCGGTGCCCACAGTGATCGCCACCGTCGCCTGTCTGCTGTCCACCAGCGCGCTGACCCGTCTGTTCGAGGGTGTCCTCTGGTGGTTCGGGCCGGTGCTCGTTGCCACGACCGTGGCCGTCGGGACGGGGGTGGCGAGCCGCCTGCTCCGGCTGCCGGCGGCGGCCGAGATCCTGCTCAGTCTGGTCGGCCTCATCGGCACCGTCACCGTGCTGTCCGCGCGGTCGACGGCGTTGCTGGGCTTCCTGCCGACCGCCACCACGGTCGAGACGCTGCACACGCTCATCTCCGCCGGCGGCTCCGACATCTCACGGCTGGCCGCGCCGGTGCCCGCCCGGCCGGGCCTGGTGGTCCTCACGGTGATCGGCGTCTACCTCCTGGTGATGATCGTCGATCTGATCGTGGTGAAGTTCGACCACCCGACGCTCGGCGGCCTTCCGCTGCTGGCGCTGTATGCGGTGTCGGCGGCGATTCTGCCCGGGGGGGTCGGCGTGGTGCCCTTCCTGCTCGGCGCGGTGAGCTTCATCGCCCTGCTCCTGCTCGACGGGCGGTTGGCGTACGAGCGATGGGGCCGGACCGTCTCCGACCAGCGGAGGGCTGGCGTCGAGATGTTCGGCGGTCGCATCGCCGTGGGCGCGCTCGGGGTCGCCGTCACCGCGCTGGTCGCCGCGATCGTGGTGCCGCTTGGCCTGCCGTCCCTTGACGGCGAGGGACTGGTGTCGCGCAAGGGTGGATCCGGTGCCGGGGACGGTCCGAGTTCGGCCAGCGTCGTGCAGCCGATCGTCTCGGTGAGCCAGCAGCTGCACGCCAGCACGGAGGTGCCCCTGCTTCGGCTGCGCTCCGACGAGCCGAAGTATCTGCGACTGACGGCGCTGGAGAACTTCGACGGCCAACTGTTCACCCTGCGGGCGTTGAATGCCACCCGGGAAGACCGGGTCAGCGAGGGATTACCGAAACCACGGACGGGCGGCGCTACCCAGTCGGTGCGTGCGGAGGTGGCCGTCACCGGGCGGTTCAACGAGCTGTATCTGCCGGTTCCGGGCATCCCAATCCGGATCGAGGGGCTGACCGGCGACTGGCGGCTGGCGAGCCCGACAGGCACGATCTTCTCGACCCGGACCTCGACGGCGAACGCGCACTACCAGGTGGACGCGGTGGTGCCGAATCCCACAAGCGCGCAGCTTCAGGCCGCGACCGGGCCGATCCCGGACTCGCTCGGCGTCGCGACCGCGCTCCCTGACAATCTCGATCCCCAGCTGCGTCAGCTCACCAAGGCCGTGACCGCGGGTGCGCGCACCCCCTATGAAAAGGTGTACGCGATCCAGGAATACCTGCGGGGGCCGCAGTTCACCTACGACCTCCGGGGCGCCCCCACCACGCAGGAGGGCGCGCTCAGCCAGTTCCTGTTCGACACCCACCGCGGCTACTGCGAACAGTTCGCCTCGGCCATGACGGTCATGGTGCGGATACTGGGCCTACCCGCCCGGGTCGCGATCGGCTTCGTCCCCGGGGAGCGGCAGAGCGACGGCAGCTACGTCATCACCAACCGGCAGGCGCACGCCTGGCCCGAGGTCTGGTTCCCGTCGATCGGCTGGATCAGCTTCGAGCCGNCCCGCCGCAGCGACGGAACCACCTCGGCGCCGTCCTACGCCCCCGCCGGGCCCGAGGACCCCGACAACGACGCCGCCCTGCCGGAAGAGCAGGCTCAGGCCGAACCGCAGGCAGTGCCCGAGCCGGTGCCCGTGCCGGATACCTCCACGCCGGCTCCCGGCGACGATCCGACCGCGATGGGCGCTGCGCGGTCAGGTGACGACGCATCGACCTCCACCGAAATTCCCTCCTGGGTGGTCTGGCTGTGCGCTGCCCTGCCCGTCCTGGGCCTGCTAGCCGTTCCGGCGATCATCCGGATCCGGCGGAGGCGGGTCCGGCTGCGCCCGGCCGAAGACGATCCCCCAGATCCGTCTGGGGCGACGGNGGAACGGGNCCACGACGCCTGGGCGGAACTGCTGGACGTCGCCGCGGACCTGGGAATCATGATCCGGCCGAACGACTCGCCGCGGGCCGGAGTGGCCCGGCTGACCGCCTACCTGGACGCCGAGCCGACCACCGCACAGGCTCCGGGATCCGGCCCGGAACCGTCTGCGTGGCAGTCCGGGGGCAGCGAGCCCCCCACGACCTACCCGCAGGCCCGCGCGGCACTCGCCCGACTGGCCTCCGCGGAGGAGCGGGCCCGCTACGCGCCGCCGGAGATGGCCGCGCCGCCGTCCGTCGCAGACCTCAGCGAAGATGTCGTCCTGGCCACCACCACGCTGTTGGCGCTGGCACCGCGGGCCAGGCGGATGTTGGCGCGGATCGCCCCGGCATCGGTTCTCCGGCGCGCCGCGCCGGCCTCGGCGCGCGGANGGTCGAGGANGGGANGGGGAGGNGGNAAGGACGACGGACCCGCCACGCCCACCACGGTTCAGAACGAAGACAATCAGGACAATCAGGACTGGCTGGACGCGGTCAGGGACGGTCCTCCCAGCGCCGCCGCCACCGCTCCTCGACCCGTTCCATGAACGGAGCCCTAGCCCGCGGCTTCGGCTTCGATCCCCCCTGCACGCCGCCCGGCCGCCGGTGACCGGTGTCACGGCCGCTGATCCGGCGCAGGTCTGCCGCACCGCGCAGCGCGGCGAACAACATCATGAGGAAACCGAGGATGCCGAGGATCACCGTCAGCGGTACCCGGTTGAGTACCACACCGACGACCAGGACGGCCAGACCGAGGACGAAGACGACCGCGCTGCGGCGCACCCGGCGCAGCAGATAGGTACGGGGGTCCGTCGAACGCACGGTACTGGCAAACTTTGGATCGTCCTGTACGAGAGCGCGCTCGATCTGCTCCAGCAGGCGCTGCTCGTTCTCCGAGAGCGGCATCGACGCTCCTCCCACGACCTGTAGGCCCGGCGGACGGAACCTGATAACCAAGGATAGGCATGTGCGGGCGGGNGCGGTAGGCAACCTGTCATGCTGGTTGGAACCGAGCGATTCCCGTCACCTGGTCCGTGCCCGAACTGGGGTCTTTCATACCGGGAAATCCACGGTCACGGGANCCCGGCGGCGCCGGCTTCGCGAGCGGTACCAGCGGCACGACGGCGGGCAAGCACGTGCAGCTGTGCCGCGAGGTCACGGAACGGCTCCAGGGCGGCCGCGGCCAGTTCCAGGCGCAGCAGCCGCTGCGCGGTGAAGGGATCGGAGTCGACCCGCGCCCCGGGGACCAGGTCGGCGAACACGCGCACCCCGTGGACGTCGACGACGTCCGCGCCCGCCGCGTTCACCAGCGCGACGATCTCGGCGGTGGTGAACCCGGCGGGCGTCCGGGGCGCCCCNGCGCCCTGGCCGGTCAGCACGGCCTGCGCCTGCTCGAA
The DNA here is from genome assembly GCF_000732115.1 of Frankia sp. CeD. Lineage (NCBI taxonomy): Bacteria > Bacillati > Actinomycetota > Actinomycetes > Frankiales > Frankiaceae > Frankia > Frankia sp. CeD. The sequence goes on from NZ_JPGU01000004.1 coordinate 94,875, forward strand.
GCGACCCGCCAGGGCGCGGGCGAGCACCGTGGCAGCCCGGCCCGCGACGACGAGGCTGAGAACGCCTCCCGGGCGCAGCACCCGCAGGGCCCCCGCCAGCGCGGCCTCGGGATCGTCAACGACGTCGAGGACGGAGTGGCACAGCAACAAATCGGCGGTCTCGGCTCCGACGATGCCGGTCAGGTCGGCCAGATCGCCCTGCTCGGCCGTGACCCGGTCGGCGACGCCCCGTTCGTCGGCGCGACGGCGCAACGCTGCCAGGGCGTCCGGCGACGGGTCCACGACGATCACCAGGTAGCCCTCGACCGCCAGGGGTACGGCGAAGCCACCACTCCCACCGCCCGCGTCAACGATGATCGGCGGGATGGCTGTGGCCGTCGGGGCCACCGACCAGGCCGGAACCCCCGCTGCCGATCCGGGCAGGACCGTCCGCAGGCCGTGCCAGATCGCGGCCTGCCGCAGATCCGCGCCGGTGACATGGCTGGTCATGCGCGTCGCGCCTCCTCACGCCGGCATCGTCGGCGCCGCCGTCAGCCCGCTCGCCCACGCCGGAGGACCAGGCGCGTCACCGACCCACGGTGAGGCCTATGGCGACCCCGACGACCAGCCCGCCAGCCGACAGCCCTACGACCCGCAGTACCCAGATGTTGCGACGCGCAACGGCGGACGGCACGGCCCGATGCGCGCCGCGGTGCCGATGCTCAGAACCGGTGAGGACCATCGATGATCTCCTGCTCCGCCAACCACTACCCCTCGGAAGGTAACCGATAGTGACCGATGCTCACCGTAAACGCAACCGCTCGTCACCCACCCGGGGCGCCGCCGGGCCGACCACGGTCAGCCTGCCCTCGGCCCGGCGACATGACCATCGTGACCTCCCCAGGCCCGACCGGACCGGTGCCGGCGATCATCGGTTGGGACGGGAGGCCCAGTACGCCCTCGACAACCCCGACGAACAGATCGACCTGACGGATCAGATCATCGGCCTCCCGCCTGGTCACTACCTTCAGCCCGGCCTCGGCCGCCGANCGCCGGGCGGCCCCCGCCGCGAAGAACTCCGCCCACTCCGCGAGCTCGGGGGCCACCCGGACAAGCAGGCACCAGGCACTCACGGGCCGACCGCGACGACCGGGACGGGGCCGGGCCCGGTCCGCCAGGACAGCGGCCGCCGCCCGCAGCGCCGCGAGGTGGGCGAGGGCGTAGCGCTCCCCGGCCGTCTGGGCGCACTCGGCCTCACCGAGACCGCGCCGGGCGGCGACCAACAGATCGTCGCGGGAGCGGCGAGGCAACCCCGCCGCCGGCACCAGGGTCCGTCCAACCGGCCCGGTGGATCCACCGTGCGGCCCGGTGGATCCACCGGGGCCGCCAAACGCACCCTTACCGCGGGCCGCTCCTCCCGCCGGGTCCGAGCCACTGTCCGAGCCACTGATCGGCCGACTGGTCACGGTGGTCACAACACCTCCCGAGTCTCGAACATAGGTTCGATCACGAAGTAGTGAACCCTCGCCAGCGCCGCCCGTCAAGCATCGAGGTATCGAACACGCGATCGAGCAGATCCGGCGACCTCGGACTCGACCACCCGAAGAAACCNGCCGAGGACGAGCAGGGCCACCACGTCGGGAACCCATCCCAGCCGCGGNTCCGCGACTTTCCCCCGACAGACATGTCCCGAATCCGCACCTGTCGTCCGGGCCACCCGGGTGACCCTCGGGTCGAGCGCATCCGGATCGGCCACGACAAGCGCCGTTCCGTCCAGCGCAAACCGGATGATGTTCACATCACGGTGACCCACGAGCCCGCTGGCGAACTCGCCGCGGGTCGGCCTGAGCCAACGCAGCGTGGCACCGTCCGACAGGCGCACCCAGCCCCCGTGGCGGCCTGGCTCGAAGGCGGCCAGGGGCACCCGTCCCATGGGTTCGACCAGACGGATCCCGAAACCGTCGAGGTCGGTCTCCAGCACGAACGGCCGGCCGGCCGCCATCAGCTCGACCCGGCCCCGCGACCACCAGTCGGCCAGCACCGCGCCCTCGTCGGTCTCGACGTGCACGTGCCGGACCGAGGCGTGCCGGGATACCGACTCGATCCGGAAGATCAGCTCGTGCGGCAGTCCGCCGGCCCGCCGCGGGAGAAGGTCCGCCCCGGCCGTCGTCCGCGGTGTCCGGGTCCGGGTCACCGCCGGGGTCACCGCCGGGGTCACCGCCGGGCCCGCCGCCGACGCGGGCCGCCTCGCCAGGCTCCTGGGCACCGTGATCGCCATGTTCCCAACCCCCTCCGCCTCGCCGGCCGTCTCCCGGCCGTCTGCCGCCTCGATTTCGTGGACTCAGTGCACCTCCAAGCGATCAACACCCACTGCACGCACAATCACCAGAACCATTGAGAATGTGTTGATCGGAACACCTGGATTCCGCGATCGGGTCACACGACACCCCACGGAGTCGGACCCCCACCCGCGTCGCACCGGACACCGGACACCGGGCGCCGGAGCAGGCCTGACGCGGAAACGACAGGGGGCCGTTCCAGATCGGTAGTTGCCGCCATGTCCCCTCCCGGCGCACGCTGCGGTAATACAGACATCACCGGGGGTCGTACGAGAGGACCAGATGCCTGACCGCGACAGCCTGCAGTTCGCCATCCTCGGCCCGTTGGAGATCACTGCCGGGGGAGCACCCATCGTGCTCGGCGGCACCCAGCGCAAGGTGCTGATNGCCGCGTTGCTGCTGGAAGCCGGTCAGGTGGTGCCCGGTCACCGGCTGCTGGAGGTGATCTGGGGGGACCCACCGCCGGAGAAGGCGCTGGCCACATTGCGCACCCATGTCAGCGAGCTGCGGCGGCGGCTGGAGACCGGTTCCGAGGTGCTGTTGCGCAAGGGGACCGGGTACGTCCTTGACGTGCGCCCGGAGCAGATCGACTCCGAGCAGGCCCGTCGGCTGCTGGAACAGGGCCGGCGCGCGGTGGATGACGGTGACCCGGTGAGCGCGATCGCCCCGTTGCAGGAGGCCCAGGCCCTCTGGCGGGGACCGCCGCTGGTCGACCTGATCGACTACCCGTTCACCCGGGCCTACGTGGACGCCCTCGACGAACTCCAGCTCGACATCGCCAAGACCCGGATCGCCGCCGATCTCTCTCTGGGTCGTCATCGCGAGGTCATCGGGGATCTGCGCGTGCTGGTGACACGGCACCCCCACGACGACGGGCTGCGCCGAGAGCTGGTTCTCGCCTTCTACCGGGACGGTCGGATCGAGGACGCGGCCCGGGCCTGCCGGGAGGGCCTGGAGGCGCTGCACGACCTGGGGCTGGACTCCGCGATGTTGCAGCAGCTGCAGGAGGACGTGCTGCGCGGCGCGTCCAGCCTGGCCTGGACCCCGCCCCGCTCGCTCGACCGGCGGGTCTCCGTGGCGCCCACGAGCCAGGGGGGGTACCAGCTGCCCCCGGACATCCGCGAATACACCGGGCGCGACACGATCCAGGCCCAGGTGCACGCCATGCTGACCGATCCGGTCGGGCTGTCACGGGGAACCGTGGTGGCGGCGTTCGCGGGTAAGGCCGGCGCCGGCAAGACCGCCCTGGCCGTGCACATCGCGCATCGCGTCCGCACGGGGTTCACCGACACGCTGTACGTGGACCTGCGGGGCAACAGCACCCCGCTGGCCCCGGCCCGGGTGCTGTCCCGGTTCGTCCAGACGCTCGGGGTCAGCCGCTCCGCGGTACCGGCCGACCCCGACGATCTCGGCGAGATGTACCGGGAGCTGCTCGCGACCCGCAAGGTCCTGATCATCCTCGACAACGCGGGGGGCGAGGCACAGATCCGGCCGCTGCTGCCGACCAGCCCGGGCTGCGCGGTCATCATCACGAGTCGGTNGCGGCTGCACGGTCTGAGCGCCCCGTACTGGATGGTGGACGTCCTGCTGCCCAGTGACGCGGTGGAGCTGCTGGCCAAGATGGTCAGCACGCAGCGGGTCGACACCGAGCCCGAGGCCGCGCGTGACATCGTCGGCCTGTGCGGCTACCTACCGCTGGCGATCCAGATCGCCGGGCGCAAGCTGGCCGCCCATCCGCACTGGAAACTGGCCCGCCTGGCCGGGCGGCTCGCCAACGAACGCGACCGGCTGTCCTGGCTGGAGGCCGGCGACCTGGAGATCCGGGCCAGCTTCTCGCTGAGCTACGAGGGCCGGCCGCCGGACGAGCAGCGCGCCTTCCGGCTGCTGTCGCTGCCCGCGATGAGCGATTTCGCGCCATGGGCCGCGGCGGCGGTCCTCGACCTCGACCTCGACGAAGCCGAGGACGTCGTCGACCGGCTCGCCGACGCCCAGCTACTCGAACGACGTGGCGCCGACCGGACGGGAACCGAGCGCTACCGCTTTCACGACCTGCTCCGGGTGTTCGCCCGGGAGCGCGAGACCGGGGTCGGCACCCCGCTCGGCCACCCCGCGGCCCCGGGTCGGATCCCCGAGGCCGGCGGGGACAACCGTCACACCGGCAACGGGCACACCGGCAACGGGCACACCGGCAACGGGCACCACGACGCTGCCGGGGCCCCCTCCGCCGGGGCCCCCTCCACCGAGGCCCCCTCCACCGTGTCCGGAGAACACCGGGCGGCCTTGGGGCGGCTGCTGTACGCCTATCTGGCGATGCTGCGGGAGGCGGTCGACACCTTCAGCCCCGGCGGGGTGCGCACCCTCACCCCCGCCGCCGAGGACGCGGCGGCGCTCACGACGGGGGCCGTGTTTCGGTTTGAACAGGCAGGCGTCGCCGACCTGGTCGGTCGGCCGCTGGTCTGGTTCGGCGGGGAACGGGGAAACCTCCTGAGCCTGATCGACCAGGCCCACGCGGCCGGTCTCGACGAGCCGACCTGGCTGCTCGCCACCGAGGCCGCCGAGTTCTACGCCTTCGCGGCGCACTGGGGCGACTGGGAGCAGAGCCACGTCCTGGGGCTGGCCGCGGCCCGCCGGGGCGGGCACCGCCTCGCCGAGGCGACGCTGCTGACCAACCTCGCCGAGCGCGACATCACGCTGGCCTTCGAGGACGCCTTCTGGCGACTGGACGCGGACGGCACGGACCCCGACGGTCAACCGGCGGTCGAGGTCTACCGGGCTACGGTCGACCACCTGGCGCTGGCCACGGAACGCCTCACCCGCGCCCGGAAGATCTTCGTCGACTTCGGCGACGAGCTGGGTGAGGCCCGGACGCTGCGCGGGCTGGCCGACGCCTGCCGCGGTCGGGGGGAGTTCTCCGCGGCCCTGGTCCACTTCGAGGCCGGCCTGGAGATGATGCGCCGGGGCGGCGCCCGCAAGGCCGAGGCGGAGACCCTGGTGAACGTCGCCATGGTCCACGGCGACCGGGACGAGCTCACCGACGGCATCAACTGCCTGACGATGAGCCTGTCGATCGCCCGCGAACTCGGCAACCGCCCGCTGGAGGCGCTGGCCCTGCGCCGGTTGGGCGATCTCCACCGTTTCCAGTACCGGTTGGACCGGGCTCTGGCAAGCTACAACGAGAGCCTGCCGCTGCTCGCCGAGCTACCCGACACCCGCTGGGAGCCACGCGTGCTCATCCGCCGGGGTGACATCCTCGCCCAGATGGACGACCATCCGGCGGCGCGGCGATCCTGGCAGCAGGGCATCACGCTGCTACGTCAGCAGGGCTCCCCCGAGCTGCCGGCCGCCGAGGAACGGCTGAGCGCACCGGTCACGGCCGAGCCCACCCAGTTCACCAGCGGGCGGCTGCTCAGCACGTTCGACCCGGCGTACTTCATCGCCCGGATCGCATCGTCCCGGCGCAGCGTCCGGTTACTCAACACCTGGACGGATCTGGCGACCCCCGAGCACCGGACCGCCTTCGCCGACGCGGTGCTCGCGGCGGTCGACGCCGGAGCGATCATTCAGGTGCTCCTACTCGACCCGGACTCCCCGGCCGTGGCCGGACGAGCCGCCGACCTCCTGCACAGCGTCGACGTACCGGGCATGATCCGCTCGAACCTGCTGGTCCTCGAGGCACTGCGGGATCGGCTCGCTCCCGTCCTGCGCTCCCGGCTCGCGGTGCGTCTCTACACCGAACAGCCCCTGACGACGTATCACCGCTGGGACACCGGGGCGCTGGTCTCGACGTTCCCCGTCGGGTACTCCTCGGCCGCCGCGACCCAGCACGAGGCGGCCGTCTCCTCCACCCTGGTCCAGTTCGTCGAACAGCACTTCGAGCGGCTCTGGAGTCTGGAAGGGAGCACCGCCTTGGACGACTATCTGCGGGTGCCGCTGCGCGTCTCCCCGTCGGACGCGGGCCATCTCGAGGTACAGGCCGAGTTCGTGCGCCTCGACGGGGCGGTGTACGTCTCCTCCCCCGACCTCGTCGCGCTGCTGGGCCGCGGCGGTCCGGACGGCCTGCTCGCGGAGGTGGCGGGCGACGGTCGGCATGTACTGGCTGGAACCGGACGGTGCCGGATGGTACCCCTGCGCGACAACGACGGCGCCGGGGCCGTGGCCACGGCCTTCGCCGACAAGTACGGGGCCGCCCGGGACAGCTTGCTGCGCCTGTCATCGGTGCGGCGATGAGCACGCTTGTCACCGTCGACTTCTGGCGGGTGCCCCGGCGACGGATCGGTTACGCCCTGGCGCGGATGGCCGCCGACCGTACCGCCCTGCGGCACACACCGGGACTGACCTTCGCAAAACTGCTGGGCACCGGTTCGGCGAGCAGTTTCACCCTGCGCGACGCCGATCCGTGCCAGTGGGCGATGGTCGCCGTCTGGTCCTCCCCGTCGGCGGCCCGTTCCTTCGAACGATCCGCGCCGGTGCGGGCATGGTCGTCGCTGGCCGAAGAACGCTGGCGGATCGACCTTCACCCGCTGTCGTCACGTGGGCGGTGGTCACGGCAGGAGCCCTTCGGCGACCCGGCGGCGTCGAACGTTCCGCCTCCCGCGAGCGCCCCCGCGGCGGTCGCGGTGATCACCCGGGCCCGCATCGCCCTGCGGCACACCCTCGCCTTCCGCCAAGCGGTGCCGGCGGTGGCGGNCGACCTCGCCGAGGCCGNGGGNCTGATCTTCGCGGCTGGCATCGGGGAGGCGCCGATCGGCTTACAGGGAACGTTCAGCCTCTGGCAGGACGCGGCGTCGCTGCGCAGGTTCGCTTACGGCCGCCCCGCGCACAGCGAGGTCGTCCGGCGCACACCGATGGTCGGCTGGTACAGCGAGGAACTGTTCGCGCGGTTCGCGGTGCTCGGCTCGCGGGGGACGCTGGGCGGGCGGGATCCTCTCCTGCAGGTCAGCCCCGGGCCGACGTTGACGCCGCGTTGAAGATCCGGCCACGGCCCCCCGCCGTATCCGGGCGGGGACACGGCCTGCTTTGACACCCCGTTGAACGGCACCCGCCACCGTGGAGGGGCCGCCCGTACCTTCCCACGCCCCGCACCTTCCCACGAACCGGGTGAAGCAAGCCGCATGTCGATACCCCGCGAGCAGGCGCCCTGGACGCAGCCCCCCCGCCGTCGGGTTCTGATCGCGACACCGGTGAGCGAACGGGTCGCGCGGCTCGTCACTCGGCACGACGCCGCCCGGCTACGCCCGGAGCTGGCCACCCGGCCGACGGGCCTGGCCGACGCCCTGGTCGAACTGCGGCCGCACACCCTCGTCGTCGGGGTGAACGCGGTGGATGGACCGGCACTCGAACGGTGGGCCACCGCGGTCCGCACGGACCCGGCGGAGGCCGGCCGGGACCGACCCCTGCTGCTGGTCCGCCGGGGCACCTCCCTCGCTGCCGTCGACCTGGCCGCCGCGGCCCGCCACCGGATCGAGGTGCGCAACACCCCCGAGGTCAACGCCCGGCACGTCGCCCGGTTCATCGTCGACCGGCTGTTCGACCCGCTCGGCCACGCACCCGGCGCCGAGTCGGCCGGGGCCGCCACGCGCACCGATCGGCCGGGCGTGCTCGGCCTCGTCGGCGCCGGAAACATCAACAGCCGGGTCGCCCGGGAGGGCGTCGCACGCGGCTGGCACCTGGCCGTGCACGCTCCCTCACTCGCGGCGAGGCCGGCGACGGTCGCGCTCTGGGCGGCGAAGCACCGACTGCCGGTAGACCGGATCCACGTCGCCCGCACCGTCGAGGACGTCCTCGACGCCGCCGATCTGATCAGCATCGCCGCGCCCCTCGTGCACGACGGGCCCCGGATATCCGCGGGCATGATCGACATGCGGCACGTCAAGTCGTTCACCGGCCGCCGACTCGTGTCGGTCAGCGAACCGCACGTCTTCACCGACCGGGCGCTGGTCGACGCCTACGACCGCCGCGACCTGGAGGTCGTGATCGACAACGCCCCCCGGTTCCTCGGCCCGGTCCGCGAGCTGCTCGCGGGGCGGATCGCCGAGGACGGCGGGGAGCCGCGGCGCGGATTCACTCTCTGCTCCGTGGCGATGCACAGTCCCGCCTGCAGCAACGATCTCGATCAGGCGTTCCTCGCGGTGGTCGGACGGGCCGACCTGGACGACCTCACCGGGAACGACCTCACCGGGAACGACCTCACCGGGAACGGCCTCACCGGGAACGGCCCGAAGGACGATCGTCATGACCTGGCCGATCGCCGGGGCGATCGGCGGGGCACCGGCCGCCGGGCCGTCGAGGACCCGGCCTCTGACGGTTCCGCCGTCGACAAGCACGACGTGGTGGTCGTCGGCGGCGGGATCGTCGGACTCACGATCGCGCTCGTGCTGCGGCTGCGGGGCCACCCCGTCCGGGTCCTCGACGCCGCGCCTGCCGACCGGGCAGACCCTGCCGCCCAGGGCACGACGTTCGCGGGGACGAACGGTCGGCACCTGTCGGCGACCGAGACCCTGCCGCAGGCGGACGCGAGCCGCGCGGGTGTCCTCGATCGCGATCCGACGCACGGCGGCTGGCGGCTACGGGACCCGGAGTCGCTGTCGGAGCCGGAGAGGGCCTGGGCCGGCGCCTTCGAGCAGTGCGCCGACCGTCCCGGGCTGCACGCGGTGGCCCGGGACCTGGTGATCGCCCTGAACCGGCTGGGGTTGCGCGGGTGGGAGCATCTTTTCGCGCTCGCCGACGGCGGGGACGGGCTCGCTGCCGGGTGCGGGTTGCGCTGGGACGCCCGCATCCCGCGGATCTATCTCGGTCCGGACGACCTCGCCGCGGGCGAGCGGCTGCAGCGGTCCGCGGGGGGGCGGGTCGTTCGGTTGTCCCGGGCGGACCTGGTTCGCGACTGGCCCGCGCTGGGCCGCTCGGTCCCGCTGCCCGACGGCGTCCGGGAGGTGACCGCAGCGGTCGAGGTGGACGGCTACGCGGTCAACATCCACGATCTGGCCACGGTACTCATCGACCGGCTGCGGGCCGCGGGCGTCGAGGTGCGCGCCGGCACCCGGGTGGAACGCATCGAGACCGACATCGAGACCGACATCGAGACCGACATCGACGGGAACCTCGACGGGAACCCCGACGGCAACGGGAACGAGGCCGGGCACGAAATCGGGANCGGAGCCGGCAGCGGGGTCCGGCTGCATCTCGCGGACGGCTCGACCCTGCGCACCGGCTGGGCCGTGGTGACCGTGGCCGGCCGCGACCTGCAGCGGCTGCTGGGCGCCGCCTGGCCCGGCGCCGGTGCCGTCGCGCATCTGCTCGGCCTCTCGCTGACCCTGCCGAACCCGGGTCTGCGACGGCCGGTGAAGGTCCACGCCGGAGATCCCCTAGGTGTGATCAATGTGACGCTGTCCGCCGATGGTGCCAGGATCCATGTCAGCGGCGGATTCGGGTATCTGGGCACCGCCGTGCGGGCGGCCGCGGACAGCGGCGTCGCCCGTCTGCGCGCGGTTTTCGAGCAGGCGGTCGCCGGCCTGTTCCCGACGCTGCGCCGGCCTGACGGCAGCGTGGAGATGCTCGACGTCCGCGTCTGCGAGCGCCCGGCGACCCCGGACGGCCTCCCCCTTGTCGAGGCCGTGGCAGACCACGGCGGCCGGGTGATCGTGGCGGCAGGGACGAACGCGGGTGGCACCGTGCAGGCCCCGGCGGTGGCCATGCTGGTGGCCGACCTCCTCGCCGGCACGCCGCGCTGCGCCACGCTCGCCATGGCCGGTGATCGGGCCGGTCTCCCACCCATCCGGAGTTAGCACCCTCCACATCAGTGGAATGACGTTACGTAGCAGTAATTCCCATCGCCGAGCGGTGCCGGCGGGCGGCGAGTTATCGTCGAGCGACGTGATGGTGCGCCCCAGCCTCCTGGCTCGCCGGACCCGACTCGTGGGGCCAGGTCGGCGATCCGGGCGCGGACAGGAGGCGACGCCGGTGACCGACGTGGACGTGAGGGTGGTCCGCTGGTCCCCGAGCCGGATGCGCACCCGGCTCGACGATGTCATCGCGGTCTACAAGGCCGCTTTCCTCGATCACCACGAGCCTGACCCGCAGCGGGCCGCCCGGGACCGGGCCGCCCATGCGCGCCGGCACTTCGAGCGGCGGGACCTTCGTGCCGTGGCGGCCGTCACACCCGACGACGAACTCATCGGGATCACCTACGCCCTGCCCGGCCGGGTCGGCCAGTGGTGGCACGACGTCGTCGCCGGCGCGCTCCCGCCGGACTCGGCCGCGTACTGGCTCGACGACTGTCTCGAGATCGTGGAGCTGCACGTCCTGCCCGCCTACCAGGGCCGGGCGATCGGGCGCACCATACTGCGGGAGCTGCTGCGCGGGGCCCCGCAACGCACGGCCGCGCTGTCCGCCCTCGAACCCCCGGGCAGTCCGGCGCGCCGGTTGTACGATCATGAGGGATTCGTTCCATTGTTGTCCGACTTCCAGTTCCCCGGGACCCTCACCCCCTACGCCGTGCTCGGCAAGGAGCTCCGCGGACGCTCCCCCGCCCGTCCCGACGCTGCCTCCGCCCAAGGAGCCGACCGGCACGCACCGGTACGATGACCGCCGACGCGCTCTTCACCGGATCGGCGCGGCCGGCGCGGCCCACCGCGGTGCCGTGGATCTTCGCGGCGGCCACCGTGGCGGTGCAGCTCCCCTGTCCGTTGGTCACCGGATCCGCCGGGGCGGCGCTCGCCATCGCCTCGATCGTGCTGTTCTTCGCCTCCTCGGTGAGCCACGCCCTGCTCACCCGTGGCCGAGCGTGGACCGCCGGGTTTCTCGCCGTGACCGTCGGCGGCGGGCTGCTCGTGGAGACCGTGGGCGTGCACACCGGCTGGCCCTTCGGCCGCTACGTCTACGGCNNNNCCCNGGGCNCNNGCCTGTACGGCGTCCCGGTCGTGGTGCCGATGGCCTGGGCGATGGCGACCTACCCGGCGTATGTCCTGGCCCGTCGCCACCACCGCGGCCGGGCGCGCACCGTCGTGCTGGCCGCGCTCGTCCTCGCGGCCTGGGATCTTTTCATCGACCCGCAGATGGTCGCCGCGGGGTACTGGCGGTGGCTCGGCGGCGGCCCGACGCTCAACGGAATCCCACTCACCAACACCGCCGGCTGGGTGGCCGTCGCGATCGCCATGACCGCGGCGTTGACGGCGCTTCCGGACCAGGCCGGGAGCACGGCTCGCGACGAGCGCGCCCCGCTCGCCCTTCTCCTGTGGGCCTACGTCTCCTCGACGCTGGCGAACCTCACCTTCTTCGACCGTCCCGGTGTGGCCGCGGCCGGCGGGATCGCGATGGGGGCTGCGCTCGTCGCGGCGGCCCGGGCCGGACCCCGGGACCGTGCCCGGGCCGGGGACCGCCCGGTCCCGGCGGGCTCCCCACCACGATGACGGCGCCGTGGCGGACAGGGCACGGGACGAGGCACCGGACGGTACCGAGATCCCCGGCCCGGTGGCTTGCCGGGCGATGCTGGTCGGGTGCGGTACGGTCCGCCGCGGTGGCGTCCACCGCCATCGCCGTGCACACGGCGGTGAACGCGCGGCTGCTACGCGTCCCACCGCCGGCCCGGCCGGTACGCGAACGGGTGACGGTCGTGCTACCCGTCCGCGACGAGGCCAGGAGCCTGCCGCGGTGCCTGTCGGCCCTGCTCGGCTCACGGTGGGTGCCCGACCTCGAGATCCTCGTCTACGACGACGGTTCCACCGACGGCACCGGGGAGATCCTCGCGCGGTGGGCGGCGAGGGACAACCGGATCGTCGCGCTGCGCGGTGCGGAGCCGCCCGCCGGCTGGCTCGGCAAACCGCACGCCTGCGCCCGGGCCGCGGCGGCGGCCACGGGCACGGTCCTCGTCTTCGTCGACGCCGACGTCACGGTGGCCCCCGACGGCGTCGCGCGGACCGTTCTCCTCCTGCGGGACGCCGGCCTCGACCTCGTCTCGCCCTACCCGCGTCAGGAGGCGGCCGGTGTCGCCGAAAGGCTGATCCAACCCCTGCTCCAGTGGTCGTGGCTGGCGCTGCTGCCGCTGCGGCTGGCCGAACGCTCCGCCCGGCCGTCGCTTTCGGCGGCGGGCGGACAGCTGCTGGCCGTGGACGTGGCGGCCTACCGCCGGGCCGGCGGCCACGAGGGTGTCCGGGACCAGGTCATCGAGGATGTCGCCCTGCTGCGCAGGCTCAAGCGTGCCGGCGGGCGGGGAGTGGTCGTGGACGGCACCGATCTCGCGGTCAACCGGATGTACTCCGGATGGTCACAGCTGCGGGACGGCTACGCGAAGTCGCTGGCCGTCGCCGGTGGAAGCACGCTCGGCAGCGTCGGGCAGATCGGCATGCTGGCCTGGCTGTTCGTCGTGCCGGCGGTGGCGGCACTGGGTGGCTCGGGCCCGGGCGCGGTCGGGTACCTCGCCGGGGTCGCCGGCCGGGTGCTCGCCGCCCGCCGCACGGGCGGCCGGAGCTGGCCCGACGCCGCCGCTCATCCGGCTTCCGTGAGCCTGTTGGGCTACCTGACTGCGGTGTCGTGGTGGCGTCGTCGGCGGGGTACCGCCCGATGGAAGGGACGACCGGTTACCCGCTGCCCCTGACCACTGGTCCGCACCCCGCACCCCGCACCCCGCCAGGAGCTTCCCTTGCCCCTCCGGCGGCTTCCTTCTTCTTCCCGAGGCTTCGATGCCCGTTTCCTTCCTCGTGGATAACCGGGAAGGAGCAGCTCGTACAGTCGTNGCATGGCCCGTGTTGTGGTGATCGGCGCCGGTGTGGGCGGGCTGGCGGCCGCGGCCCGGCTCGCCGCCACCGGGCATGACGTGACGGTCTGCGAGCAGTCGTCGCGGACCGGAGGCAAGCTCGGCTGGTACGAGCGCGATGGGTTCGGCTTCGACACCGGTCCGTCCCTGCTGACCATGCCCGGCGTGTTCGAGGACCTGTTCACCGCGACCGGCGGGCCGTTGCGCGGCGAGGTGGAGCTGCGTCGGCTGGACCCGATCGCGTCCTACCGGTTCGCCGACGGCACGACGCTCGCCGCACATGCCGACGACGACGCGTTCGTGGCCGAACTGGACGATCGGATCGCCCCCGGGTCGGGCGAGGACTGGCGGCGGCTCGCCGACCGGGCCTGCCGGGTCTTCGACGCCGCCGAAGGACCGTTCCTGTCCAGTCCCGTGTCGGCGACCGGGCTGGTTCGGCTCGCCTGGTCCGCACCCGGTGACATCGCCGCGATCGCGCCCGGCCGGAGCCTGCGCCGGCTGGGCCTGCGCTACCTGCGTGATCCCCGGCTGCGGATGATCCTGGACCGCTATGCCACCTACTCCGGGTCCGATCCCCGGCACNCCCCCGCCGCTCTGGTGTCGGTGGTCCACGCGGAACGGCGCTTCGGGGGCTGGTACGTCGCGGGCGGCCTGCGCCGCCTCGGGGATGCGCTCACCCGCCGCGCCGAGGAACGCGGCGTCCGGATCCTGCTCGACGCGCCGGTGCTGGCGGTGACCCGGGCCCCCGGCGGCCGGGTCGACGGGGTCCGTCTCGCCGACGGTATCCGGCTGCCCGCGGACGTCGTCGTCGCGAACGCCGACGCGGCGGCGCTCTACGGCCGGCTGGTGAACGATCGGGTCGGCCGCCGGCGGCTGCGGCGGACTGTACCGTCGATGTCCGGCTTCGTGCTGCTGCTGGCCCTGACGGGTCGCACGCCCGGGCTGGGGCATCACACGGTCACCTTCCCCGCCGACTACGATGCCGAGTTCGATGCCGTCTTCGCGGGCCGGCTGGCGGCCGATCCCACTATCTATCTTGCCGCGCCCGCCGACCCGGCCTGCGCGCCGCCGGGCTGCGAGGCGTGGTTCATCCTGGTGAACGCGCCCCCGCATCGCGGCGCGGGCGGCCACAACGGCGCAGGCACCCTGGACTGGGACCGTCCCGGGCTCACCGACGGCTACGCCCGGCGCATCCTCGACGTGCTCGCCGCCCGCGGGTTCGACGTCCGCTCCCGGTTGCGCTGGTACGAGACCATCACCCCGGCGGATCTGGAACGGCGCACCGGGACGGTGGGCGGATCCATCTACGGTGGATCCTCGAACGGCGTGCGGGCGGCCTTCCTGCGGCCTCCGAACGCATCCCGGGTACCCGGCCTGTTCCTCGTCGGTGGGTCAACCNATCCCGGCGGCGGGCTGCCGCTCGTCGTGCTCTCCGCCGGCATCGTCGCCGGTCTCATCGGCCCGGCCTGACCCGGCGGTCAGGGCCGCGTGGACCGTGGCCGTGAGCTGAAGGAGGCCGATGGCGCAGACCGCCAGCGTCGCGGTCGTCGCGATACTCGCGGCGAGGTTCGCGAGGCCGGGCACCAGACCCGCTCCGAACGAGCCAACCGCGGCGATGATGATCCGGGTCGGCCGCTCCCCGACGGTCACCACACCGATCTCGTCGAAGCCGGCGTTGCCGGCCCGGGCCCGGGTGTACTCCAGCAGTCCCAGCATGCTGCCTGCCGCGATCACGAGGCCGCCGGGTGCGCCGAGACACCACAGGGCCAGCAGGTAGGCCAGGTCACCGCAGCGGTCCACGACGGAGTCCAGGACATATCCCCAGGCGCTCGCGCGTCGGGTGAGAATCGCCACCGCTCCGTCGAGGTTGTCGGCCAGGCCACTGAGCACGATCACCAGAGCCCCCAGCAGTGGCCACCGGCCACCGGCCACGGCCGGGGGAATCGCGAGGGCGGTGAGCACGGCCCCCCCGGCGGTCACCGCCGACGGGCGCACCCGGCGGGCGGCGAGCGGCCTGGCCAGCCAGTAGACCACCGTCAACCAGGCACGAACGAGCCATAGCCCGCGCGCCAGGTCGTAGCCGCCGTGCAGGGCCGACCATTGGGCAAGGTAGGTGTCCCGACCGGGTAGCGGGGTGCTCACGTCGTCCATCGTGCCCGTCGTCCATCCCGTTCCGCCATCCCGTTCCGCCCGGTACGGCCAGCGCCCCGCCCGGTACGCCGCCATCCGTCCGGTACGCCGTCTCGCGCTGGGACATGCTGGGACATAGAGTCTCGTCGTCCCCTACCGCGAGCCGTAGCGGCACCCTGCGTCCGGCCGGCGACCAAAACCGAAGGCGTCGATCGGTCACCGGACCGGCCCGAGGTGGGGAGACGCGGTGTCGGAGGAACAGCGGTGTCACGAGAGAACAGCGGTGCCACCCAGACGTGGCGGGAGTGACGTGTCCGAACAGGTAGGCGGCGTAGTGGAGACCCTTGAGGACCTCGACCCGCGGGCGGTCTTCTCCGCCCATCGCGACCAGGTGATCCTTGCGGTACGGATCACCCCGATCTTCAACACCCTTGATCTCAGCCTGGTGACGGCGGTGGTGGACGCCGCCAACCAGGCCGGGTTCGCGCTGGTCCGGGAGCATTCGCTCCGCGACGAATGGCTGCTGTGCGTCTTCGATGCCTACGACGAGCACGACTGAGTGCCGGCCCGGCGGCATGAGCGCGGACGGGTCAGGCGAGCGGCCCACCCGTCATGCGCCACCGGGACACCCCGCGGATCGGCCACCCCGCGGACCGCGGCCGGCTATCGGACCGCCTGGTAGATCTCTCGGGTGGCGCTGGAGCGGTTGAGGGTGATGAAGTGCAGGCCCGGTGCACCGCCGTCCAGCAGGCGACGGGACAACTCGGTCGCCACCTCGACCCCGATCGCCCGCACGGCCGCCGGGTCGTCGGCGACGGCCTGCAACCGGGAGGCCAGCGCCGGCGGGAAGGCCGCGCCGGACAGCTGCGCCATCCGGACGATCTGCGCGACGTTCGTCACCGGCATGATCCCAGGAATGATCGGCTTGTCGCAGCCCAGCCGGCGGACCCGGTCGACGAGACGGAAATAGTCGTCAGCGCCGAAGAAGAACTGGGTGATGGCGTAGTCCGCGCCGGCGTCGAACTTGCTCACCAGGTAGCGCGCGTCGCTGTCGAAGTCGACCGATCGTGGGTGCTTGTCGGGGAAGGCTGCCACGCCGACGCAGAAGCCGCCGACCGACCTCACCAGGCGCACGAGTTCGTCCGCGTGCCGCAGGCCCGCGGGATGGGCGGTCCAGGTGCCCTGCGGATCCCCTGGCGGGTCGCCGCGCAGGGCCAGGACGTTGCGCACCCCGACGCCGGCGTAGTTGCCGATGACCCGGCGCAGCTCGGCGACGGAGTGGTTGACCGCGGTGAGATGGGCGATCGGCGTGAGGGTGGTGTCGGTGGCGATCCGCTCGGTCACCCGGATCGTGCCCTCGCGCGTCGACCCGCCCGCCCCGTACGTCACCGAGACGAACGAGGGATGCAGCGCCTCGATCTGGCGCAGGGCCGTCCACAACTGCCGCTCGCCGTCCGGCGTCTTCGGCGGAAAGAACTCGAAGGAAAAGGACGCACGACCGGTGGCGAGGTACTCGCCCATCGTCGTGGGTTGCGTGCTCAGACTCCGGACCGCCGCCATGGCACGAGGGTAGACCGAGCGTGGCCACGATCGAAGACGGACCCCCGATCGGAAACACGACCGATCAGGCCCCGACAGCGGGCAGCAACATTTCCCCGGCGTGATCCCATGAATCCCCAGCGTGATCACGCGAGAGTCATGATCCGTCGATTCCACCAACGTGGGTGAGCAACCCGGCTGAAACGGGCTCGTTGGGCGGGACCAGCTGGGACAACCCAGATGGACGGTAGATGGACAAGAGACGTCAGATAGACAAGGGTCCCAGCGGCGCGGCGAGACCGACCCGTACCCGCCCGGACACGCTGCGCGCCACCACCTGGCACGCCGCGTGCGCCGACGGGGTCAGCTCCACGTCGGCCGCCCCGGGATCGGCGGTCTCCACCTCCACCCCGTACTCGCCGTCGGGCAGCATGACGGTGACCATGCCTGTCTCGCTCTGCGCCCGCACGCCGTCCGGCGGTTCGCTGAAGTGCAGGTTGACGTCGCCGTCCCGGCTGCGCGCGGCGACCGGACCGCGCGTGAGCTCCCGCCCGGCGATGGTGCCATCGCGGGTGACCAGGGACAGTTCACCGCCTACCCCCCACAGCGTGATTTCGCCGGCGAGCACCTCGGCCCGCACCCGGACCCGTGGCGGCACGGTCAGCCTGACCCGCACGTCGCTGGCCCGGCCGTCGATCCGCAGCGTGCTCCCGGCCCTCGTGAGCACGGGTACGGACCGACCGGGACGACGCCGCACGGTCAGCGCGACGTGCACGTCCTCGCGGTCCCGCCCGGAGATCTCGACGCGGCCGGCGGCCACCAGAACCTCCACGGCGTCGATACCGTCGACAGTGTGAGTCAGCTCCGCGGGTGGCAGCCGCAACAGGGTCAATCCGCCCAGTGCGGCGGCGACCAGCAGAACGGCGACCACGACGACGGCGGTGTCGAACACGGGCACACCGCACGGTACCCCGGGCGCCGGCCAATCCCCGGCCACACCACGGTGCCGGACCACACCACGGTGCCGGACCACACCACGGTGCCGGACCACACCACGGTGCCGGACCACACCACGGTGCCGGACCACACCACGGTGCCGGACCACACCACGGTGCCGGACCACACCACGGTGGATGTGCGCCGGCGGGTCTCCGCCGTGTTGCGGCGCTTCGCCGGTTCGCGCGGAGCGCTCCTGCGCGGAATCGACGACGATCTGATCCCGTTCGTCCGTATCGCCACCGAATTTCTGCTGGCGGAGGGCAAGCGGTTGCGTCCCGCCTTCTGCTACTGGGGGTGGCGGGGCGCGGGCGGCCCGGACTGCGACGAGATTGTGACCGCCGCCGCCGCCATCGAGCTGCTGCACGCCTGCGCGCTGATCCACGACGACGTCATGGACGCCTCCGACACACGGCGCGGCAGGCCGGCCGCGCACCGGCGCTTCTCCCGGGTCCACCGGACCGCCGGCTGGCGGGGTGATCCCGCCGACTTCGGCCGCTCGGCCGCGATCCTGCTCGGCGATCTGTTCCTGGCCTGGGCCGACGAACTGCTCGCGGCCAGCAGGATGCCACCCGAGGCGTTGGTCCGGGCCTGGCCCACCTACGGGCGGATGCGCAGCGAGCTGATGGCGGGGCAGTACCTCGACCTCGTCGGCCAGGCCGAGGCCGGTCCGCACGGCGGCCTCGATCCCGGGCGGGCGGTCCGCATCGCCCGGTACAAGACCGCCGGTTACACGGTGGTCCGTCCCCTGCAGCTCGGCGGTCTGCTCGCGGGCGCGCCGCCGGACCTGTTGGCGGCCTATGCGGCGTTCGGCCTGCCGCTCGGCGAGGCGTTCCAACTCCGCGATGACCTCCTGGGCGTGTTCGGCGATCCGGCGGTGACGGGAAAACCCACCGGGGAGGATCTGCGTGACGGGCGGCCCACTGGCCTGCTGGCGCTCGCGCTGACCCGTGCGCAGCCGGCCGCGGCGGCCCGGCTGCGCACGCTGATCTCCCCGCCGGTCCGGCGCGCCGGGCACCCTGAGGATGCGGGACAGCCCGAGAATCCCGGGTATTCCGGGGGACCCGGATGTTCCCCGGGATTCGGGCCCACCGAGAACCCCGCGGCCCGCGCCGCCCGGGTCGCCGAGGCCCGCGACATCATCGCCGCAAGCGGAGCGGTGGCCGCCGCCGAGGAACGGATCGCCGCCCGGACCGCCACGGCGGTCGAGGCGGCCCGACGGGCGGATCTGGACGTCACAACCCTCGCCGCCCTGACGGAACTCGCCATGGCAGCGACTTCGCGATCACATTGAGCAACCGACCACATCGGGTAACCGCACCATCGACAGGGAAGTCCATCGACCAGGAAGCAGGTGGCAGGTGCGCACGGTGACCGGAGCGACGGATCACGTCGTCATCGTCGGGGCCGGTCTCGCCGGTCTGTCGGTCGCGCTGCGCCTGGTCGGAGCCGGCCGGCGGGTGACGGTGCTCGAGCGGGATGCGACCCCCGGCGGTCGGGCCGGCCTGCTCGCACTGGGCGACTATCGTTTCGACACCGGACCGACCGTCCTGACCATGCCCGAGCTGATTGCCGACGCCCTGGACTGTGTCGGGGAGGATCTCGACCGCTGGCTGTCACTGACCCGGCTCGACCCGATGTACCGGGGGTTCTTCGCCGACGGTTCGTCGCTGGACANCCGCGCCGNCCCCGCCGACACCGCACAGGAGATCCGGGCGCTGTGCGGCCCGGCGGAGGCGGCCGGCTTCGAGCGGTTCGTCGGAATCGTCACTGCAATGTTCCGCACCCAGCTGCGCCACTTCATCGACGCGCAGGTCGACTCCCCGCTGTCGTTGCTGCGCCCGCAGCTCGCCCGGCTGGCCGCCCTCGGCGGCTTCCGCCGGCTCGACACCGTCGTCGGCCGCCATCTACGGGACCCGCGGACCCGGCGGATGTTCTCCTTCCAGGCGATGTACGCCGGGCTCGCCCCGCACGACGCACTGGCCCTCTATGCCGTCATCTCCTACATGGACTGCGTCGCCGGGGTCTACCACCCGGCCGGCGGCATGCACGCCGTCGCCGAGGCGCTGGCCGGCGCCGCGGCCAAACACGGTGCCACCCTGCGCTACGAGACCACGGTGACGCGGGTGGAGGTGCGGGGCGGCCGGGCGGTCGCGGTGCACACCGCGGCGGGGGAGCGCATCGGCGCCGACGTGGTGGTGCTCANCCCCGNCCTGCCGATCGCCTACACCGAACTGCTGCCTCCCTCGACGGCGCCGGCCCGCCTGCGCCGCCTGCGGTACTCGCCCTCGTGCTTCCTCCTGCTGGCTGGGGCGCGCGTGGAGTACCCGCACACCGCGCATCACACCATCCACTTCGGCCGGGCCTGGCGGTCGACCTTCCGCGAGATCATCGATCGCGGCGAGCTGATGAGCGACCCGTCCTTCCTCGTCACCACCCCCTCACGCACCGAACCCGCGATGGCCTCGGCCGGCGGCCACACGTACTACGTGCTCTTCCCCACACCCAACCTCACCGCCCCGCTCGACTGGTCGGTGCTGCGCTCGCGCTACCGCGACGAGGTGGTCGCCACCTGCGAACGCCACGGCTACCGAGGCTTCGGCGACGCCATCGAGGTGGAGCAGGTCACCACGCCCGCCGACTGGCGGGCCCGCGGGATGGCGGCGGGCGCCCCGTTCGCGGCGGCCCACACCTTTCGCCAGACCGGTCCGTTCCGCCCCTCGAACCTGGCCCCGGGCCTCGCGAACGTCGTGTTCGCCGGCAGCGGCACCCGGCCCGGCGTCGGGGTCCCGATGGTCCTCATTTCCGGCCGGCTGGCCGCGGAGCGGATCCTCGGCGCTGACCGGGGTTACCGTTCCCGCGCCCTGTGCTGACCCGTGACGCACCCCGGCAGCCCGACAGCCCGACAGCCCGGTGCCCCGGTGCCCCGGTGCCCCGAACATTTCCCACCGCCGAGAAGTTGCTGAAGAGCGGCTTAGAAGAGGCTTCCGGCCAGGCCGTGCCGAGTCCTTTGGCACCCTGTTCCACGATGCGGCTGGGACAATGCTGCCATGGACGAAGGGCACAGCCCGGCCGGCCTCGCCGTACCGGACACCACGTCGGACGCGGCGCTGCTCGAACGCGCCCTGTTCGAGATCAAAAAAGTGATCGTCGGACAGGACCGGATGGTCGAACGTATGCTCGTCGCCCTGCTCGCCCGGGGCCACTGCCTGCTGGAGGGCGTGCCCGGGGTCGCGAAGACGCTGGCCGTGCAGACCCTCGCAACCGTCGTCGGCGGTTCGTTTGTCCGCATCCAGTTCACCAACGACCTCGTGCCCTCCGACATCGTCGGTGCCCGCATCTACCGGGCGAGTCAGGAGGCGTTCGACGTCGAGCTCGGCCCGGTCTTCGCGAACTTCGTGCTCGCCGACGAGATCAACCGGGCACCCGCGAAGGTGCAGTCGGCGCTGCTGGAGGTGATGTCGGAGAAGCAGGTCTCGCTCGGCGGGGTCACCCACCGGCTTCCCGAGCCGTTCCTGGTACTGGCCACCCAGAACCCGATCGAATCCGAGGGTGTCTACCCGCTACCGGAGGCGCAGCGGGACCGGTTCCTGATGAAGGTCAACGTCCCCTACCCGAACCCGGCGGAGGAGCTCGAGATCGTCCGGCGGATGGGCACCTCGCCACCGCTCCCCGAGCGGGTCCTGACCCCGCAGGCGCTGACCCGGCTGCAGACCCGAGCCGACGAGGTGTTCGTCCATCACGCCATCATCGAGTTCGCCGTCCGGCTGGTGCTCGCCACCCGGTCCCCCGGCGAGGCGGGTCTACCCGAACTCGAGGGCCACCTGGCCTACGGAGCCTCGCCGCGCGCCTCGCTCGGACTGGTCGCGGCGGCCCGCGCGCTCGGCCTGCTGCGCGGGCGCGACTACGTCGTACCCGACGACGTCGCCGCGGTCGCCCTGGACGTCCTGCCCCACCGCCTGGTGCTCTCGTACGAGGCGCTGGCCGAGGGGCTGACCGCGGACGCGATCGCCGCCCGGATCCTGGGCGTGGTCCCGCAGCCTCAGGTGGCGCCCCGCCAGCAGGGCCCCCACTACCCCACCGGTCCGCATGCCGGCGGGTGGGGGACGAACCCGCGTTCGGGCTTCCCGGAATACCTCGACCAGGGTGCGTCCGGATGACGGACCCCGCGGACCGGCTCCGGGCCGGCTCCGTGTCGGCGACCGATCCGGCGGTGGAGCGGACCCTGCGCCGGCTCGAACTGACCGTGCTCCGCCGTCTCGACGGCATGCTCCTCGGCGATCATCTCGGGCTGCTGCCCGGTCAGGGCAGCGAGAAGGCCGAGAGCCGCGAGTACGCCGTCGGTGACGACGTGCGCCGGATGGACTGGGCCGTCACGGCCCGGACCACCGTCCCCCACGTCCACGATCTCATCGCCGACCGGGAGCTCGAGACCTGGGCGCTGGTGGACCTCACCGCCAGCACCGAGTTCGGCACCGGTACCTGGCAGAAGCGTGATCTGGCGATTGCCGCCACGGCCGCGGTCGGCTTCCTGACCGCCCGCACCGGCAACCGGATGGGCGCGATCGCGCTGACCCAGGCCGGTCCACGGGCGATCCCGGCCCGGCCCGGCCGGGACGGGCTGCGGGCGCTGCTGCACACGCTCATCACCGCGCCTCGCGGCGCGCACGACCGGCCCCGCCGCCGGCCCGATCCGGCGGCGGCCACCGNCCTCGCCGCGGCGGTGGAGGGCCTGCTGCGCCCGCCGCGCCGCCGGGGGCTCGCGGTCGTCGTCTCCGACTTCCTGTCCACCGACCTGCGCTGGGAACGGCCGCTGCGGGTGCTCGCGGCGCGGCATCAGGTGCTCGCCATCGAGATCGTTGACCCGCTCGAGCTGACCCTGCCACCGGTCGGGCCGCTGCCCGTCGTCGACGCCGAGACGGGGGCGTTCGTCGAGGTCCCGACGTCGTCGCGGCGGTTGCGGGNACGTTACGCCGCGGCCGCCGTCGCCCACCGCAGCGCGGTCTCGCTGGCGTTGCGCCGGGTCGGCGCCGACCATCTGGTCCTGCGCACCGACTCGGACTGGCTGGTCGACATCGTCCGGTTCGCCTCGGCGAACCGGCGCGGCCGGGGAGCCGGCCGCCGCCCGCCCGTGGGTCGGACCGACCAGGGTGGCACGGCGGCGCCCGCCACCAGTCGGGCAGGCACCAGTCGGGCAGGCAGCCGGTGAGCTTCCTGGCCGGGCACTGGCTGTGGCTGTACCTGGGGGTCGGCGCGTTGCTGATCTCCTATGTCGTGGTCTCGGCGCGGCGGCGGGTGTATGCCGCCCGGCTGTCGTCGACGTCGCTGCTGTCCTCGGTGCTTCCCCGCCGACCGCAGTGGTGGCGCNGTCACGTCCCGGCGGCGCTGCTGCTGCTCGCCCTCGCCGGGTTGGTGTTCTCCCTGGCGCGACCGGCGCGGGCCGAGCGGGTTCCCCGGGAACGCGCGACGATCATCCTGGCGATCGACGTCTCCAACTCGATGGCGGCCACGGACATCGCCCCGACCCGGCTGGCGGCCGCCAAGCAGGGCGCCTCGGCATTCGTCGACCAGCTCCCTCCCCGTATCAACCTCGGGCTGGTCTCGTTCGCCGGCAGCGCGACGGTCCTGGTGCCCGCGTCCGCCGACCGCGAGTCGGTCCGCGCCGGCATCCACGGCCTGCAGCTCGGTCCCGCGACCGCCGTCGGCGAAGGAATCTTCGCCTCGCTCCAGGCGATCNCCACCGCCGGCAAACGGTTCTCCGACACGGGGCAGAGCGCGCCTCCGGCCGCCATCGTGCTGCTCTCCGACGGGGAGACCACCCGTGGGCGGCCGAACAACCAGGCGATCGAGGCGGCGCGGCAAGCCCGTATCCCGGTGGACACCATCGCCTACGGCACCGCCGACGGAACGCTCGACGTCGGCGGCCAGGAGGTGCCGGTGCCGGTCAACGAACAGGCGCTCCGTGACATCGCGGAGCAGACCGGCGGCTCGTACCATCGTGCCACCTCCGGCGACGAACTGCGTTCGGTCTACCGGGGGCTCGGTAGCTCGATCGGCTACCGGACCGAATACCGGGAGGTCACCACCTGGTTCCTCGGGCTGTCCCTGGGGCTGGGATTCGCCGCGGCGGCGACGTCCCTGGCGTTCACGTCCCGGCTTCCCTGAGGGGATCGACGCCGACGAGGGGGTCAACCGGACGCCCCGGGGCAGGTCGACCCCGATCGGGCGGGAGCCGTCGCTATCCGCCTCGCTGGGTGGCTACGCTGACTAACGTGGGGCAGCTCGACGCGGCCGGAATCATCGATCCTCGACTACGTTCCTCCTATGCGCGGGCCCGGGCGCTCAATGCCGCCCACGGCCGCACGTACTACCTGGCCACCCTGCTGCTGCCAGGGTGGAAGCGGCCCCACGTCCACGCGCTGTACGGCTTCGCCCGCTACGCGGACGAGATCGTCGACGATCTCGACTCCACGCTGACCGAGGCCGAGCGGGCGCGCTGGCTGCACGAGTGGGGCAGCCGGTTCCTTGCGGCGCTACGGGCGGGGACACCCGCCGTTGACGTCGGCACCGAGATGGCCGGCACCGGGAGGGACCGGCACCGCGCGGAGGTCTCGGTGCTGCCCGCGGTGGTCGACACCATTCACCGCTTCAAGATCGATCCGGACCACTTCGCGGCGTTCCTGGCCTCGATGGCGATGGACCTCACCGTGACGGAGTACGCGACCTGGGACGAGCTGACCGTCTACATGCACGGATCGGCCGCGGTGATCGGCCTGCAGATGGTGCCGATCCTCGAGCCAGTGGACGACAGCGCCCTGCCCTATGCCCGCGACCTGGGGATGGCCTTCCAGCTCGCCAACTTCATCCGCNACGTCGGCGAGGATCTGCGGCGCGGCCGCGTCTATCTGCCCCGGACTTCGCTGGACCTGTTCGGGGTCACCCGGGAGCAGCTGGCCGCCGGCGTCGTTGACGGGCCGGTCCGCCGGCTGCTGGCCTTCGAGATCAGCCGGGCGCGGGAGCTGTTCCGCGCCGCCGAGCCCGGCATCCGCCTGCTGCACCCAACCTCACGCGACTGCCTGCGGACGGCGTTCGTCCTCTACCGGGGCATCCTCGACGAGGTCGAGCGCGCCGACTACCGGGTGCTCGAACGCCGCGTGTCAGTCGGGCTCCCGCGCCGGCTGGCGGTCGCCGGACCCGCCCTGGTCCGGGCCGTCCGGGCGCGTCGCGGCCAGGGCCACGGGATGCCTCAGATCAGCTCACGGCCCCCCAGGTAGGGCCGCAGCACTTTGGGAACGCGTACCTCGCCGTCGGCGGTCTGGAAGTTCTCCAGCAACGCCGCCAGCAGCCGTGGGGTCGCCACGGCGGTGTTGTTGAGCGTGTGCGCGAAACGCACGGTGCCGTCGGTGTCGCGGTAGCGCAGGTTCGCCCGGCGCGCCTGCCAGTCGTGCAGCGTCGAGCAGCTGTGCGTCTCGCGGAATCGACCGAGCGAGGGGAACCAGGTGTTGATGTCGTTCATCCGGAACTTGCCGACGCCCATGTCCCCGGTGGCGCATTCGACGACCTCGTAACACAGCCCGAGGTCGGACAGGATCCGCTCGGCAGTGGCCAGCAACTCGGCATGCCAGCGGGCCGACTCGGCCTCGTCAGCGGCGCACAGCACGAACTGTTCGACCTTCTCGAACTGGTGGACGCGCAGCAGACCGCGGACGTCCCGGCTGGCGCTGCCGATCTCCCGGCGAAAGCACGGCGAGATGCCGGCGTAGCGGATCGGCAGGCGGCCCACATCGAGAATCTCCCCGGCATGCAGGCCGACAAGAGCCACCTCGGCAGTCCCCGCCAGGTAAAGGTCGTCGGCGGGGATCGCATAGATCTCCTCGCGGGCCTTGGGTAGCATCCCGGTGCCGACGAGCGGCTCCTCCCGGACCAGGGCGGGCACCGACACGGGGGTGAAGTCCAGCCCGCGCAGCAGGTCGAGCGCATAGGAATGCACCGCGCGCTCCAGCATGACCATGTCACCGACGAGGGCGTACGCCCGCTCCCCCGCGACCCGCCGGGCCCGGGCGAACTCCGCCCACCCTCGTTTCTCGGCCAGTGCCGTGTGGTCGAGCGGGGTGAAGTCGAACTCCGGCGGCTCGCCGACGGTCCGCAACACCACGTTGGCCGACTCGTCGGCTCCCACCGGCGCACCCGACCACGGGATGCCCGGCACCAGCAGCATCAGCTCGGACAGCCGGCCCCCGGTTCGGGCCAGCTGCTCGCGCAGGTCCTTCAGCTGGCGGTCGAACGCCTCGTGCTCGGCCCGCAGCTCGGCCCGCCGGGCCGCGTCGGCCCCGGCGAACTGCTTCGCGAAGCTCTTGCGCCGAGCCTGCGCCTCGTCCACCTCGAACTGCAGTTTGCGATTGTCCCGGTCGAGCTGCAGCAGTTCATCGACATCCAGATCAATGCCTTTGGCCGCGACCGCGTCTTTCACGGCCTGCGGATTCTCCCGGATAAAGCGCTTATCGAGCATGGAATCGCGTCAGCCTCTGATCGGTACCGCATTGTGCTTTGCGGTAACGCTACCAGCCGTCCGGCCCGCGCACCGGTCCGCTCCCGGCCCGGCGGGCACCCGCCCCGGCAGGCACCATGCGGGGCGATCCGCCGCTCACCGGTTACGGTGCACAGACCACACCAGAACCAGACCACACCAGAACCAGCAGACCGCATCAGAAGCGAGGGAGGCCGGCGACGGTGGCCAGTTCAAAGGAGCGACGTCAACGCGAGCTCGCCGAGGCCCGGGCGGCCCGGCAGGCGCAGCGGCGCCGGCTCGCCCATCGCCGTCGTCAGCAGCGGCTCGCGATCGTCGCCGGATTCATCGCGATCGTCGTCGCGGCATCGACGATCGCCGCGATCCTGCTCACCGGCAAGGACGACCAGCCCGACGTGGCCGCCGCCGGTGCCGCGACGACACCCACCGCGACCGCACCCACCGCGACCGCACCGACACCATCGGCCGCCCCCCGTCAGACCAGCAGGGTCGGGCAGTGCACCTACACCTCCAACGGGGAGGCCCCGGCCCGCGGCGCCACCCTGCCGGCGGCCGCGGCCACCGTCGACACGTCCCCGGCGACAATGGTGATCATCACCGACGCCGGCACCATCACGGCCGCCTTGGACGCCCAGAAGGCACCATGCACGGTGCACGCCCTGCGCACGCTCGCCGACGCCAGGTACTTCGACGGCACCACGTGCCACCGCCAGACCGGGGGGGCCGACGCAGGCATCTCGGTCCTGCAGTGCGGCGATCCCACCGGAACCGGCAACGGCGGCCCGGGGTACGGGTACGCCAACGAGAATACCCAGGGCGTGACCTACGACCGAGGCGTGCTGGCGATGGCGCAC
The DNA here is from genome assembly GCF_000732115.1 of Frankia sp. CeD. Taxonomy (NCBI): domain Bacteria; kingdom Bacillati; phylum Actinomycetota; class Actinomycetes; order Frankiales; family Frankiaceae; genus Frankia; species Frankia sp. CeD. The sequence goes on from NZ_JPGU01000004.1 coordinate 121,986, forward strand.
AGCCAACTGCCGGACAGCAACGGCAGTCAGTTCTTCATCAACTACCAGAACCCGACCCCGCAGGGCGCGGCGGCGCTCGCCGGCAATTACACCGTCTTCGGGAAGATCACCAAGGGACTCGACGTGCTCGACAAGCTCACCGGGCCCGGCGTCGAGGGCGGCGGCTCCGATGGTGCCCCGGCGAGCAAGCCGAAGATTCTTTCGATCACGATCACCCAGGGCGGCTGNCCCGCCGGTCAACCGGCCCAGCGGCGGATGGTGTCGATGCGGGCCTGGAGCTGCGCGGCGGTGGCCTGGCCGCTCGGCGGACCGCCACAGGTCCGGCGCAGCTCGGCGTGGATCATCCCGTGCGGTTTGCCCGTGCGGTGGAAGTGTGCGCCGACAAGCCGGTTCAGCTCCTTGCGCAGCTCGCCGATCACCTCGTGCACGGGCCGGGTGGCCGCCTCGACCGCCGGCTGCACGCCCTCGCGGGCCGGCGGGACGACCGGCGAATCCGCGGCACGGGCAGCGGCACGGCGCGTGGCGGCCTGCTGGGCGGCCTCCCGCTGGCGCAGCAGAACCGCGACCTGATCGGGCTCCAGCAGGCCCGGCAGGCCCAGGAAGTCCTCCTCCTCGATGGACCCGGGGGCCGCCGGGGTGCCGAACTCGCCGCCATCGAAGATCACTCGGTCGAGATGGGCCGAGGATCCCAACGCCGTGAACAAGGTGTCCGGCTTGTCGGGGATGTCCTTGCGCCGGTTGGCGTCCCGCAGCGCGTCGTCGTCGAAGGCGTCCGGATCGCGCGGGGACTTCTCCAGGGCGTGGTCCCGCTGGACCTCCATCTCGCCAGCCAGCGCCAGCAGGGACGGCACGCTCGGGAGGAAGACCGACGCCGTCTCCCCGCGACCGCGGCCCCGAACGAACCGCCCGACGGCCTGGGCGAAGAACAGCGGGGTTGACGCCGAGGTCGCATAGACCCCGACCGCCAGGCGAGGCACGTCCACGCCCTCACTGACCATCCGTACCGCCACCATCCACCGGTCGGCCGACCGGCGAAAGTCATCGATCTTGGTCGACGCGGTCGGGTCGTCGGAGAGGATCAGCACGGGCGAGGTGCCGGTGATCCGGGTGAGCAGCGCGGCGTAGGCGCGCGCGGCCGCGTGATCCGTGGCGATGACCAGCCCGCCCGCGTCGGGCATGCCGCCGGCCCGCACCTGGGACAGCCGGGTGTCGGCGGAGGCGAGCACCGCCGGCATCCAGTCCCCGCCCGGGTCGAGCGCGGTGCGCCACGCGGCGGCGGTCTGCTCGTTGGTGAGCGGCTCCCCGAGTCGGGCGCTCAGTTCCGCGCCGGCACTGGTCCGCCAGGTCATCTCGCCCGAGTAGGCGAGGAAGAGCACCGGGCGGACAACCCCGTCGCGCAGCGCCTCGGCATAGCCGTAGGAGGAGTCCGCGATGCTGCGCATCACCCCGTCGGGGCCCGGCAGGTAGGTGACGAAAGGGATCGGGTTGACGTCGGAGCGAAACGGAGTACCAGTCAGGGCGAGGCGACGCGCGGCCGGGGTGAACGCCTCCCGGATCGCCTCACCCCATGACAGCGCGTCGCCGGCGTGGTGGATCTCGTCCAGGACGATCAGGGTGCGACGCGCGGCGGTCCGGGCACGGTGCAGGGCCGGATGCGCCGCCACCTGGGCGTAGGTCACGGCGACACCGGTGTAGTCGGAGGATGTCGCCCCGGCCGAGTTGCGGAAGTCCGGATCGAGGTCGACACCAACCTCCGCCGCGGCCACGGCCCACTGGCGTTTGAGGTGCTCGGTGGGCGCGACGACGGTGATCCGACTGATCTCGCCGGCAGTGAGAAGGTCGGCGGCCACCTGCAGGGCGAAGGTCGTCTTCCCGGCGCCCGGGGNGGCGACCGCCATGAAGTCCCGGGCGCCCGACGACGACCGTGACCGGTAGATCTCCAGGGCCGCACGCTGCCACGCGCGCAGCGGTCGGGCTGGTGGAACGGGACGTCGTGGACGAGGGCTTCGGTCGAGGGGGCCGGCTCTCACGCCATCACACTCTAGAAGGCGGCACTCGGCGAAGACGCTGGCGGCCGCAGGCGCGTCGGGATGACCACACTTTTGCCGTGGATGGTCCCGAAGGGACCACGCCCGAGCATGACCGTCTTATCTCACAGAGGGTTAAGCTCCTGGAGTCAACCGATTGACTTCGGAGGCCCCGATGCAGCTCACGACCGGTCCTTCGGCAGTTCCCCGCGCACCGGTGGCCTCCGCGCCAACACCTGAGGTATCCGGTGGTGACAGGACGCCCACCACCCGCACACCCAACACCCGCACACCCAACACCCGGCTGCGACTGAGTCGGGAGGAACGGGGCTGGTCGCAGGAACGGCTCGCCACCGAGATCCGTCGGTTCTCCGTCATCCACGAGGGTCGCGAGGCCGGGGTGACCGGCAACATGATCTGCAAGTGGGAGAAGGGCGACAAGAAACCAAGCCTGCGTTATCAGCGGTTGTTGCGGGCGCTATTCGGCCGGTCGTCGGCGGAGCTCGGTTTCGTGGATGACGAAGCGCTTCCCGCCGCCGTCGGAGCACTGCGGGGCGGAACCGGTCAGGGTACGGCCGTCGCCGCGTCGATGAACCTTGAACAGGCGGCCTGCGAGACGGGCGCCGCGGGCACACTCGTACTTCACCCCGGCACCGACATGATCGACACGAACGGTATTCCCGTGGAACGTCGGGACTTTCTCCGGCTCTTCGCCGCGGCGGGCGGCGTCGCCGTCGTGCCCATGAACGGCGTCACGGACACCCCGCCCTGGGAGCGCCTCTCGGCGGCGCTGCGTCGCCGTAGCACGGTGACCCCGGAGCTCGTCAACGAGCTGGGCCAGCTCACCGCGGGGCTGTACGGCTTAGAGGAACGCGTTCCCGCCCGGATCCTGATACAGCGGGTCACCGGGCATCTGAGCAGGCTCAGTCAGCTGCTGGAGACCACGAGCCGGTCCCCGGTGCGCCGTGAGCTGACNTCCACCGCCGGGGAGACGGCGGCGCTCGCCGGATGGCTCTCGTTCGACATGAACGACCTGCCCGCGGCCGTCGCCTACTACCGGGTGGCCATCGAGGCCGCCCGCGAGGCCGATGACCACGCCCTGTGGGCCTGCGTACTCGGTTACGAGAGCTACCAGACCGCCAGCCGTGGCCGCCACGACCAGGCCTGCGCGCTGCTCGGTGAAGCCCAGCGGCGAGCCGCCACGGGCAGCACGGTGATGACCAGGGCCTGGCTGGCTGCCCGGGAGGCCGAGGAGCAGGCCGCTCGCGGCGAGGGCCGGGCGGCGCTGGCCGCCCTCGACCGTGCCCAGGATGCCTTCGACCGGGGTGAGAGCGACGGGGACCGGGTCTGGACGCAGTTCTTCGACCGGGGCCGGCTCGATGGCCTGAAGGTCACCACCTACACGCGGCTACGGCGACCCGCCGCGGCCTACGCCGCCGCCACCGAGGCACTGCGGGCGGCCGCTCCCGGTGCGACGAAGAAGCGGTCGTTGCTGATGAGCGACATCGCGGAGGTGCACATCCAGCGGCGGGAGATCGAGGCGGCCTGCCACTTCGCGGCCGAGTCCCTCGCGATCGTGCTCCAGACGGACTTCTCGCTGGGCCTGGCCCGTATCCGCCGCGCCCGGGAGCACCTGCGGCCCTGGCAGCACACCCAGGCCGTGCGCGAGTTCGACGAGCAGCTGCGGGCACTCACCTGACGGTGGGTGCCGTCTCGGCGCTGATCCAGCCCAGATAGTCGGCATGGCCGGCGACGATCGGCGTGGCAATGATCTCGGGATTTTCGTAGGGGTGGAGGACCACGAGCCGCTCATGTAGCTCATCGAATCGTTCGGTGGTCGTTTTCGCCAGACAGAGCCATTCCTCGGCCTGCTCGATCTGGCCCTTCCAGCGGTAGGTGCTGCTCATCGGTCCGATCACCTGGAAACAGGCGACCAGACGCGCCTCCACCAGGATCCTACCGATACGGTCAGCGCTTTCCCGGGAGTCGATACTCACGATGACCTGAAGGTGACCCACGCGCACTCCCATCTCTAAAACGATGGATACGCAAGATACCCTACATCGATCAGTGGCGGTAGCCGTTGAATTTNCGGCGTCCGGNAGGATGGTCCGTATTCTCCGCGTGACATTCCACCCGGATCCACCCGGAATGGGCGGTTCAGTCGCAAGCCGTTTACCGCCGGTTGATCGGGAGGGTACATTCCGGCGCGGAAAGGCCACGCTGGGCGCAAGAGACAGCACCCCACGCCGGCCGGAGAAGACCGGCCTGCTCCCGTAACCAGCCTGGTCTCACCCACCGGTTGGTCCTACCGCTGCCGCGGTCCCCCGCCCGGGTCGGTGCCACCGCCGCCCTGCGCTGGCTTCACCCGTCCCCGGCGGGCGCGCCGTGAGCCGACGACCCCTGGGTCTGGCACACGCGGTAGCAGTCGTAGACACCGCCGACGCCGCGCACGGCGCCGAGCACCTTGTCCAGTTGCTCCGGCCCGGTGACCTCGATCGTGAAACGCGCATGCGCGACCCGATCATCGGATGTGGTCGTCGAGGCCGCGCGGACGGACGCCGAGATCTCCGAGAGCACCTCGGTGATGTCCGCGAGCAGCCCGTAGCGGTCGAACGCCTCGACGGCGATCTCCGCGGGAAAAATCTGCGCCTGTGGTGCCGACCAGGTCGCCACCGCGACGCGCTCGCGGTCCGACCCCGCCTCGGTGGCGTTCATGCACTCCCGGCGGTGCAGAGACACGGTGCTGCCGTGCGTCGCGAAGCCGACGACCACGTCTCCGGGCAGCGGAAGGCAACATCGCGCCAGCCTCGCCGGCACCCGACCACCCACCCCGTCGTCTGCCACGGCCGCGAGGCTGGGCATCCCACGCCGGGCGATCGGACGGGTCGGCGACGGCAGGCCCGACGAGGCGCCGTCCGCGCCGCCGGCGGTCCGCGCCCCGCCGCCGCTCCCGGACCGGGTGGTCGTGACGCCCGGCTCGGCCGCCCCGGCGGCGGTGTCCCTGCGCTGCCGGGCCAGCCGGCGCCGGATACGTACCCGGGCCCGGGAGGTCCTGACGAAGTGCAACCAGTCCTCCGACGGTCCCGCGCCGGGGAGGTTGGAGGTCAGGATCTCGACGACGTCGCCGTTGCGCAGCCGGGTATGCAACGGGACGAGCCGACCGTTGACCCGGGCGCCGATCGCCCGGTGCCCGATGTCGGTGTGCACGGCGTAGGCGACGTCCACCGGGGAGGACCGGGCCGGCAGTGCGAGCATCCTGCCCTTGGGCGTGAACGCCAGCACCTCGTCGGCATCCAGGTCTGAGGACAGCGACTCGAGGAACTCGTCCGAGTCGACCTCCTCCTGCCAGTCCAGCAAGCTGTGCAACCAGGACAGGCCCTCCAGGCGGGCGCCNTCCNCGCCNGGGCCGACCGGNCGGGNGACGATCCCNGTCTCGGCCAGCCGGTGCATCGACGGCGTCCTGATCTGGATGTCGAGGGAGCGGCCGGCGCCGTCGGTCACCGTCGTGTGCAGGGACTGGTACATGTTGAACTTCGGGGTAGCCACGAAGTCGCGCAGCCTGCCGGGCACCGGTCGCCACAGGGCGTGGATGACACCCAGCGCCGCGTAACAGTCCGTCACCTCGTCAACGAGCACGAGGACGCGGACGAGGTCGGTGTAGTCCTGGACGGGCCGGTTGCGCTCCTGAGCCCGCTTGTAGATCGAGAACAGGTGGCTGACCCGGATGGAGACGGCGCCGTCGATGCGAGCCCCCGCGAGCCCGGCTCGCAACCGTGCCACCAGCGCCGCGACGGTTCCGGCCGCGCGCTCAGCGGCGGTGAACTCGTCCACCGTGGCGGCAATCCGGGCGTGCTCGGCGGGATGGAGCACGGCGAACGCCCGGTCCTCCAGCTCTCGCTTGATCACACTGACGCCGAGCCGGTGGGCCAGCGGGGCCAGGACCTCGAGCGTGACCCGGGAGATCTTCACCTGTTTGGGAGGGGACATGAAGGCGAGCGTGCGCATGTTGTGCAACCGGTCCGCGATCTTGATGACCAGTACTCGGTAGTCCCGGGCCAAGGCCACGATCAGCTTGCGCAGCGTCTCGGCCTCCGCGGCCTCCCCGAACCGCATCTTGTCCAGCTTGGTGACACCGTCGACGAGGTTGGCCACCTCCGCGCCGAACTCCTGGGTGACGGAGTCGAGGGTGTACCCGGTGTCCTCGACCGTGTCATGCAGCAGGGCAGCGATCAGGGTAGTCGTGTCCACCCCCAGCTCCGCGAGGACCTCGGTGACGGCGAGGGGATGGCTGATGTACGGATCCCCGCTGCGCCGCATCTGACCGGCGTGCAGCCGCTCGGCGACGCCGTAGGCGTGCACCAGCAGGCCGATGTCGGCGCGCGGATGATAGTCGCGATGCGCCTCGACGATGTCACGCAGCTCCGGCGGCACCTGGGACATCCGCGGTGTCGCCATCCGCCGGGCCAGGTGGGCGAGACGCACGCTCGCCTGCCGGGCCGCCGACAGGGCCCGGGAGGCCTCGTCGGCACCGCCGTCGGCCCGGGACAGCGCGGGGGTCAGACCGCCGCCGGCCGGCAGACCCGCACCCACGGTCTCAGCATCCACGGCACCCCCCTGATTCGACCCGTTNGACCTGTACGCCCGAGGTAACGCGGAAACAGCCGTATACGCCCTCGATGGCACGCACCGCACTCAGGATGTGCCGGAGATGCTTGGCGTCTCCCATCTCGAACGTGAAGCGGCTGACCGCCACCTGATCCCGTGTGGTGGCCACCGACGCCGACAGGATGTTCACGTGCCGGTCGGACAGTACCCGGGTGNCATCCGAAAGTAGTTTGGTACGGTCCATCGCCTCGACCTGGATCACGACGAGGAACACCGAGCCCGACGACGGCGCCCACTCGACCTGGACCGTGCGGTCGTGCGGCCCGCCGCGCAGCCCCGACAGGTTGGAGCAGTCCGTCCGGTGGACCGACACGCCCTTGCCCCGGGTGACGAAACCGGCGATCTCGTCGCCGGGCATGGGGGTGCAGCAGCGGGCGAGCTTCGTCCACACGTCGGGAGCACCGGTGACGAGCACCCCCGCCTCCCCGGTCGAGCGACGCAGCGTGCGGATCGGCAGCTCGGTCTCACCCGCGTCCTCCTCGGCCCCCTCCGGACCGCCGAGGGCCACGAGCAGCCGCGAGACCACCNACTGGGCGCTGACGTGGTTCTCCCCCACGGCCGCGTAGAGGGCGGCCACGTCGGCGTAGCGCAGGTCCTTGGCCAGGTTCAACAGCGCGTCCCCGCTCATCAGGCGGGACAGCGGCAGGCCGTGGCGGCGCATCGCGCGGCCGATCGCGTCGCGGCCGGCGACGATCGCGTCCTCCCGGCGCCCACGGGCGTGCCACTGGCGGATCTTCGTCCTGGCCCGCGACGAACGGACGAACATCAACCAGTCCTCGCTCGGGCCGGCCGAATGGGCCCGCGAGGTGAAGATCTCGACCGCGTCGCCGTTGTCCAGCGGGGTGTCCAGGGCCGCGAGACGGCCGTTGATCCGGGCCCCGACGCACTGGTGGCCGATGTCGGTGTGCACCGCGTAAGCGAAGTCCACCGAGGTCGACCCGGCAGGCAGCGGGATGACGTCGCCCTTGGGGGTGAAGACGAAAACCTCGTCGGTCTCGGCGGCGAACCGCAGGCTGTCGAGGAACTCTCCCGGGTCCGCGGTCTCCCGCTGCCAGTCGAGCACCTGACGCAGCCAGGTCATGAGGTCCGCATCGGGTCCGCCCTTGCGCCGACCGGCCCGCCCGCCCTCCGGGGTCCCCGCCGAGGGCCGGGCCGCAACCCCGTCCTCCTTGTACTTCCAGTGCGCGGCAATGCCGTACTCGGCCCGGTTGTGCATCGCGTGCGTGCGGATCTGCAGCTCGACCGGTTTGCCCTCGGGACCGATGACCGTCGTGTGCAAGGACTGGTACATGTTGAACTTGGGCATCGCGATGTAGTCCTTGAACCGGCCGGGAATCGGCTTCCAGGTCGCGTGCACGGTACCCAGCGTGGCATAGCAGTCCCGGACCGAGTCGACCAGGACGCGGATGCCGACCAGATCATAGATGTCGTCGAAGGAACGGCCGCGCACCACCATCTTCTGGTAGATCGAGTAATAGTGCTTCGGCCGCCCGGAGACGACCGCCTTGATCCGCGCGTCCCGCAGGCCGACCTGTACCTGCCCGATCACCTCGGCCAGATAGACGTCCCGGCTCGGGGCCCGGTCAGCGACCAGCCGGACGATCTCGTCGTACCGTTTCGGATACAACGCGGCGAACGAGAGGTCCTCCAGCTCCCACTTCAACGAGTTCATGCCGAGCCGGTGGGCGAGCGGGGCGTAGACCTCGAGCGTCTCCCGAGCCTTGCGTTCCTGCTTGTGCTCGGGCAGAAAGCGCAGGGTACGCATGTTGTGCAGGCGGTCGGCGAGCTTGACCACCAGCGCGCGTGGGTCGCGGGCCATCGCGACGACCATCCGGCGGATGGTCTCCGCCTGGGCCGCCTCGCCGACCTTGACCCGGTTGAGCTTGCTGACCGCGTCGACGATGAGCGCGATATGGTCACCGAAGGTGTCCCGGATTGCATCGACGGTAAGCGTCGTCTCCTCGAGGGTGTCGTGCAGCAACGCCGCGGACAGCGTCGCGGTGTCCATCCCCAGATCGGCGAGGATGCTCGCGACCGCGATCGGATGAGTGATGTACGGGTGGCCGGAGAAGCGCACCTGGCCGGCGTGCGCGGCGTCGGCGACCTCGAACGCCTGCTGCACCTGGGCGATGTCGGCGCGCGGGTGGTTCGCGAGCAGCCCACGCAGCACCGGGTCGAGAGCCGAGGGAGGCGTCGCCCGGTGCGTCGCAAGGCGGGAGAGCCGACCGCGTACCCGACGCGGCAGCGGCGGCGACTCGTGCCCCAACCGGGGGACGACCGGGGAACCGTCCTCGGGACGCCGTCCCATGCCGACCGCGGTGACCAGCTCGGACCCCCCCGGGGATCCACCCGGCGGCTCCTGCCCGCGGACGTCGCCACCATCCGCAGCCGGCGGCTGTGCCGGCCCGTGGACTGCCGGCCCGTGGACTGCCGGCCCGTGGACTGCCGGCCCGTGGACTGCCGGCCCGTGGACTGCCGACTCACGCGCCGCCGATCCGGCGGTGGCCCGCGCGGCATCGCCCACCGGCCGGGGCTCCCGGAAGGGAGTGACGGCGGGCTGCGAAACTCCGGTGGTCACCGGCGCTGCCTCGGGCACGGACCGCTCCTGCGTAAGGACTAGACACCGAGCCTAACGCCGCACTGGTCAGAAGCCTTCCGCGGACCTCGCCCGGGCGAGGTCAAATCGTCAGAAGGGAGACGACATCGAGCGGCGCGACCCGATCACGGCCCGGTAGGAAGGACAGCTCCATGAGGACCGCCAGCCCCACGACCTCCCCGCCACCAGCCGCGAGCAGGCTGTGTGCGGCGGCCGCGGTGCCACCGGTGGCCAACACGTCGTCAACGAGCAGGACCCGGTCGCCGTCGTGCACCGCGTCGGCGTGGATCTCGATCGTGGCGGCGCCGTACTCCAGGTCGTAGGAGGCGCTTCGGGTCGGCCCCGGCAGCTTGCCCTGCTTACGGATCGGCACGAGGCCGGTGCCCAGCCGGTCCGCGACCGGCGCGGCTAGCAGGAAGCCCCGCGCCTCGATGCCGGCGATCGTGGTGGCCCCCAGCGCCCGGGCCGCGTCCGCCAGCGCACCGATGACCACCCCGAAGGCGGTCGGCGTCGCGAGCAGCGGGGTGATGTCTTTGAACACGACCCCTGGCTGCGGCCAGTCGGGAATGTCGCGGATGTGGCCACGCAGGACCTCGGCGACCGCGTCGTGCGCGGCGGACCGCTGCGGTGCGTCGTCGATGCTCGTCATCGTGCCGCTTCTCCCACCTTCAGGGTCGTCTGGACTTCAGGGTTGCCCGGACATCAGGATCGTCCCGACATCAAGATCGTCCGGAGATCCGCGGCCACCCGATCGGAGCCCCGCCCAGATCCGCGCGGCCGGCGACCTGGCTCACCGGCGTTTCTTACCGCTCGGCCGTCCGCGCCGCCCGGGTTTGCGCCCCGCGGCGCGCCGGGCAGGGGGCGCGCCCGACGGTCGTCGGGCGGCACCGCCCAGGTTCGCCCCGGCCGGAACCGGTTCACGCGCGCCGGAGACGGGAGCGTCCTCACCCCAGCCGGCCGGATCGACCGCCGCGCCGGCGGGAACAGCCGTGCCCGGCACACCCGCGGCGGCCCGGACCCGCCTGGCGCGCTCACGGGCGACCCGCGCATCCAGCGCCCGCACGGCGGGATCGCCGCGCTTGAGGTCGACGAGCAGCGGCGTGGCAAAGAACAGGGAGGAGTATGTACCGGAGGCGATACCGACGAACTGGGCGAGCGCGAGGTCCTTCAGCGTGCCGGCACCGAGCAGACCGGCGCCGACGAAGAGGAGGGATGCGACCGGGATGAGGGCGATGAGGGAGGTGTTCAGTGAACGCACCAACGTCTCGTTGAGCGCGTCGTTCGTCGCCTCCGCGTAGGTCCGCCGCGTCGACGTGCCCATGCCCGCGGTGTTCTCCCGCACCCGGTCGAACACCACCACCGTGTCGTACAGGGAGAATCCGAGGATCGTCAGCACGGCGATGACCGTCGACGGCGTCACCTCGAAACCTACCAGCGAGTAGACACCCATGGTGACGACGAGGTCGTGAACAAGAGCGGCCATCGCCGCGAGCGCCATCCTCCACTCGAACCGTACCGAGAGGTAGATCACGACGAGCACGAGGAAGACGGCCAGGCCCTGGAGGGCCTTGTTCGTGATCGTCGATCCCCAGGACGAGCCGACGGTCGACACGGCGATGTCGCGGTCCGGGTTCGACACCGAGAAGCGCTTGGCCAACGCGCCGGTCAGCTCACGGGTCTGGGCGTCGGAGAGGGTCGGCGTCTGGATCCGGAACTGGTGGGAGGTCTCCAGTTGCTGGACCACACTGTCCGCCGGGTCGAGCCCGATGCCGGACAGCGTGTCCTCGACCTGCGCGACGGTACCGCCACCGCTGGGTAGCTGGAAGACCGCGCCACCGGAGAACTCGATACCGAAGGTGAAGCCACGGAAGATCATGCTGATGATGCAGACGGCGACCACGACGCCGGAGACGGCATACCAGGCCTTGCGCCGGCCGACGAAGTCGACGTTGAAGTCGCTGCGGTAGATCCGCCCGACCAGTGCCATCTCAGCTCTCCCGCCTCTGCCCGGCCGGCGCCGGCCGCTTGGCCAGTCGCGCCCGGGTGGAAGCGGCCGGCGCCACGCCACCGCCACGCCCGCCGAGGGTCTTCGGACTCAGGCCCGAGTACCGGCTGACCGAGAACAGTCTGCGCCGCACCAGCAACGTCACCAACGGCCGGGTGAAGATAAACATGATCACGACATCGCTCAACGTCGACAGCCCGAGCGTAAAGGCGAAGCCGCGCACCGAGCCGATCGACAGGATGTAGAGGACCGCGGCGGCCAGGAAGGAAACCGTGTCCGCGGAGAGCATCGTGCGCCGCGCGGCGGGCCAGGCACGATCCGTGGCCGCCCGGACCGTGCGACCGGCCCGGACCTCGTCTTTGATCCGTTCGAAGTAGACCACGAACGAGTCCGCCGTGACACCGATCGACACGATCAGGCCGGCGATGCCGGCCAGGGTCAGCGTGAACCCGATCGCCACGCCGAGCAGCACCACCGAGGCGTAGATCAGCAGACCGCTGACGGCGAGGGAGATGATCACGACCATGCCCAGCGCCCGGTAGTACAGGAAGGAGTAGGCGATGACGAGAACGAGTCCGATGGCGCCGGCGAGCAGTCCGCCGTGCAGCGAGTCACGACCGAGGGTCGGCGAGATGGACTCGGCCTGGGAGCGCTCGAAGGCCAGGGGAAGGGCACCGTAGCGCAGCACGTTGGCGAGGTCCTCGGCGTCGGACTGGCTGAAGCCGCCGGAGATCTGGGCCGATCCGGGGATGCGCTCGTTGGTCTGCGGCGCGGACTGCACCACCCCGTCGAGCACGATCGCAACCTGCTTGCCGATCGTGCTCTCGGTCAGCTTGGTGAACTTGTTCTGGCCCGGACCGGTGAACTCGACGTTCACGACCCACTGCCCGGTGGTGATGCCCGTGGTCCCGCCGCCGCCCTGCAGGCCCGCGGAGGCGGTCTTCACATCCGTCCCGACCACCGTGGCCGGCTTGAGCAGGTACTTCGTCGTCCCGGTCCGGTCACAGGCGGCGGTCCAGTCCTGCGGGCGGTCGGTGCTGACCGAGGCTTTGCGGACGTCGGCCGCTGCGCACGTCAGCGACTCGTAGCGAGCGAACACGTCGGCAGGCGGGCTGTCCCCGGTCGACCCGGTCGACCCGGTCGCCGCCGGCGCGGGGGCCGGGGCCGGAGAAGCCGAGGCCACCGGAGAAGCCGAGGCCGCGCCCACCGCGGGTGTGCCCGCGGCGGTCAGCGACACCGGCTGGGCGATCAGGCCGCGGCCCGTGCCGTCACCGAGCGCGGCCGGTTTGTTCGACGCGGCGGGNGCCGGGGNTGACGGCGCGATGCTCGGCGTGCTCTGGCCGGCCGTCGGGGCCGGCTGGCCCGTCGCACCCGGCGTGGGTGCGGAGGCCGCCCCAGTGGGGGTGGGCACCGGGGTGGCCTGGCCGGACGTGGCGACCTCACGGAAACGCAGTTCAGCGGTCTGCCCGACCAGATCCACGACGTCGTTGCGGCCGCGGCCGGGCACCGAGATCTCGATCTGGTTGCCGGTACGATGAACCTCGGACTCGGCGACGCCCAAGCCGTCAACGCGCTGCCGGATGATGTCGACGGCCTGGTTGACGGCACCACTGTCGACGTTGTTTCCCTGCGTGGCACGAGGCGTGAGGATGACGCTCGTCCCGCCCTGCAGGTCGAGCCCGAGCCGGGGCTTCCAGTTTCCGGTAGCGGCCATGAGGCCGTAGAGGACGACGATCAGACCGCCGAGGATCCCCAGCCGGGTCCAGACGGAGATCCCCCTGGGTACCCGTGCCGAGCCGCGTGCCACCTGCGAGTCCCTTCCTCACGCGCCGGTGTGCCGGCGCTCGTTCGTCTCGCCGCTGCCCGGACCGGCGGTGCCCAAAGTATCCGAACGAATGTCACCGAGGGTGCGTTCCGCTCCCCGAACGGTAGTGCTCGGTCAGGTGACCGGCGATCACAGCTCCTTGCGGGGCGGGTGTGTCGTTTCACCGCCCGTGCCGCCGTCCCCACCGGGGAGGCCACCGCCGGGATGCGACGCCTCGGCGCCACCGGGGCCGTCGGAACCGTCGTCGTGTGACCGGGGTTCCCCGGAGGACTCCCCGCCGTCCCCGGCTCCGCCGGGCGTACTGATCACCCGAGCGACCGCGCTGCGCGAGAAGCGGCAGACGACATCGGGCGCAACCTCCAGCAGGAGGTCGCCGTCCTCCATCTCGACGACCGTGGCGTAGAGACCAGCGGTGGTCATCACCAGGGTACCGGGAACGATCCGCGATATCTGCTGCTGTTGCGCCTTGGCGCGGCGCCGCTGCATCGAGAAGAAGTAGACGATCACCAGGATGAGGATCAGCGGGAACAGAAGCCCGCTGATCGAACTGCCCCCGTCCTTGCCGGCCGCCACCGAAGCTGCCACGAGTACGTGCACGTCCTGCCCTCCTGATGTGTTGCGGCGATCGTACGTATCGATCGGATGCCTGTGGTGGGCAGGGCGGTTGTGCCCGGCACACAGGACCTCCTCCGGCCGGAATGGCCGATGCTACGGGGACGACTCATCCCGGACGGAGTAATCACCTTCAGTGACTACTCCCCGGCCGACCGACCCTCTCACAGTCATTCTCCCTCGGTGAACAGCGAGACCTGGGTACGACCGAGCGGATCGGTGACGGGNTCCAGACCGAGGTGCTCGAAGGCGGCGGGAGTGGCCATCCGGCCCCGGGCGGTACGGATCAGCAGGCCGGCACGCAGCAGGAACGGCTCGGCCACGTCCTCCACCGTCTCCGGTTCCTCCCCGACCGACACGGCGAGCGTGGTGAGCCCGACCGGACCGCCGCCGAACCGGGTGACCAGCGCCTCCAGCACGGCCCGGTCGAGACGGTCCAGTCCGAGCCCGTCGACGTCGTAGATCCGCAGCGCCGCCTGGGCGATCTCGCGGGTGACCACGCCGTCGGCCCGCACCTCCGCGTAGTCGCGCACCCGGCGCAGCAACCGGTTGGCGATGCGGGGCGTACCACGCGACCGGCCAGCGACCTCGGCGGCTCCCTCGGCGGTGAGGGNGACCCCCAGCAGGCCGGCCGAGCGAGTCAGCACCCGGGCGAGCTCGTCGGCGTCGTAGAAGTCCAGATGGGCGGTGAACCCGAACCGATCCCGCAGCGGGCCGGTCAGCAGGCCCGACCGGGTGGTGGCCCCGACCAGCGTGAATGGCGACACGTCGAGGGGGATCGCGGTCGCGCCCGGGCCCTTGCCCAGGATGACGTCAACCCGGAAGTCCTCCATCGCGGCGTAGAGCAGTTCCTCGGCTGGCCGGGCGATCCGGTGAATCTCGTCGAGGAACAGGACCTCTCCCGGGGAGAGGGCAGTGAGGATCGCGACGAGATCCCCGGCGCGTTCGATCGCCGGCCCACTGGTCATCCGCAACGGAACCTCGAGCTCCTGCGCCATGATCATCGCAAGGCTGGTCTTGCCCAGACCGGGCGGGCCCGACAGCAGGACGTGGTCCGGCGGGCGACCACGCGCCCGCGCCCCCTCGAGCATGATTGTGAGCTGCTCGCGCACCTTACGCTGGCCGACGAACTCGGCCAGGGTGCGCGGACGCAGCCCGGCCTCGAAGGCGCGCTCCTCGGGACTCGCCGCGGCGGACACCAGGCCGTCGTCACTCATGTCCCACCTCCGCGTACCCCCGCCCCTCGACGTACCCCCGCTCCGACCGACCGCCGCCCCGGCTGACCACCGCCCGACGCGGTCGCGCGCCGCATGGCGGCGTCATAACGGCCCTCACCTGCGTAGCACGGCAAGACTCGCGCGCAGCAGGGTCGCGGTGTCGGGCGGAGCGCCGCCGGTTCCCGAGTCGGCCCCGGCCCGGGAACCCGGGGCGCCTTCCTTTCCCGGGACGTCTCCCTTGCCCGGGGCGGCCTGCTCGCCACCGGCTGCGGCGCCCTCGCCGACGGGCGCGGCCAGGACCACGAGCGCCCGGGACACGGCGGCGTCGGCCTCACGACCCGAGTAGCCCAGGCCCACCAGCGCCTCCCGCACGGTCGCCGCGACCCCGACGGCATCGGCCGGCATCGGTTCCGGTCCCGANGTCAGGCGCGGGCCGGGCAGCGGCGCACCGTCACCCGGCGGACCGAGCCGGTCCCGCAGGTCCAGGACGATGCGCTGCGCGCCCTTGCGCCCGATACCGGGGACCTTCGTCAGCACCGCGAGATCCTCCTCGGCGACGGCGCGGCGCACCGTGTCGGGATCGTGCACCCCGAGCACGGCCTGGGCGAGCTTGGGCCCGACCCCGGCCGCGCTCTGCAGGATCTCGAAGACGTCGCGCGCATCGGCGTCGGCGAAGCCGTAGAGGGTCAGCTCGGTCTCGCGCACGATCAGGGTGGTGGCGAGGGAGGCGGACTCCCCCACCCGCAGCCGCGACAGCGTCGACGGCGAGCAGTGGACGAGCAGGCCCACCCCGCCGACCTCGATGACGGCGGACAGCGGGGTCAGCGCGGTGACCGTGCCGGCCAACGACGCGATCATCGGGTGGGTCCGCCCGGCGCGGCGGAACGGAACCGGGCCAGCGCCGGCCCGCGCCACAGGTGGCAGAGCGCCAACGCGAGGGCGTCCGCCGCGTCGGCCGGGCGTGGCGCCTCGGTCAGNCCGAGCAATCTGGTGATCATAAAACTGACCTGCGCTTTGTCCGCCCGGCCGCTGCCGGTCACCGCGGCCTTCACCTCACTGGGCGTGTAGAGACCCACCGGCAGGCCTCGCCGGGCGGCCAGCACGATGGCGACCGCCCCGGCCTGCGCGGTGCCCATCACGGTACGCATGTTCGCCTGGCTGAAGACCTTCTCGACCGCGACCGCCTCCGGGCGGGTGCGATCGAGCCAGGCGTCGATGCCATCGGACACGGCGCACAACCGTTCGGCGACCTCGGCGGTGGCGGGGGNGCGCACCACCCCCACCTCGACCAGGTGGGCCCGGATGCCGAGGCCACCGTCGACGACCCCCAGGCCACACCGGGTCAGCCCCGGATCGACCCCCAGCACCCGCATCCACCCTCCCGACCGCACGTTCACAAGAACATTCGTTCGATTCTAGGGGCGGCGGCACAACCGGACATCCACGACACGCCCAACAGATCGCCCGAGAGGACGATCAGCTGCCGACGAGCTCCATCACGTCATCGGAGATGTCGGCATTGAACCAGACGTTCTGGACGTCATCGAGATCCTCGACCGCCTCGATGAGCTTGAGGACCTTGGCGGCGGGTTCGGCCTCCAGCGACACGCTCACACTCGGCAGCCAGGAGATGTCCGCGGAGGTGACCGCCAGGCCGGCATCGGTGGCGGCCACCCGCACGGCGTGCAGATCGGTCGCCTCGGAGACCACCTCGAAGGCCTCCCCGACGTCGTTGACCTCCTCCGCGCCGGCGTCGAGCACAGCGAGCAGTACGTCGTCCTCGGTGAGGCCGGCGGTCTTCTCGATAAGCACGACACCCTTGCGGTTGAACAGGTACGACACCGACCCCGGGTCGGCCACCGTGCCGCNGTTACGGGTGATCGCCACCCGGACATCCGACGCCGCCCGGTTACGGTTGTCGGTCAGGCACTCCACGAGGATCGCCACCCCGCCCGGGCCGTACGCCTCATAGGTGATGTCCTCGTAGTTCACCCCACCGGCGAGCTCGCCGGAACCCCGCTTGACGGCCCGTTCGATGTTGTCGTTCGGCACGGACTGCGACTTCGCCTTGGCGATGGCGTCGGCGAGCGTCGGGTTGCCCGCGGGGTCTCCGCCGCCCGTCTTGGCCGCCACCTCGACCGTCTTGATCAGTTTGGCGAACAGCTTGCCCCGGCGGGCATCGATGACCGCCTTCTTGTGCTTGGTGGTCGCCCACTTGGAGTGGCCGCTCATGACCTGCCTCTCTTGCGCCCGATCATCGACCGGACCCGGACGATCGGACGCTGTCGACGAATAGCCGGTGCACCCGGGCATCACCGGTCAGCTCCGGATGGAACGCGGTGGCCAGCAGCGGTCCTTGGCGGACCGTCACCGGCGCCTCGGCGACACGGGCCAGGACCTCGACCGCGTCTCCTGCCTTTTCTACCCATGGTGCCCGGATGAAGACCGCGTGCACAGGTGGCCCCGCCACCCCGACGACCTCGAGGTGTGCCTCGAACGAGTCCACCTGCCGGCCGAAGGCGTTACGCCGGACGACGATGTCCAGTCCGCCGATCAGTGGTTGATCCGGCCGACCGCCCACGACGTCCCGCGCAAGCAGGATCATGCCAGCACATGAACCGAACACGGGCAACCCCGCGGCCACCGCCGCCCGCAACGGCTCCAACAGCTCGAACACGCGCAGCAACCGGCCGATCGTGGTGGATTCACCTCCGGGCAGGACGAGCCCGTCGACCTCGGCGAGCTCCACCGCGTGGCGCACCGCCACCGGCCGCGCGCCGGCCTCGGTGAGCGCCCGGGCGTGCTCGCGCACATCCCCCTGCAACGCGAGGATGCCGATCCGCGGGCCACTCACCAGCCGCGGTCGGCGTAGCGGGCTTCCGGGGGAAGCTCGGTGACGTTGATGCCCACCATCGCCTCGCCAAGGCCCCGGGAGACCTTCACCAGAACGTCGGGGTCCTTGAACATGGTGGTCGCCTCGACGATGGCCCGAGCGCGGCGCGCCGGGTCCCCGGACTTGAAGATCCCGGACCCGACGAACACCCCGTCCGCGCCGAGCTGCATCATCAGCGCCGCGTCCGCCGGGGTGGCGATACCGCCGGCGGTGAACAGCACGACGGGCAGCCGACCGAGCCGGGCCACCTCGGCGACCAGCTCGACCGGGGCGCGCAGCTCCTTGGCCGCCGCGTAGAGCTCCTCGGCGGGCAGCCCCGACAGCCGGGCGATCTCCGCCCGGATGGTACGCATGTGCACCACGGCGTTGGACNCCTCGCCGGTGCCCGCCTCACCCTTGGAACGGATCATCGCCGCGCCCTCGGCGATCCGGCGCAGCGCCTCCCCCAGGTTGGTGGCTCCGCAGACGAACGGCACCGTGAAGCGCCACTTGTCGATGTGGTGGTGCGGGTCGGCAGGCGTGAGAACCTCGGACTCGTCGACGTAGTCCACCCCGAGCGCCTGCAGCACCTGTGCCTCGACGAAATGCCCGATCCGGGCCTTGGCCATGACCGGGATGGAGACCGCCTCGATGATCTCCGAGATCATGTCGGGATCACTCATCCGCGCCACCCCACCCTGCGCCCGGATGTCGGCGGGAACCCGCTCCAGCGCCATCACCGCGACGGCGCCGGCGTCCTCGGCGATGCGGGCCTGCTCGGCGGTGACCACATCCATGATCACACCGCCCTTGAGCATCTCCGCCATGCCGCGCTTGACGCGGGCGGTACCGGCATGCCGGGCGGAGTCGGTCGCCGGGCCGGCGGCGGGGGCAGTCTGGCCCTCGGACATGATGTGCCGTCTCTTTTCACTGGGTCGGGTCGCCAGGGCCGCTGGGTACCGGCATGTCTGGCACCTGCATGTCGGCTACCCCACCGGATGGTTCCCGTACGGGTGGGTCGGTTTTCCATGGTACGGCGATCTCGCGACCGGCCGGGCCATCAGGAGGCCAGCCCCGGCAGGTCGTCGCGAGGGACGCCCTCGCCACGGATCGGCAGGGCGTCGTCGATCTCGAAGTAGCTGGCCGGCGGCCGGCGGCCGGCCAGGTGCGCCATCCGCACCACGCGTCGACCGGCGAGTGCCCGCAGGTCGCGGACCGCGTCGTTGTGGAACTGCCGGGCGAGCGCGACCCGGGCCGCGCAGGAGTCGACCGCATGCAGCTCGGCGGGGTGGTGCTGGCCGGCCGCGGCGACCTCGGCGGACCGTAACGCCCGGCTCAGGGCATTCTCGCTCTGCTCGACCGCGGCGTCCAACGCCCCCCCGGCGAGCAGGTCCGGATAGGCCGTTCGGGCCCGGGCCACGCTCTCGCCCAGCTCGGCCAGCTCACATCGCAGGGCCAGCTCGCGCGCGGCGTCGGCGCGGGCGACCAGGTGCGCCACCAGCCCACCGCGGGCGTCCGCGACCCGGGCCGCGAGTCGGTCGAGCCGAGTGGCCAGCCAGGTCAGATAGGTCGNGATCGCCACCACCAAGGCGACCACCACCACGACGACGGTCATCCCGCGCAGCGTAACCAACGGCCGAATGTGACGTGGCTCTGGTACCGGGGCAGGTCAGTTACCACTCCTCGCGTCGCCCCGGACCGGCAACCGCGTCGCCGTCGCGACCGACACCCGCATGTCCCCGGAGACCATCTGGTACACCCCGACGATCCGCTCGGCGATGGCCCGCCAGTCGTAGGCGGTGACGACGGCGCGACCGCGTTCCACCAGCCGCGCGGCGCCGGCGGGATCACGCAGCACCTGGGCCAGGGTCGCGGCCAGCCGCGCGGGATCGCCGACGTCGAACAGCCTGCCGGCGCGCCCGTCATCGAGGACCCGGCGGAAGGCGTCGATGTCGCTGGCCACCACCGGGGTCCCGGTCGCCATCGCCTCGAGCAGCACGATCCCGAAGCTCTCCTGACCGGTGTTCGGGGCGCAGTAGACCTGCCCGGAGGCGAAAACCCGGGGCTTGTCAGCGTCGGAGACCATGCCGACGAGGTCGACCCGCGAGCGCAGGGTGGGCTCCAGCCGGGCCCGCACCGCCGCCCCGTCACCGGGCCCCGCCACCAGCAGCCGGACACCGTCGATCTCGGCGGCGAGCGCAGGCAGGGCGGCGAGCAGCACGTCAAGGCCCTTGCGCGGCTCGTCGATACGCCCGAGGAACACGACGGTGGGCCGCCCGTCGTCGTAGTCGGGCAGGGGCCGGGCGCCGGCGAAGTTCTGCACCGCCACCCCGTTCGGGATCAGGATGGCGTCGGCGCCCAGATGCTCGACGAGGGTGCGCCGGGCCGCCTCGGAGACCGCGATCCGAGCCCGCAGCTTCTCGAACGACGGCTGCAGCGCGCCCTGGGCCGCGGTGAGGAACCGCGACCGGGGGTTGGCGGTGTGGAAGGTGGCGACGATCGGTCCATCGGCCAGCATGCAGGCCAGGAGGCTGACGCTGGGCGCGGTCGGTTCGTGGGCGTGCAGGACATCGAAGTCGTGCTCACGCAGCCAACGGCGGACCCGGGCGGCCGAGACCGGGCCCATCAGGAGCCGGGCGACGGAGCCGTTGTAGGGCAGCGGTAACGCCCGACCCGCGTCCACCGCGTAGGGCGGCAGGGTCCGTTCGTCGTCCACCGGGGTGATGACGGACACCTCGTGACCGGCGGCGATCAGGGTCTCGGCGAGGTCACGCACGTGCGCCTGGACCCCGCCCGGTACGTCCCAGGCATAGGGGCAGGCCAGACCGATCTTCACGGCGGCGTCATCCGTCGTCGCGCCAGATCCGCTGGAGCATGTGCCAGTCCGCGGGGTGCGCGGCAACGCCGGCGGCGAAGGCGTCCGCGAGTCCCTGCGTCATCGTCGGGATGTCGCTCGGCTCGACGGCGGGATGGATCCGCCCGCTCCACCCGTCATGGTCGAACCAGAGCGTGGCGGGCAGCAGCGCCGCTCCGGTGCGCAACGCGAGCGCCGCGGGCCCGCCGGGCATGGTGGCCGTGGCGCCGAAGAACCTCACCGGGATCCCGCCACGGGAGAGATCCCGGTCCGCGAGCAGGCAGAGCATCCCCCCGGCCAGCAGGCGCTCGGTGAGCAGGTCGAACGGAGGAGCCTGCCCGCCGGTCAGCGGGACGACCTCCATGCCGAGTTCCGAGCGGAAGGCCAAGAACCGCTCGAAGAGCGCCTCCGGCCGCAGGCGTTCGGCGACGGTCGTGAACGGCACGCCATTCGCCACCAGCCAGGCGCCCGCCTGCTCCCAGTTGCCCATGTGCGGCAGCGCCACGATGGTCCCTTTCCCGCGGGCGTGCGCATCCCACAACCGATACTGGTCCAGCAGCCGCAGCCGGCCGACGACACGGTCCAGACCGATCTCTCGGAAGCGGAACACCTCCAGCCAGTACCGCGCGTAGGAGCGCATCGCCGCCCGGGTCAACCGGTCCAGATCGGTTCCCGGCGGCGCCACCCGGGCGAGATTCGACCGCAGCCGGCGCACCCCCCGCCCGTCGCGGCGGTAGGCCAGGTCGGCGCCGAACCGGAACGCCGCGGCGGCCACGGGCTGCGGGAGCAGCCGGACGCCGCGCCAGCCCAGCGCGTAGGCGAGGTCGGTGAACCGCCCGGCTGCCGCCGCCCGCCCAGCCGCCGTCGCCCGCACGCCCGTCGTCAACGCTCGGCTCTTCGTCGGGTCGTCTCGATGACCGCTCAGCGGCCGTTGCGGCCGGGGCCGAAGGTGGTCGCGCTCCGGGACGCAGCCGTGGTCCGGGACGCGGTGGTCGGGGCCGCCCTTGACGTCAACGGGGAGGGAGGGTCCCCCGCACGGTACCACTGCCGGTAGACGTGGACGACCCGCTGGACGACCGTCAGCGTGGTGGCACCGACGAGGAACCACAGCGCCGCGGGCAGGAGGTAGGGCACCCCGAGGCCGTACAGCCCGGCGGCGACCAGCAGGATCAGCAACCGCTCGCCCCGTTCGGCGAACCCCACGTCACAGGTGAAGCCGAGTCCCTCGGCGCGGGCCTTGACGTACGAGGTGATCGACCCGGCGACCAGGCAGATCAGGGCCGCACCCGCCAACGGCAGGGAATCGCCGTCGCCGGCGTACCAGAGGACGAGCGATCCGAAGATCGCGCCGTCGCCGACCCGGTCGGACGTGGAGTCGAGAAAGGCCCCCCACTTGGAGGAGATGCCGCGGGCGCGGGCGATGACCCCGTCGATCAGGTCCGAGAAGACGAACAGCGTGACTACCACGGTGCCGAGGAAGAACACCCCGCGGGTGAAGAACCCCAGAGCCCCGCCCGCGACCCCGACCATGCCGATGATCGTCACGACATCCGGCGACACCGACGACCGGGCGGCCCACTGGCTCACCGGGTCGAGCAACTTCTGGATCTGCGGTCGTGCCTTGCTAGCGAGCATGTCCGTCCCGTCGTCCCGCGTGGTCGTCCCGCGTGCGCCCGACTTCGGGCGGTCTTCACAGTACAGCCGCCACGATCCGCGCATTCCCGACCACGGCCGCCCTCGGGCTTGTGTCCCAGGTAACNGGGGAGGACTCTGCCGTTACCGAACAGGCCGTTACCTCCCAGTCAAGGAGGCGAGGATGTCATCAGCCTCGTGCGATGTGCGCAACGTCGTCCTGGTAGGCCACACCGGCGCGGGCAAGACGGCTCTGGTGGACCGTCTACTCGCCACCGCCGGGCCGCCGGACCGCCAGAACGGCGACCGTCAGACCGCCCAGACCAGCTACGTCGGCCATGCCGATCCCGAGCGTCGCCCGGCACGGTCGGTCAGCCTCACCCTGTGTTCGGTCAGTCATCGCGGGCTCACGATCAATCTTCTGGACACCCCGGGCTATCCCGACTTCGTGGGCGAGCTGCGGGCGGGCCTGCGGGCCGCCGACGCCGCTCTGTTCGTCGTCAGCGCGATCGACGGGGTGGATGGCGCGACCGGCATGGTGTGGGCGGAGTGCGCCGGGGTCGGCATGCCCCGCGCGATCGTGCTCACCCATCTCGACCATCCCCGGGCCGATTTCGCGGCGGCCGTCGAGGGCTGCCAACGGGCCTTCGGGGCCGGTGTGCTGCCGGCCTACCTGCCCGAGCGGGAGGCCGGCGCCTCGATGCGGCTGGTGGATCTGCTGTCCGGGCGGGTGCGGGAGTACCCGGACGGCGGCTGCCGGGAACTCGCCACCCCGGCCGACCTCACCGGCCGGTACGCCTCCGCCCGCGCCGCCCTGGTCGAGGGGATCATCGCTGAGAGCGAGGACGAGGCCCTCCTCGACCGGTACCTGTCCGGTGATGAGCCCGACACCAAGCTCCTGCTCGGCGATCTGGAGACCGCGGTCGCCCGCGGGACGTTCTTCCCGGTGTTGCCGGCCGGTCTGCTTCCGGGTTCGACCTCGGGTCCGGGCGCCGGTGCAGGGAGCGATCGGGGCGTCGATCGGGCCGGCGGTTTCGGCTCCGTCGAGCTGCTGGACCTGTTCGTGCAGGGGTTCCCCTCGCCGCGGGAGCATCTCCTGCCGCCGGTGAGCCGCCCTGACGGCTCCCCCTGCGAGCAGAGCCACGGTGATCCGGCCGGGCCGCTCGTGGCCGAGGTCGTGAAGACGACCACGGACCCTTACGTGGGCCGGATGTCGGTGATTCGGGTGTTCTCCGGCACGCTGCATCCCGACGATGCGGTGCACGTCAGCGGGCACGGCAGAGCCACGGCCAGGCACGCCGACCACGACGACGACGAGCAGGTCGGGGCGCTCTCCCGGCCGTACGGCTCGGTTCTGCACACGGTGGGCGAGTGCCCGGCCGGCGGCATCTGCGTGGTGACGAAGCTCAGCACCGCCGAGACCGGCGACACCCTCTCCGATCGCGACGACCCGCGCTACCTGCCCGCATGGTCGATGCCCGAACCGCAGCTCCCCGTCGCGATCAGTGCCCGAAGCCGCGCGGACGAGGACAGGCTGTCGACCGCACTCGGCCGGCTGGCCGTGGAGGACCCGACGCTACGGATCGAGCAGAACCCCGAGACCGCCCAACTCGTCCTGTGGTGCATGGGCGAGGCCCACAGCGACGCGGTCCTGGAACGGCTCGCCCAGCGCTACGGCGCCGCGGTGGACCGGATCGCGCCCCGGATCCCGCTGCGGGAGACACTGCGTGCCCCGGCACGCGGACTCGGCCGTCAGGTCAAGCAGTCCGGTGGGCACGGTCAGTTCGCGGTATGCCAGATCGAGGTCGAACCGCTCCCGGCGGGCGGGGGCTTCGAGTTCGTCGATGAGGTGGTCGGCGGCGCGGTTCCCCGGGCCTTCATCCCGTCGGTGGAGAAGGGCGTCCGGGCGCAGATGGCGCAGGGCGTCCGCACCGGCCATCCCATGGTTGATCTACGGGTCCGCCTCGTTGACGGCAAGGCGCACAGCGTCGACTCCTCGGACATGGCCTTTCAGATCGCCGGCGCACTGGCGCTCAAGGACGCGGCCCGGGCCGCCGGCGTCGTCGTGCTCGAGCCGATCCTGGCCGTTGACGTCCTGGTACCCGACGAGTACGTCGGGGCCGTGATGGGCGACCTGTCCACTCGCCGAGGACGGGTCGTCGGGATGGAACCCATCCCTGGCAGGCCCAGGGCCACCCCCCGGGCGGTCATTCACGCAGAGGTCCCTGCGAGCGAAATGATCAGATATGCGATTGAACTACGATCCTTGAGCCACGGCACGGGTAGCTTCACGCGGAACCATCGCGGCTACGAGCCGATGCCACCACAGCTTGGGGATGCCCTGTCGGCGTGAAGCGAAAAAATCGGCATAAAGCAGGAATCGGACATAAAGCGGGAAAGGCGGACGACTGGCAACCTTCGGCCCAACTCAGGAAGGATCGCCGACGGGAGACATCCGTGACCGCACACCCGCCGCACCGGGCAGGACGCCGGGCGGGACCCGGTGCGGCGGGCAGCCCCGACGGGGGCGCCCCGACCCGGCTGCGGCCTCCACCGGGCCCGGCGCTATCCGCCCTGCTCGTCGGACGCGGTCTGCGCCCAGGCCTGGGCGAGCATCTGCCTGGTCTGCCCGAGCAGGGCGGGCAGCACCCTGGTCGCGCCCACCACGGGCATGAAGTTCGTGTCACCGCCCCACCGCGGCACCACGTGCTGATGCACGTGCGAGGCGATCCCGGCGCCGGCGACATCCCCCAGGTTCATGCCGGTGTTGAACCCGTGGGCCCCGCTGGCGGCCCGCAGCGCACGGAGCGCGTGCTNAACGAAGAATGCCATCTCGACGATCTCTTCGGGGTCCATGTCGGCGTAGTCCGCGACGTGGCGATAGGGCACGACGAGAAGGTGTCCGGCATTGTAGGGGTACAGGTTGAGGACCGCGTAGACGCTTTTACCCCGGGCAACCACGAGGCCGTCCTCGTCGGACATCCCGACAATGGAGCAGAATGGGCATTCATCGTCACGGGAGCGGCCCTCACCCCTGATATAAGCCATGCGATGCGGGGTGTAGAGCCGCTGGAAAGCATCCGGACCGCCGNCCCCCGCCTGCTCCTCCAGGGGAACCCCCTCGGGTGAGAGCTCGGCCGTCACGGGGCGACCGCCACGACGCCGCCCCGGCCGAGCCGAGTGAACACGCAGGCAGCGCCCATCGAGCGGGCCATGGACACCGGAACCTGCTCGGCCGTCAGCAAGGGCACCGCCTCCCCGGGACGAGCTCCCCGGGGGGGAGCAATATCATCTCGTCAATTTATCAGGATCTGAGCGACGAGAGACGCCCCCGGTAGGCGAGGAGGCTCGCGTGCGGGTGCGGTCCGGCGCATGAAGAGGGAGACTGACGGCGTGGGGGGGTCGCCGCCAGTCCCCCTCAAGTGACGTAATCGGTTTCGAACCACGGCGCCCTGGATCTGACGCGCGGATGATGCGCACGAGAGGTCCGCGACCGAGAGGAGCCCTCCCGGCGCAACCCCGCGAGAAGCCATCACGACAACCTTGCGACAGCCCGAGCCCGTTACGCCCTGCCCGACCAGCTTAGCGGACGTTAAGCCGATCTGTACAGCGTCAGCGGCACCTTCATGGGGGAAAACGCCAATCGGACCCGGCGTGGACCCCGCTCGCAAACCAGTGACCTGCGGAAAGGGGCGGGACGCACAACGATGCCGATCAACCATGGACCAACCGGTATATCAACGACCACCGGAATCGTTCCACGGCGACGCACGGCGGCGACCATCTCCAGCACGCGGAACTCCACGGGCACCACGAATCAACAGCATGCGCCCGAAAGGTGGACAGGCCCGCTCCCAAGGGCCGCGACGCATCGCGGTGGCGGCTCGCGCGATGCACCCAGGGGCACGGCGACGCGGGCTTGGACGTCACTTTCCGTGAAGAACGAGGCTCGGAGCCGACCCCGGGTCGAGGTATCGACGCGCTCGTCGCCCACACTGTCTCCCGGGCTGGAGCATCGGCCGGGACCCCCTCCGGGATCCGCCTCCATCGGCGATGTCCCCACCAAAGTGGGGGTAGATGTCGATTCGTCGCCAGCCCACGACGTCGCAGCCCAGACACCCAGAAACCGGCCAATCGGGGATATTTCGCACCACTCCCCGAGGCAGGCGCCCCACCGGGGGCGGACAGCTCCGACCACCCTTCGAGCCACAGCACGCCGCGAGGGCCGGGGGCACACCCGGGCAGACCTCGGACGGGACCGAGACGGCCTGCCACCGGGGGAAACGTGCCGAGTCCCGCCGGCGGGAGAGGACACCGCCGAGCTGCACCACCCGTTTGGAGTAGCCCCTCCCAGGCACCGACAAACCCACCCGGACCAGGAAAAACGCCGCATCGCGGGGGGCGCGAAGATCATCCATCGGACAGATATCTCATGGGAGCACAACAAGCTCCCGGCCCGGGAGCGGAGCATGGCAAGCCCAATCGCGTGGGCGTACGTGGTTTCGAACCACGGACCTCTGCCGTGTGAAGGCAGCGCTCTACCACTGAGCTATACGCCCTTGCCGGTGGGACCACCCTACACGCCGGGGATACGGGCCGACGAAGGGGGGCGGCAGCGGGGGGTCGACGGACGGATGGGGCGATGTCCACCGTCCTGTCCGGTGGCCGGACTGGGTCAGGTTCGCCGCGACTGGCCGTGGTTGGGAAGGGTCCCGATGGGGAAGGCTCACGGGGGAACGGCCTTGGCGGGATGACCTNGCGCTCGGGGACGTTCGGACGCTACGGACAGTAATCATCTATAGGATATAAGTGGAAGATCCGTCCGATAGTCAACCGAACCATGATCACTCGAAGCAGGTTCACCCTTCCGGGCCAGGCAACTCGCCCGAACTACCGTAACGGATGTTGTCTTGGCATAATCTTGTTTCCAACGGGACTCGGAGAGGGAACTATCCCGTTACACGGGTGCTCGCCCGCACCATCGCACCATGAGAGGCCGCCCGATGACTATTCGTCACGATTCAATCACCGCAGAACTCGCCCTCCGCCTTGTCGTTCCCGGCGGGGCGCCCGTGCCGGTCGCCGCCACCGTCCGGTACGAGCCGGCCGATCCGTACGCGATCAGCATCGGCTTCCGCACCGGTGCGGACGAGGTCGTGGAGTGGACATTCGCGCGCCAGCTCCTCAGCGACGGTGTGCGCCGACCTGCCGGGGATGGCGACGTGCAGGTGTGGCCTGCCGCCCAGTCCGGGGGACGGATCGTCTGCCTGTCCCTGTCCAGCCCGTCCGGGCATGCACTGTTCGAGATGCCGCGGTCCGAGGTGCTGGCCTTCCTACGGCGGACGTATTCAGCCGTCCCCCTCGGCGGGGNGAGCGACATCATCGATCTTGACGCCGAACTCGCCCTCCTCATCTGGGGCGGCCCCGAGCGGTGATCTCACCGGGGTCGGGACCGCTGTCCGATCCCGGCAAGCCGGTGCGGGCATTTTGCGACCAGGGGAGGCCCTTCCCCACCTGCATCCGAGGTAGCTTCCACCCGGTCACACACAGACCAGTCACACACAGAGCACCCGCCCGCCTGGCCGGCCTAGCGCCGCCAGGCGGGTCCTTTTGTCCTCGGCCCACCGCCGGTGCCCGGCTTATCGTCCGATCGGCTCGCCAGCCCCACCAGCCGGTCGGCCTTCAGCTCGGTCTCACNCCACTCCGAGTCCGGATCACTCCCCCACGTGATACCAGCGCCGGTACCGAACCAGATCCGGTCGTCCTCGATCCAGAACGTACGAATACCAACAGACAGCCAACCCACGTTCCGGTCGGCATCCACCCAGCCGATCCCCCCGCAGTAGTAGCCCCGAGAGGCCGGTTCCAGTTCTCGGATGATCCGCAGCGCACTCGACTTCGGCGCACCGGAGACGGAACCGGGCGGGCAGGTCGCCGCCAGGAGGTCCCGCCAGCCCACCCCCGGCCGCAGCCGGGCCCGGACGGTCGAGACGAGGTGCACGAGACCGGGGTGTTTCTCCACAGCACAGAGTGAAGGCACCGTCACGCTTCCCGGGTGGGCAACCCGCCCGAGATCGTTGCGAACAAGATCGACAATCATGATGTTCTCGGCGACGTCCTTCTCCCGCAGATCCGCCGCCGTCCGACCGGTTCCCTTGATGGGCCTGGAGCTCACGACGTCGCCCTGGCGGGAGAGGAACAGCTCCGGGGAGGCGCCGACGATGCGCACCCCGGCCTCCGGCACGTCCAGGACGACCGCGTACGGCGCGGGATTGCCGGCGGCGACGACGGCCGCCAGGGCACCGAGATCGACACCGGCGGCACCGACACCGGGACCCCCCGCGCCTTCCGCCGCGGGCGCCGACAGGGGCGCCGACAGCAATCGGCAGAGATTGACCTGGTAGNCCNCCCCCGCCGCGATGCGCTCACGGATCGCCGCAACCCCGTCAAGGTAGGCTGCCCGGTTCATGGTCGTCGCCCATGCGGCTCGCGACGGTCCGAGCCAGGGGCCACGCCGCAGCGCCGCGACACCACCGGGAGGCGCCGGCCGCACGTCGGCGAACCGGATGCAACGGACGGCCCCCTTGAAGTCGACGACGACCGCCCAGAAGCCATCTCGATCCAGCACCGCGGCGTCATCGCTGATCTCCACGACCTCGGTCGCGAACCGGCCGCCGGCGAGCAGGAACGAGGAGGCATCCCACGGGGGTGACGGTGCCACACGCCCGAGAGGGCTCGTCTCCCGAGCCGCCACGTTCGTCTCGCTCATTCCGATCACGCTACCGCCGCCCGAGGTGACCCGCCGCCCAGGGCATGGACCAGCCCCTCGACGGCCGCCAGCCGCATGGACGTGCCGTGGGCGAAAGCCGGTGTTCATCCGGAGAACCTTGACCCAACGCAACATCTCAGCGATGCCCGCCGGACGGTTCGACGTCTGGCCCGATCGNCCNCTAGAGTGCTACCTGCACCGCCGAGAAGCGCGGAGCAGCGCGGACGTGGCTCAGTTGGTAGAGCATCACCTTGCCAAGGTGAGGGTCGCGGGTTCGAATCCCGTCGTCCGCTCGGGAGCAGAGAGGCTTGAGGTCCGTCCCCAGCGGCCTCCCACGGCGGAGTGGCCGAGTGGTTTAGGCAAGGGCCTGCAAAGCCCTGTACGCGGGTTCGATTCCCGCCTCCGCCTCTGATCCTTTCGCGGGCGATTAGCTCAGTGGGAGAGCGCTACCTTGACACGGTAGAGGTCACTGGTTCAATCCCAGTATCGCCCACCGCGAGAAACGTTTTGGCTGTCCTATGAGGGCCACCCGTCACGGGTGGCCCTCTGCGTGTGCGACGGCCGGTGGGCGGTGGGCCGCCCGGAAATCCGGCGATGGGCCCGGCCGCCCGCCGCGCCCATCGCCGGACGAAGCCGGGTCAGCCCGGGCCGGGCGAGGACGCCTCGTCCCCCAGCAGGAACGACGTGATCCCGTCCACAAGGCCCGCCGCCGCCCGGGCCCGCCAGGCCGGGTCGGCGAGCTCGGCCGCATCGGTGCGGTTGCGCATGTTGCCGCACTCCAGGAAGACCTTCGGCACCCGCGAGAGGTTGAGCCCACCGAGATCGGAGCGGATCGTCATACCATCCTCGCCCAGGTAGTCCGCCAGTGGCTGCCCGGTGGCCCGGCCGAAGGCGGATCGCACCATCGCCGCNAGACGTGCCGACGGGGCGAGGATCGGTGCGTTGGCCCGGTCCGGGCTGAGCGCGGGCGCGATGACATGAAAGCCGCGCCCGTCCGCCGGTCCCCCGTCGGCATGTATCGACACCACCGCGTCGGCCGAGGTCCGGTTGCCGATGCGGGCCCGCTCGTCGATGCACGGGCCCACCCCGGAGTCGTTGTCGCGCGTCAGGATCACGCTCGCGCCCCGGGAGCGCAGAATGGCCGCCGCCCGCCCANCGACGTCGAAGGTGAAGGCGTGCTCCGGGTAACCACTGTCGGTCTCGGCGCCGACGGTGTCGCATTCCTTGTCGAAACCGCCGGCCGGAACCCGCCGGTTGATCGACCCCGCGGCGGCGCCGTTTCCTCCGTTGTGCCCGGGATCGAGAACGACCTTCCGGCCGGACAGGGCGGTTGGTGAGGTCCCGTCCACGCCGGGCCGGGGGCCGGGTGCGCCCGCCCCGGCGGACCCGCCCACCACGAGATGCAGAGCCACCCCGGCGACCAGGGCCACGGCGACCAGGGCCACGGCGGCCGCACCGACAATCCGAAGCAGGATCGATGGTCTGATCCGTGCCGGCATTCGGTGTCTCCCGCCTACGGAGGGGGCCCGTCCCCACCGGAAGTGACCGTACGCGGTCGGCTGCGCGGCGCGCGTACGGGGGCCGCCCGGGCCCGGCCGTCAGCCGGTGACGAAGTCGATCAGTCGTTCCACCGCGCCGAGCAGGCCCACCTCAAGGTCGGTGTAGCTGTCCACCGAGGCCAGGATCCGGCGCCACATCTGCGCCGGGTCCTCCACACCGAGGGCCTGACAGACCCCTTCCTTCCAGGGCTGGCCGCGGGGAATCTCGGGCCAGCGGGGAATGCCGACCGACGCCGGCTTCACCGCCTGCCAGATGTCGATGTAGGGATGACCGGTCACCAGGACGTGGTCACCGGCGACGGAGGCGGCAATCCGGCTCTCCTTCGACCCCGGGACGAGATGGTCCACCAACACGCCGAGCCGGCGGCCGGGCCCCGGGCGGAACCCCGCGACCACCGACGGCNGGTCGTCGACCCCGTCCAAGCTCTCCACCACCACCCCCTCGATGCGCAGGTCGTCACCCCAGACCCGCTCGACCAAGGCGGCGTCGTGCAGACCCTCCACGTAGATACGGCTCGCCCNCGCGACCCTGGCCCGGTGGCGGGGCACCGCCACGGACCCGGACGCGGTGCGCGCCGCGGGGGCCGGGGTCCCGCGGCGGGGGCGCACGAGGGTCACCCGCGCGCCCTCGATCAGAAAGGCGCCGGGTTCCAGGGGGAAGACCCTCCGGATGCCGTGGCGGTCCTCCAGCGTCACCCCACCGTTCTCGCTGCCTACCACAGCCCCGCAGAAACCGGTGGCCACGTCCTCGACCACGAGGTCACGCTCGAGCTCGACCTCCGGCGGGCGCACCGGGCGCGGGCGGGCGGCGGGAGCCAGGACGTCCGGCCCGTAGTCTCGACTACGCATCCTGCGAACCTAAGCCGACACACCATCATGATCAGGGATATCGACGCGGGCGTGTCGAAAATGTGACAGTGTGGTCGTACCGAACGGACGGGTACGCCGGGACAGGCGGGCGTATCGGAACAAANGGGNGCATCGAGATGAACGGGTACATCGGGACAGATTGGTACACCGGGAGAGGNGGGTACACCGCGACGCGAGGGCGGAGCGCGGCGGAGGGGACACGACGATGAGTCAGCGTTACGGGCCGGGGACCGCCCTGCTGATCGTGGACGTGCAGAACGACTTCACCGATCCGGCCGGCAGCCTCTACGTGGCCGGCGGTGAGCAGATCATCGCCGGGATCAATGCGGAGATCGCCGCGGCGGTGGCCGCCGGCTCCCCGGTCTTCTACAGCCAGGACTGGCACCCGCACGAGACCCCGCACTTCGTCACCGGCGGCGGGATCTGGCCGCCGCACTGCGTCGGGGACACCCCCGGCGCCCAGTTCCATCCCGACCTGATCGTCAAGGGTGAGGTGATCCGCAAGGGGGTCGACGGCAGCGACGGCTACTCGGCCTTCTCGGTGCGTGACCCGGCATCGGGGCGGCGGGCCGCCACGGTGCTCGGTGAACGGCTGGCACAGCTGGGCGTGTCGAGGGTGGTGGTCGTCGGGCTGGCCGGCGACTACTGCGTCCAGGAGAGCGCGCTGGACGCCCGGCTGCGGGGCCTGAAGGTGCTGCTGCCACTCGACCTCACCAGGTTCGTCAACCTGCGCCCGGGCGACGACGAGCGAGCCGTGGCACGCCTGCGGGACGCNGGCGTTCTGGTNGGGTGAGAAGCCGGACCAGACGAGCCCGAACCGCCGGTAGCGGTCGAGCCCGAACTGATCGTGGAGCTGTCCTCGGCGGTGGAGACTGACCAAGAGCCGATCGGACCATGCGGTCGGTCAGGCCGCGCAGTCCCGGCAGATCATCCGTCGCTCGTCCACGAGCTGGCTGCGGTGATGCACCAGGTAGCACTGCGTGCAGGTGAACTCGTCGGCCTGGCGCGGCAGCACGCGGACGTTCAGCTCCTCGCCCGACAGGTCGGCGCCGGGCAGGCCGAGCTCGGTTTCGAACGGATCAACGTCGNCACCGAGATCAGCCGCCGCGTCCGCCCGCCGAGCCTTGAGGGCCTCGAGGCTCTGCTCCGAGGCGTCCTCGATGTCAGCTGTACGAGGGGTGTCGTAATCGGTGGCCACTGAAGTAACTCCCAGAGAAGTTGTGCGTAGTCGTGCGCAACCCACAACGCACGACCGCCGGGGTATGTGCCCGTCAGACCCGCGCTACCCCGATGTGGGCTTCACCACACCCTCGGCCCTCAGACGCCCCGGAGAATCCCCTGGCCTTGACCGACGACGTTGCCGCACTGATCTTCCGCAGCCCAGGAGCCTCGTCCACCCCGCCAGCCCGCCCGGCCGACGTCCGGCAGCTCTCCCGCGGCAGCCGGACGGCACGGCCGGCGCCCCGGTCACCTGGCTGCCCCCACCCGGCTACCCGGTCCGGCGCAGCCAGGTGACCGGGGCGCCGTGGGCGCCCCGGCGCAGCGGTTCGAGCACGTCGTCCCAGGCGGTTCCGAGCAGCCGGTGCAGGCCCCGGGAGAGCGTCTCCCGGGCTTCCCCCCGTTCCAGCAGAGCCCGCAGCGCCGCCTCCCCCACGACGACGTCCCCGTTCGCGGCGATCGCGGCGCGGTGCAGCCCTAGCTCGGGGGTGTATGAGTACCGCTCGGCGTCACACCCTGGTGAGGGTCCCTCGACGGTCTCGAACGTGACATGCCCGAGCCGGCGCAGCGCGCCAGCCACCCGCCCCGCGGTAGCAGGCGACGCCCGCCACTCCAGCCCGGCGAAGAGAAATCCGGGCATGCCGGGCTGCGCCGTCCAGGTCAACGACACTGGCGACGACAGAACGCCGGACACGGTGAACTCCAGGTGCGGGCACAGCGCCGGCGGACAGGCGAGAACCGCCAGCTTGCCCGGCACGGCGAAGGACGACGAGCCGGATGACAGCTCACGAGCTGTCGGGGACATTGCGACCACGCGGGACCTCCGTCGACGAGGAACGCCTTCCCCTGCGCCCGTCGACCCGCCCCCGTTCGGCTGAGTGAATCGTCCCATGGTCCGGCTCAGCGGACTAGCCCTACCTCCTCCTGAAGTATCACTAAATGGCCGGAAGTCTTGTCCGCACCAACCATTGGTGACGGGCTCGGGATGGGCCGATCGGGCAGGTCATCCGAGGAGGCGGGTCACCCGAAAAGATCAGGCGACGACGGCCGACGAGCCGCCGGACCGCCGAGCCGCCGGACCGCCGGGCCGGGAGACCCGGGAGTTACGAACCGGTTGACGGAGGTCCCGCGGACGGGCCCTCGGAGGGCGCGGGACGGGTCCCGACGGTCTTGTCCGCCTGGTCCGCACCGCCGAACAGGCCACCGAGGCCGCCGAGGGCGGTGGTCAGCTCGCTGGGCACGATCCACAACTTGCTCGCCTGCCCCTGGGCGATCCGCGGCAGCGTCTGCAGGTACTGGTAGGCCAGCAGTTTCTGGTCCGCGTCACCCTCGTGGATCGCCCGGAAGACGGTGTCGATCGCCTGGGCCTCGCCCTGAGCGGTGAGGATCTGCGCCTCCCGCTCCCCCTCGGCCCGCAGGATCGCGGCCTGCTTCTCCCCCTCGGCCCGCAGGATCTCGCTTTGCTTGACGCCTTCCGCGGTCAGGATCGCGGCCCGGCGGTCCCGCTCGGCCCGCATCTGCTTCTCCATCGAGTCCTGGATGGACTTCGGCGGATCGATGGCCTTGAGCTCCACCCGGTTGACCCGGATTCCCCACCTTCCGGTGGCCTCGTCGNGCACGCCGCGCAGCTGCCCGTTGATCTGGTCCCGCGAGGTGAGGGTCGCCTCCAGGTTCATCCCACCGATCACGTTGCGCAGAGTGGTGACGGTCAGCTGCTCGATCGCCCGGATCACGTTCGCGATCTCGTAGGTCGCCGCCCGCGGGTCGGTGACCTGGAAGTAGATCACCGTGTCGATCCCGACCACCAGGTTGTCCTCGGTGATCACCGGCTGCGGCGGGAAGCTGACCACCTGCTCCCGAAGGTCGATGCGGTCACGGACCCGGTCGACAACCGGGACCAGGATCGCGAGGCCCGGCGTCAGCGTGCGGTGATACCGGCCCAGCCGTTCGATGACCATCGCGCGCGCCTGCGGCACGATGCGCACCGCCCGGACCAGAAAAATCAGTAGGACCACCGCGATCACCGCGGCGGCGATCACTCCTGCCATGGCGTACCCCTCACTGTCAGCCCCCTCGATGTCGGCCGTCCCGATGCCGGCCGGTTGAAGGCCGGCCCGATGTCGGCGCTGTCACATCCACTGGCATCGCCGGGGGCGCCGGGGCCCCGGTCGTCAGAGCTCGAAACTGTGGACGATGGCGGTGGCACCATCGATGCGCAGCACCCGCGCCTCGCTGCCGGCCTCGAGCACGGTGGTGGTGGGGTAGGACCGAGCCGACCAGATCTCTCCTTTGATCTTCACGCGACCCCCGCCGCCGTCGACCCGCTCCACCACCATCGCGCGCTCTCCGACGAGCGCGTCGGCACCCGTGAGCAGGGGCGGCGTACGTTGCAGCTGACGCTTCGCCACCGGACGCAGCCCCAGCCAAAACCCCCCCGCCGCGACCACGAAGGCGACGATCTGCCAGACCAGATCGACGCCGAGCAGCGCGACACCGGCCCCGATGAGCGCGGCCAGCGCGAACATCGCCAGCGTCAGGTCCAGCGTCAGTAGTTCGCCGACGACCAGGGCGCCGGCGATGACGATCCAGATCGTCCCGTCGGACATGACTCCATGATAGACTGCGGCGTTCAGCAGGCGATCAAAGAATCTTCAAGGATCGCAGGCCCCGCGAACCCGGGATGAAGCGACCCCGGCCCGCGAATACCGTTCGGCCCGTAGGCTTCGGTCGTATGTCACAGGTATGGCCCGGCAGCCCCTATCCCCTGGGCGCCACATACGACGGATCGGGCACAAATTTCGCGATCTTCTCCGAGGTCGCCGACCGGGTCCAGCTGTGCCTGTTCGACGACGCGGGCAACGAGGAGCGGATCGACCTGCGGGAACGGGACGCCTTCGTCTGGCACGCCTACCTTCCCACCGTGGGACCGGGCCAGCGCTACGGCTATCGGGTCCACGGGTCCTACGACCCCGCCCGAGGGCTGCGCTGCAACTCCACCAAGCTCCTCCTCGACCCGTACGCGAAGGCGGTCGACGGGGAGGTCGCCTGGGACCAGGCGGTGTTCCCCTACACCTTCGGCGNNNNCNNNNGCGTCAACGACGCCGACTCCGGCCCCCACATGATGAAGTCGGTGGTAATCAGCCCGTTCTTCGACTGGAACGGGGACCGCCCGCCACGCCGGCCCTACAACGAGTCGGTGATCTACGAGGCGCATGTCCGGGGGCTGACCAAGAACCATCCCGGCCTGCCGGAGGAGTACCGCGGGACCTACGCGGGAGTCGCCCACCCGGTGATGATCGACCACTATCGCAAGCTCGGCGTGACCGCGATCGAGCTGCTGCCGGTGCACCAGTTCGTCCATGACGAGCATCTGGTCAGCCGCGGGCTGCGCAACTACTGGGGCTACAACTCCATCGCGTTCCTGGCGCCGCACAGCGGCTACTCCGCCTCCGGCGGCCACGGCCGCCAGGTGCAGGAGTTCAAGGGAATGGTCAAGAACCTGCACGAGGCCGGAATCGAGGTGATCCTCGACGTCGTCTACAACCACACCGCCGAGGGCAACCACATGGGTCCGATGCTGTGCTTCCGCGGCATCGACAACAGCGCCTACTACCGGCTCGTGGACAACCGTCCCCAGTACTACATGGACTACACGGGCACCGGCAACAGCCTGCGGGTACGACACCCGCACGTGCTACAACTGATCATGGACTCGCTGCGTTACTGGGTCACCGACATGCACGTGGACGGGTTCCGGTTCGATCTCGCGGCGACCCTGGCCCGGGNGTTCTACGACGTCGACCGGCTGTCATCGTTCTTCGACCTCGTCCAGCAGGATCCGGTGGTCTCCCAGGTCAAGCTGATCGCGGAACCGTGGGACCTCGGCGAGGGCGGTTACCAGGTGGGGAACTTCCCCCCGCTGTGGACCGAGTGGAACGGTAAATACCGCGACACCGTCCGCGGCTTCTGGCGCGGGCAGGACCACGGGATCGCCGAGTTCGCCTCCCGGCTGACCGGATCGAGCGACCTGTACGAGAACAGCGGGCGCCGGCCGTGGGCATCGATCAACTTCATCACCGCGCACGACGGGTTCACCCTGCACGACCTGGTCTCCTACAACGAAAAACACAACGAAGCCAACGGCGAGGACAATCGGGATGGCTCCGACGACAACCGGTCGTGGAACTGCGGAGTCGAAGGGCCCACCGACGACCCGACCGTCCTGTCCCTGCGCGCCGCGCAGACCCGTAACCTGCTGACGACGCTGTTGCTGTCCCAGGGGGTGCCGATGCTGGTCGCCGGAGACGAGATGGGACGCACCCAGCAGGGCAACAACAACGCGTACTGCCAGGACAACCCGATCTCCTGGCTGGACTGGTCCGACGCCGAGCGCAACGCCGACCTGATCGAGTTCACCGGCATGCTGTCAAGGCTGCGCCATGATCATCCGATCTTCCGCCGCCGCCGGTTCTTCCAGGGCAAGTCGCTGCGCGGGCAGGGCGGCACGACGCACGGCGCGGCCGAGGCGGTCACCGGCGGGCAGGCGGGCGGCCAGGACGCGGACGGCAGTGGCGGGCGCTCCGGCGACGNCCCCGCCGTCAAGGACGACCCCGCCGTCAAGGACATCGCCTGGCTCCGCCCGGACGGCACGGAGATGTCCGACAGCGACTGGGAGTCCGGGACGGCGCGATCACTCGGCGTCTACCTCAACGGTGAGGGGATACCGGACCCCGACGCGCTGGGCCAGGCCATCATCGACGACTCGTTCCTGCTGTTCTTCAATGCCCACCATGAACCGGTCGGGTTCCAGGCGCCGGCGACCAGTTTCGGCAGTTCGTGGGAGATCGTCGTCGACACCCGGGCGTCGACGGCCGAGGTCGACGCCCGGCTCAGCGACACCGCGCTGCTCCACTCGGCCCTCGATCCCGCGAGCATGGGAAGGGCCGTGAAGGCCGGCGATCCCATCGAACTCGACGCCCGCTCGACCGTCGTGCTGCGCCGTGTCAGCTGACCCGACGCACCCCGACGGGGGGTACGGCGCCGACCGGGTGGTACCGACCGCCACCTACCGGCTCCAGCTCAACCTGGACTTCTCCCTCACCGATGCGGCGGTCGTCGTCCCCTACCTGGCCACGCTCGGCGTCTCCCACCTGTACCTCTCGCCCGTGCTGGAGGCCGCGCCCGGCTCGACCCACGGCTACGACGTCGTCGAGCACGGGCAGATCAATCCCGAGCTGGGGGGAGCCGGCGGGCTGCGCCGGCTCGTCGCCGCGTGCCGCAAGGCGGGACTCGGCCTGATCGTCGACGTCGTCCCCAACCACATGGCGATCGCCCCGGAAACGACGAACGCGGCCTGGTGGTCGGTGCTGCGCGAGGGACCCGAATCCCCCTACGCCAGCTGGTTCGACATCGACTGGGCCTCCCCCGACAACCCCGGCCGGGTGTTGGTGCCGATCCTGGGCGCCGGGCTCGCCGACTGCCTGGCGGCCGGGGAGATCTCCGTCGAACAGGACGAGGACGGCGACTGGGTCGTCGTCTACTACGACCACGTGCTGCCCGTCGCCGCGGGCACCGCCAACCCCGACGACGTCGCCGCGACCCTCGACGCGCAGTTCTACCGGCTGTGCTGGTGGCGGGTCGCCGCGACCGAGCTGAACTACCGGCGGTTCTTCGATATCACGACCCTGGCGGCGCTGCGCCAGGAGGACCCGGACGTGTTCGCCGCCACGCACCGGATTCTCATCGAACAGGTCCGCGCGGGGACCTTCGACGGGCTGCGCATCGACCATCCGGATGGGCTCGCGGACCCGGAAGATTACCTGCGCCGGCTGTCGGAGGCCACCGGCGGGGNGTGGACCGTCGTCGAGAAGATCCTGGAGGATGACGAGGCGCTGCCGGACACCTGGGCCTGCGACGGCACCACCGGCTACGAGGGGATCGGCCGGCTGACCCGGCTGTTTCTCGACCCGATGGCGGGTCATCCCCTCGCGGTGCTCTACGGCGAGATCACCCGTGCGGACCCCGACTACGAGGCCGAGGCGCGGGCCGCCAAGCTCGACGTCCTCGCGGGCGTGCTCCAGCCCGAGGTGGACCGGCTGACAAGCCTCGCGCTCGGGGAGGCCAGGGAGGCCCGGGCCGACCTCACCCGAACCGGTCTGCACGAAGCGATGTGCGAGATCCTCGCCGCCTTCGACGTCTACCGGGCCTACATCCGCCCAGACGGCACGCCGAGCCTGGAGGCCCGCGGGCACGTGGTCCGCGCCTGCGAGCAGGCCCGGTCCCACCTGCCGGGGCGGGCGACCGAGGTCGATCTCATCGAGGACCTGGCGCTGGGCGGGCCGGCCGAGTTCGTCGTCCGGTTCCAGCAGACCTGTGGGCCGGTGATGGCCAAGGGCATCGAGGACACCGCCTTCTACCGGTATGCCCGGCTGCTGGCACTGAACGAGGTCGGCGGCAACCCCGGCCGCTTCCCGGCGTTCACGACCGGGCACCCACGCAGCGCCGTCACCGAGTTCCACGAGGCGAACCTGTCGGTCCAGCGAAACTGGCCACTGACGATGACCACCCTGTCCACGCATGACACCAAGCGGTCGGAGGATGTGCGGGCCCGGCTCGCGGTGCTGTCTGAGGACCCCCGCGGCTGGGCCGAGGTGGCCGGCCGGCTCGCGCGGCTCGGGGAACGCCACCGCGACACCGAGCAGGGCTGGCCCGANCGGGTCACCGTCTACTTCCTGCTGCAGACCCTGGTCGGCGCCTGGCCGCTGCCCGCCGACCGGGCCACGCAGTACATGCTCAAGGCCGTCCGGGAAGCGAAGACCCACACGAGCTGGACCGACCAGGACCCCGGCTACGAGGCGGCCCTGACGAACTACATCGAGTCAGTGCTGGAGGACGACGAGTTCGTCGGCATCCTGGAGCGGTACGTCGCCACGCTGGTGGAGCTGGGCCGGCAGAACTCGCTGGCCCAGAAGCTGCTCCAGCTGACCATGCCGGGGGTGGCGGACGTGTACCAGGGCCAGGAGCTGTGGGATCTCTCCCTCGTCGATCCGGACAACCGGCGGGCGGTCAACTACGGTGACCGCACCAAGCTGCTCGCCGAGATCGGTGTGGAGTCGACCGCCGAGACCGGTGCGCCGCGGCGCCCGCCGACCCTCGACGACTCCGGCGCGGCGAAGCTGCTCGTCGTCGCCCGGGCGCTACGGACCCGCCGCGACCATCCCGAATGGTTCGGGGCGGACGCGATCTACCGGCCGCTGTGGGCCTCCGGCTCGGCCGCGGAGAACGTCGTCGCCTTCAGCCGGTCCGAGTCCGTCGTCACCGTGGTGCCCCGGCTTGTCCTCGGCCTGCGCCGCGGCGGCGGTTGGCGGGACACCACCATCCCCCTGCCCGAGGGACGCTGGACGGACGTGCTCACCGGCCGCAAGCACGACGGCGGCACCGCCTATGTGCTCCGGCTGCTACGCGACTTCCCGGTGAGCCTGCTCGTCCGCGCGTAGCACGCGGCAGGCCGGCCCCGGCCAACATCTGGTGGCCCGCGGCCGGGCTGGCAGGGGCGGCTCACGGCTGGGTCGCCTGCCTCTCACCGACCCTGAGCCAGACCGTTCAGCCGCCCGTGCGTTCCACCGCGCGTGCGGCAAGGTCCCGGCAGCCGCAAGATGGTCCCTAGGTCATGGCAAGACCCTGGTCCCAGGCTCCTGGCAAATGACATCGCGCACCGGCTCACGCCCGTCATGTTGCAATCCCTCGTAGGGATCATGAGGACCTGGTGGTGGCCCACCCGCCGGTTCGTCATGGTCATGTTGCAATCCCTCGTAGGGATCATGAGGACCCGAAAATCAACGCGCAGGTGGGACGGCGTGTCGTAGGCCCGGCGGAGGGGCGGGAGTGCAGCGAACCTCCGGTCGAACATCACGACAGCAAAATCATGGCATAACGGTGCCATACGATCAAGATGTGGAGGCATCGCGCGGCGGCTGCCCTCCCCTCCGGGGACTACCTCGCTGCCATCTCGCTGCCATCTCGGTGCCATCCGGCTCGGCATGCCGGGCAGCCGGGCGCCTTCGGCCGGGGACCGATGTCGTCACCATTGTCGCCGTCACGGCGTGTCCGACGGCTCTGGCAGGTAGACAAGACCGATGAGCACCCTGCGGCTGTGGGCCCCTGAGGCGAAGACGGTCAGCCTGGTCGTGGCGGGCTCCGCCGGCGACTCGACGCACGAGATGACCGCCGGGAAACGGGGGNGGNGGNGGGTCAACGTCCCGTCCGCGAAGCATGGCACGGACTACGCCTTCCTGCTCGACGACGGCAGCGAGGAGCTGCCCGACCCCCGATCGGCCTGGCAGCCGGGGCCGCTGGGGGTTCACGGCCGGTCGCGGCTGGTTGACCACTCGACCTTCCCCTGGACCGACGGGACCTGGCGGGGCATCGCGCTGGCCGGCAGCGTGCTCTACGAGCTGCACGTCGGGACGTTCACCCCGGAGGGCACCTTCGACGCGGCCATCGGCAAGCTCGACCATCTCGTCGAGCTCGGCATCGACGCCATCGAACTGCTGCCGGTCAACGCCTTCCCGGGCCGGCACGGCTGGGGTTACGACGGCGTCGGTCTGTTCGCGGTGCACGAGCCCTACGGCGGCCCGGACGGGCTCAAGCGCTTCGTCGACGCCGCGCACGCTCGCGGCCTCGGCGTGATCATGGACGTCGTCTACAACCATCTCGGTCCGGACGGCAACTACCTCGGCCGCTTCGGGCCCTACTTCACCGACCGCTACAGCACTCCGTGGGGCCCCGCGGTCAACCTCGACGCCCCCGGCTCCGACGAGGTCCGCACGTTCATCATCGACAGCGCCCTGTCCTGGCTGCGCGACTACCACTGCGACGGGCTGCGTCTCGACGCCGTCCACGCCTTTCAGGACAGCCGGGCACTGCACCTGCTGGAGGAGATCGCCGAGGCGGTCCACCGGCTCGGCGCCCAGCTGCGCCGCCCGCTGTTCGCCGTCGCCGAGTCGGACCTCAACGACCCGAAACTGGTCGCCGCACCCGAGGCCGGCGGGTACGGCCTGGACGGGCAGTGGTGCGACGACATCCATCACGCGCTGTGGGCAACCCTGTCCGGCGAACGGCAGGGGNACTACGGGGACTTCGGTTCGATCTCGACCCTCGCCCACGCGCTGACCAGTGGGTTCGTCCACGACGGCGGCTACTCGACGTTCCGCGGGCGCTCCCACGGCCGGCCGATCCCCCCGACCACGCCCGCCTACCGGTTCGTCACCTTCCTGCAGAACCACGACCAGATCGGCAACCGGGCCGCCGGCGACCGGGCGTCAGCCACGCTCAGCGACGGCCTGCTCCGGATCGGTGCGGCCCTGCTGCTCACCTCGGCGGTCACCCCGATGCTGTTCATGGGCGAGGAGTGGGGTGCCCGCACCCCCTGGCAGTACTTCACCGACCACACCGCCCCCGGGCTGGGGGACGCGGTGCGGGAGGGTCGGCGCGCCGAGTTCGCCGCCCACGGCTGGGAGCCGCAGGACGTTCCCGATCCCCAGGACCCGGCGACCTTCCAGCAGTCGAAACTCGACTGGTCCGAACCAGGCCGGGAGGGTCACTCCGACCTGCTGGACTGGCACCGCCGGCTGATCGCGCTGCGTCGCCGGCTGCCGGCGCTGACCGACCCGGCGTGGTCCTCGGTCGCGTGCACCTTCGACGAGGAGGCCCGCTGGCTGGTGGTCCGTCGCGGCGACGTGGCGATCGTCGTGAACCTGGCCGCCGAACGGCAGGCCGTCCCCCTCGACGGCGTCCCGTTCGACGCCCCGGCCGCATCCGCCCACGGGTTCACCTACATGCCGGGACGGGTGGAACTCGACGGCGAGTCGGTCGTGATCATCCGCCTGCTCCCCCCGGTCGAGCCGACCGCTGGCTGACCTGTCCGCGCACCAGCCCTCAGCGCACCAGCCGTCAGCGCCGGGTGTGGTCCCTGGACAGCACGAAATAGAGTCCGCCCAGCACCGCCAGCCCCACCAACAACACCATGACGAGCAGCACGACGTAGGTTCCCATGCACCCATGGTCGCAGGCCTCGGCACAACCGCCAGCGGGTCGTCCACGCCCGGAACGGCGAACAGATACTCCGGCCGGTCCGGCGTCCGGACCGCAGGCTCCGACACCCCACTCGGGTGCGTCAGCCGCACGTTCGGGCCGCCGCACCCGGCCGGGTGCGTCAGCCGGGCAGCATCCCGGCGACGCGGCCCGCGGTGTCGTTCCCCGCCGCGGCGTCCCGGGCCAGCGCGCTCAGCCGGGACATGGCCCGCTGGTACTTCTTGCGATGCGGCCCGGCGAGCAGCTCCGCTCCGAACAGCTCCCCGAAGGGCACGCCGGAGGCCACGACCGGGATCGACCGGTCGTAGAGCCGGTCGGCGAGGACCACCACCCGCAACGCCACCGCCTGATCCTCGACCGGCACGACCCGGTGCAGGCAGACCAGGGTGACCCCGGCCACGAGCGCGCCGTACCGGGAGGGGTGCAGCCCGGCGAGGTGCTCGCACAGCGCGGCGAATCCGTCCTCGGT
Organism: Frankia sp. CeD; assembly: GCF_000732115.1. Lineage (NCBI taxonomy): Bacteria > Bacillati > Actinomycetota > Actinomycetes > Frankiales > Frankiaceae > Frankia > Frankia sp. CeD. The sequence continues at coordinate 165,271 of NZ_JPGU01000004.1, forward strand.
CGCCCCCTCCACGGCAGCCGCCCGCGCGCCGACCTCGTCGTCGGTACACGGCGGGGGCGCGGCCGGAAGACCCCGGTGCCGATAGTCCTCCCCGTCCACCCGGAGGATGTCGAAGCTGGCCGCCAGACCCTGGATCTCACGGCGGAAGTCGGCGGCGGCGAACCGACCGGCACCGAGGTCCTCCGGCTGGGTGTTGCTCGTCGCGGCCAGGTGGACNCCGGCCTCGACGAGCCGAGTCAGCAGGCTGGACACCAGCACCGTGTCGCCGGGATCGTCGAGCTCGAACTCGTCGATCGCGACCAGGCGCAGGCCCGCGAGGGCCCGCGCGGTCGCGGCGAATCCCAACGCGCCGACCAGGGAGGTCAGTTCTACGAACGTGCCATACGCCTTCGGACCGGGCACGGCGTGCCACAGCGAGGCGAGCAGGTGGGTCTTACCGACGCCGAAGCCGCCGTCGAGGTACACCCCCGGCCGCATTCCGGACGGACCGGCGCTTCCGGAACGGCGCGGGCCCGATCCGAACGGACCCGACACCCCCGTCCCCCGGGTCAGGAGCCCGCACAGGCCGCCCTTCCCAGAATGGCCCGCATACCTGGAACGGCTGGAACGGCTGGAACGATCTGAACGGCTGGACCGCCCGGACGAGGCGGTCAACCGGTCGGCGAACGCGGACAGCGCCATGACCGCGGCGGCCTGGCTCGGCTCGGCCGGATCGGGCAGGTAGCCGGCGAACCGGACCGCGTCGAACCGGGGCGGCGGGACGAGCGCCGCGACCAGGTCCCCGGGCGGCACAATCGGCCGGCGATCGACGAGACGCTGCGCCACCCGCCCAGCGTACGGAGACGCCCGTACCCGCCGTCCCGGCCCGCGGTATCGCGGCCGACGTCACAACGACCGCGATACCACAACGGTTGATCGGCCCCGGGCCGGCCATGGGCTCGCCGCCGACCTGGGTTCGCCGCCGATCGGATGACCAGCACCGTCGCCCGTTACAGTCGGCCCGGTGCGACGTATCTTCCCGGTTCCACCCCCGTTCGCCGGTTCCGCGGGGGCCGCCGGGGCGGTGGCCCCCGGAAAGGCCGCGGCGACCACAGACGCCGCAGCGACCACAGACTCCACGGCCGCGGCGGGCGCCGGGCTCGCGAGGAAGGCCATCGAGGACATCGAGGCCGTCGAGGACATCGAGGACATCGATCTCGACGAGGTGTACGCCTACCCCCCGTCCGCCGCGCATACCCCCTACATCCGGGCAAACTTCGTGGCCTCGGTCGATGGGGCCGCCGAGGTGGGCGGCCGCTCGGGCCCCCTGGGCGGGGAAGCCGACCTGCGGGTCTTCCGGTTGCTGCGCTGGCTCAGCGACGTGGTGCTGGTCGGTGCCGGCACTGCCCGGACGGAGAACTACGGGCCGGTGGTCATCCCGCCCGAACGGAGGGAGCGGCGCGTCGCCGCGGGGCTCGCGGCGGTGCCCCCGATCGCGGTCGTGACCGCGACGGCGGGCTTCGACCCGGGTGCCCGGCTGTTCCGCGGGGAGATCCGACCGGTGCTACTGACCTGCGAGACCGCGCCCCTCGATCGGCGCCGGCGGCTGGCGGCGGTCGCCGACATCGCGATCTGCGGCGGCAGCGCCGTTGAACCCGACCTCGCCGTCCGGGCCCTGGCGGAACGGGGAATGACCCGCATCCTCACCGAGGGCGGTCCGCTGCTGCACTCCCAGCTCGCCGCGGCGGGTCTCCTCGACGAGCTGTGCCTGACGATCGCCCCGGTACTGGCCGGACCGGGCCGACTCGGGATCATGAAAGGCGAGCCGTGGCCGGCACCGGCCGCGCTCACCCTGACCCAGATCCTCGCCGAGGACGACGTCCTGTTCCTGCGTTACCGGCGCTGAACCGGCGTTACCGGCGCTGAACCGGCACCGGCGTCATCCACAGGCGGCCGAACCGGCACCGGCGTCATCCACAGTCGCGTCGCCGCGCGGGCGCGGGCGGGCGGGCCGCTGTTAGCGTCGCCACCGGTAAACCTGATCACGATCTGGGTGGTGTGCGCATGACGGTGCCCGAGGGACGTCGCGCGACGGTGGCCGTCGCCCTGACCCAAGCCCGGCGTGCCCGGCTGGACGTAGCCGCCGCGCTGGAGCGGATCTCGGCGGTCGGTGCCGAGGCCTGGGAGGGTCGTCAGGCCGAGGTCTGGCAACGCCGGATGCGGCGGCTCGCGGCGGAGGCGGCCATGGCCCTCGATCGGTGCGTGCAGGCCTGCGAGACAGCGTTGCAGGTCCGCGAGACAGCGTTCGCCCCGGCGGGCCCCGGCGGGCCGCGGAAGGTCGGCTGACGCGCATGCCCGGACCAAGCGACCGGGTGCTCGTCGACCCCGACCGGATGCGTGTGCTGGTGTCCAGCGTGGCCGAGGCCGGGGATCTGCTGCGCTCCTGGTCCCGCTCCCTCGTCGCGGCGTTGACGGATGCCGGGTTGCCGCCCACCCCGGCGGAACGGCTCGGCGCGCTGGAGGACGAAGTCAAGGCCGAGGTCACCATGCTGCGGCGCCGGCTGCGTCTCGCCGAGGGTGTCGACGACGGGATCGGCATCACGATCAGGCCGACATCAGCCCCGCTTCGGCGGCCGGTGCACCGCGAGGCGCCGGGCATTCCTGGTACCTCCGAGGCGCCCCGCGCCTCCGAGCAGGCCGTGGCCGCCGGACGGGCGTTGGCGCACTCGCTGCGGGGGGACGAGCCGGACCGGCACGGATCAGGCCGGCACGGAACGGGCCGGGGCGGAACGGGCCGGGGCGGAACGGGCGGAAACGCCTCAGGCATGGTCACCCCGCGTGACGCGCTGACCGTGCTGCGGTCCCGGATGAACGATCCGGACTTCGTCCTGGGCTTTCACGACGCGCTGGGACCCGACGGGCTCGCGCGGCTGCTCTACCGGGTGGAGGGACTGTCGCGGGGGCCGATGGTCCACCGTCCACCCGAACCGCTCGGCTTCGACCGGCGGGAGGCCGAACGGATCCTCGGCGCCACCCTGGCCTCCTACAGCCACCGGCGAACTCTCGACGCCGCCTGGCTCGGTCGGTTCAACACCGCCGGGAGGACCGACACGGCCGAGACGGTCCTACTGACCCCCCTGCTCGCCTCGGCCCGCCTCGACAGTGCGCTGCTAGACCGGCTGGGCCGGATGGCCTTCGGACCGGGTGACCGACCGGGTAACGGACCAGGTGACGCCGCGGTCGCCCCGTCGGCGCCGCACGACGTCGGCCTGCTCGCCCCCGCCGCGGCCGGGCCCACGAGCCGGGGCCGACCGACCGTCACCGACTACCAGGGGGTGCTGCTGGACGCCATCGCCGCGACCCCGGCGCTGGCCGCCCGGTTCGCGGCGGACCACATCGACACCATCCTGCGCGGCGCGGCCGTGCTCGCCCTTCCGCTGCCGGTGGATCTCGCGACGGCCCGATCCCTGGAAGATGCCTGGATCCGGCTGGTGGCCGCGGCGGGAAGCCAGGAGAGCCGCCGTGCCGATCCGCGGGCCTCGGCCTCGTTCGTCTCCCGGCTGGCCGGGGCCGTCCAGGCGACCGGTGACCGGCCATTGCTCCTCCGGCTGCGGGCGGCCCTCGTCCCGGCGCTACGGACCTATCGGGACGAGCTCTACGACGCCGTCACCGCCGTGGTCCCCGGTCCCACGGTGGACCCGCAGGCCGGGGCCGCGGCGGCGCAGTCCGCNCTGGTCGAGCTGATCCCGCTCGAGGCGTGGGAGTCGCTGTTGCGGGAGTGCCTGCGCGGCGGGGCGCTGGCCGGTCTGCTCGCCCAGGATGTCACGACCTACGGTCTTCGTCTCGACGACCAGGTGGCCGCCTCGGTCCAGGGCTGGAAAACGGCCCCCGGCGGGTATTCGTCGAGCCCCCTGGCATTGGGCTACCTGCGGGTCGAACGCGCGCAGGCGTTCTTCGCCGGCGCCCTCGCCGATGCGACCGAGGCGGTGCTGCGCGAGCATGCCGACGCGGTCGGCGCCCACCGCCGGCAGCAGGCGGTGCTGCTCGACGTGCTCGGGGAGGTGGGCAAGTCCATCGATCCGACGAACCCACCGGGCACCTTCGTCCATCTGGGCGTCGGGGTCACCGTGGAGATGATCGAGGCCTGGATCCGGGCCCGTTACAGCGACCTGCCGNCCNCCCGCCCCGCCCAGGTCGTCGCGGACCTGCGAGACGCCTCCCGGGTCCTGCCCGGCTGGGCGGCGGCCTACGAGACCAGCGCCCGCCGGCTCTGGGCCCGCCGGGATCGTGACCCGCTCCGGCCGATCGCGGTGGCCCCCGCCGGCGGGCCGTGCCGCGTCTACACCGGCGATCCGAGGGCCGACGGGTTCATCACCTCGCCGGCGGAGAACTTCCTCGACGCCTCGGGGAATCCGCGTCCGTCCGCGCGGATGACGCCGACCCAGCGGCGTGCCTATGCCGCCTGGCTCGCGAGCCCGGCGATGGTCGCGAACAACGACCGCATCTCGTTCCTCGACGGCCGGGCCGGCAGCCGGGGATCCTCCCTGCCACCGGACTGGGGGCGGCGGCCGGGCTGACCCGGCCCCCGGCTCTCCCCGTCGCCACCGGCTAGATGATCATCCCGGCGCCGAGAGTGGTCCCGGTCGACTCGTCGATGAGCAGCACGCTGCCGGTGTTCCGGTTGCGGCGGTACAGGTCGTAGCACAGCGGGGACGTCGTCCGCAGGGCGATCCGGCCGATGTCGTTCAGACCCAGCGTCTCGACGGTCTCGTCGCGGTGCAGGGTGTCGATGTCGACGCGGTAGCAGATGTCGGTGACCATCGCCCGTACCGAACGGGTGGTGTGCTTGATCCCGATCCGGGCCCGGCGGCGCAGCGGGGCGTCGACCATCCAGGAGACCATCAGGTTGAGTTCCTGGCCGACGGTCGGCTGGTTCATCGGCCGGGCGATCATGTCGCCCCGGGAGACGTCCAGATCGTCCTCGAGCCGGATGGTCACCGACATCGGCGGGAAGGNCTCGTCAACCGGGCCGTCGAACGTGTCGATGCCGACGATCCGCGTGGTCAGCCCGGAGGGCAGGACGACGACCTCGTCGCCGGGCTTGAGCACCCCGCCGGCGACCTGACCGGCGTACCCGCGGTAGTCGTGCAGGTCGTCGTTCCGCGGCCGGACCACCCACTGCACCGGGAAGCGCACATCGATGAGGTTGCGGTCGGAGGCGATGTGGAGCTCCTCCAGGTGGTGCAGCAGCGAGCTGCCCCCGTACCAGGGAGTGCTCGGCGACCGGGAGACCACGTTGTCCCCGCCCAGCGCGGAGATCGGGATCGTCGTGACGTCGACGATCTCCAGTTNCGCCGCGAAGTGCCGGAACTCCTCCTTGATCTTCTCGAAGACGTCCCGATCGAAGTCGACGAGGTCCATCTTGTTCACACAGAGCACCAGATGGGGCACGCGCAGCAAGGACGTCAGGAAGGCGTGCCGGCGGGTCTGCTCGACGACCCCCTTGCGCGCGTCGACGAGCAGCAGCGCGAGGTCGGCGGTGGACGCGCCGGTGACCATGTTGCGGGTGTACTGCACGTGCCCGGGGGTGTCAGCGAGGATGAACGACCGCCGGGGCGTGGCGAAGTAACGGTACGCGACGTCGATCGTGATGCCCTGCTCCCGCTCGGCCCGCAGACCATCGGTGAGCAGCGCGAGGTCGACGTAGCCGTCGCCGCGCTCCCGACTGGTCCGCTCGACCGCGGCGAGCTGGTCGGAGAACAGCGACTTCGTGTCGTAGAGGAGCCGCCCGATCAGGGTCGACTTCCCGTCGTCGACGGACCCCGCCNTCGCGACCCGCAGCAACTCGGCCATCAGAAGTACCCCTCCCGCTTACGGTCCTCCATCGCCGCCTCGCTGACCCNGTCGTCAGCCCGGGTCGCGCCGCNTTCGGTGAGCCGGGTGGTGGCCACCTCGGCGATGACCTCCTCGACGGTCGCCGCGGTTGACTCGACCGCTCCGGTGCAGGTGATGTCGCCCACCGTGCGATAGCGCACCTGCCGGGGCGCCGCCGTCTCACCGGCCAGGGGGCGGGTCAGCGGCGTGACCGCCAGCAGCATGCCGTCACGCTCGAACACGTCCCGGCGATGCGCGTAGTAGATGGAGGGGATCTCCAGCCGTTCCTGGGCGATGTACCGCCAGATGTCGAGCTCGGTCCAGTTCGACAGCGGGAACACCCGGATGTGCTCACCGGGGCGGTGCCGGCCGTTGTAGAGCGACCACAGCTCGGGGCGCTGGTTCTTGGGGTCCCACTGGCCGAACTCGTCCCGGAAGGAGTAAACTCGCTCTTTGGCCCGCGCCTTCTCCTCGTCCCGGCGCGCGCCGCCGAACACCGCGTCGAACTTGTTGTCGGCGATGGCGTCGAGCAGCACCGGTGTCTGTAGCTGGTTACGCGAGGCTCCCGGACGGGTGTCTTCGGTGAGCACGCCCTCGTCAATGGCGGCCTGGACGGAACCGACCACCAGGNGGGNGGCGAGCNCCGCCGCCCGCCTGTCCCGAAACTCGAGGACCTCGTCGAAGTTGTGCCCGGTGTCGATGTGCAGCAGGGGGAACGGCAGCTTCGCGGGCCAGAAGGCCTTCTGCGCGNCCCGGAGCATGACGATCGAGTCCTTCCCGCCGCTGAACAGCAGGGCGGGACGCTCGAACTCCGCGGCCACCTCGCGGAAGATGTGGACGGCCTCGGCCTCAAGCATCTGCAGCTGGGTGAGCTCGTAACCCATCACCGGCACGCGAAACCCCCCGTCGAGGCGATGTGTCCCACCAAAGTAGCGGACACGGCGGCCCTGCCGGCGGTTTCGGCGGCATTACGCCCCTCACGGTGGACCCACATCCACGACCGACGCCATCCAGAACAACCATGGATCGACAATCGCCACCCTCCGCGGCCGCTCCGAGCGCACTCCGCAGGCACGCGCCTCAACCGCCGGAGCCCCCCGCGGCGCCGATCGCCCGGAGAACCTCCGATGCCCAGCTCGCAGCACAGATGACCAGGTCGGGCAACAGCGGGTCGGGCTGGTTGTACCGCAGCGGCGAGCCGTCCAGCCGGCTGGTGTGCAGCCCCGCCGACCGCGCGACCGCCACCGGGGCGGCGGAGTCCCACTCGTACTGGCCGCCGGCGTGCAGGTAGATCTCGGCTTCCCCGCGGATGACGGCGCCGGCCTTCGCACCGGCCGAACCCATCGGGACGATGGTGGCGCCCAGTGCCTCCGCGACCTCCGTGACCAGCTGTGGGGCCCGGGTCCGGCTGACCACGATCCGTGGCGGACGCGCCCCGGCCAGCTGCGGCGGCAGCCCGCCCGCGCTGGACAGCGTCAACCCGAGCGCCGGCAGCGCCACCGCGCCCGAGACGAGCTCGCCGGCCTGCCAGAGCGCGACATGCACCGCCCAGTCCGACCTGCCGGGTTCGGCGAACTCGCGGGTGCCGTCCAGGGGGTCGACGATCCAGACCCGCTCCGCGGACAGCCGCGCGACGTCGTCAACGCCCTCCTCGGACAGCACAGCGTCCCGCGGGCGGTGCCGCGCCAACGCCCGGGTCAGGAGCTGATGCGAACGCGCGTCCCCGGCGTCACGCAGGGTCGCGGGTTCGGCGAACCCGACCTCCTCCCTGATCCGCAACAGCAGTTTGCCGGCGTCCGTGGCCAACCGTCGGGCCAGGACGTCGTCATCGAGTTCGTCGGTCGCGATGTCGACCGGCACGGTGGACGGCGGGCGGGTGTCATCGGTGTTCATTGGGATGGAGTCTGTCACCAGCTACCGTCGCAAGTGTGAGTACCACCTCCCATCCCGCCCCCGATCCTGATCACCACCCCAGGTCCGGTGCCAACGGTGCCGCCGGTGTGACCGGCGGATCTGGCAAGTCCGGCGGGTCCGGACCAACCCCCGTCCTGGCGACGCCGGCCCGGGGCGCGGAGCTGACGGCCGCGTCGGTCGCCTGGCCGTCGCTGACCCTGCGCCCGACCCAGCTCGCCGAGCTGGAACTGCTGCTGCTCGGTGCCTTCGGGTCGGAACCCGGTTATCCCGAGGACCCCGAGATCAACGGCGTGCCGGTGCCGACCCTCGTCGTCGGCGCGGCCGAGGCCGAGGCACTGACACCGAGTTCCACGGCGGCCCTGCGGGACACCGAGGGAGTGATGATCGCGGCGCTGCACCTCCGAACGACCATTCCCCTGCCGGACCAGCCGGGGGGGCCGGACGGACCCCGGGTCCGGCTAGTCGGCACGGTCGAGGGCATCCGGCTGCCCCACCACCCCGATCATCCCGGCCTGCGGCTCACCCCGGCCCAGGTCCGGGCCGAGCTGCTCGCCCGAGGCTGGATCAGCCTCGAGGCGGGTTCCGGCGCGTGCTGGGCGGNGTGGGCGGACGGCCTGCTCCACACGGCGGACGTGGGCCGGATCCGGGCGCTGACCCGGCAGGGCAAACGGTGTGTCGTCCNCGCCCCGGTGGGTGGCGCCGATCCCGCGGACGCCGAGCATCACCTGCGGGTCCGTTGCCTGCTCGCCGCTCTCAAGGCGGTTGACGCCCCGTTGCGGGCCGCCGAGGCGACGCTCTCCTCGGAGGCGCTCGCCGCCGACGCGATCAGCCCGCCGGGTGTTGCCGGCCGGCGGTCGGAACCGCCGCCAGACCCCTACCGGCGGCCGAAAGCCGGCGAGGCGGGAACGCCGGAGCACCGCAGCCTGCTGGTCCTCGTTCCGGTCATCCCGTCGGAGGCGCTGGCCACCCCCCGCGAACCGGGCATGAGCGCGACGGTCCTGAAAACATCCGCGAAACCGAGCGACGCGGCGGCAGGGGTACCGGGCCCGGCCACGGCCGTGACGCCCGCCCCCCCAGCGCCGACGGACCTGGCGGACATCGCGTGGGCGGCGGCGGGCGCGGCCTGGACAGGCGTGGAGACGGCGGCGAGCTCCGCCGACGAACTGGCGAAACTCGCCGCCCAGCGGGCGCATCTGGCCAGCTTCTACGGCCTGACCGGCAGCCTCATCGGGCCGGCGATCGGGGCACCCGGGCGGATGGAGCTGGCCTCGCTGCTCGACGCTGGCAACCCGATACCGGCCGAACTGACCCCGCCGACGGTGGCCGCGGAGCTCTCCCGCGCCATCCCACCACGTTCGAAGCGGGGCCTGACCGTGTTTCTCACCGGGCTGTCCGGCTCCGGGAAGTCGACGCTGGCCGGCCTGCTCGTCTGTCGACTGCTGGAATACGGCGGACGCCGGCTCACTTTGCTCGACGGGGACGTCGTGCGGACCCACCTGTCCCAGGGACTGGGATTCTCCCGCGCCGACCGCGATATCAACGTCCGACGGATCGGCTTCGTCGCGGCCCAGGTCGCGGGAGCCGGAGGCACCGCGGTGTGCGCGCCGATCGCGCCGTACGCCGACGTGCGCGCCCAGGTCCGGGGGATGGTCCGGGCCGCAGGCGGCGGATTCGTGCTGGTACACGTGTCCACACCGCTGGAGGTGTGCGAGGCGCGGGACCGCAAGGGGCTCTATGCCAAGGCGCGCGCAGGCGTCCTGCCCGCCTTCACCGGCGTGTCCGATCCGTACGAGACGCCGACCGACGCCGACGTCACGGTGAACACCGCGGAGCTCTCCGCCGAGGACGCCGTGGACCGGATCATCGACCACCTACGCCACGCCGGCTGGCTGACTAGCTGATCATGCGGGCCCCCTAATACGCCCCCTCGCGACGCAGCACGGCGAACACGGTGCGCCAGAGGATGACGAAGTCCATCGCCAGTGACCAGTTCTCGACGTAGCGCAGGTCGAGACGGACCGACTCGTCCCATTCGAGGTCCGACCGGCCGCTGATCTGCCACAGGCCGGTCAGCCCCGGCTTCACCATCAGCCGGCGGTGCACGTCGTCCTCGTAGCGGGCGACCTCCGACGGCAGCGGCGGACGCGGCCCCACCAGCGACATCGTGCCGCCCAGCACGTTGAACAACTGCGGCAGCTCGTCGAGCGACCACTTGCGCAGGAACTTCCCGACCTTGGTGATCCGCGGGTCGTCACGCATCTTGAACAGCAGCCCCTCGGCCCGCTCGTTGCGCGACTCCAGCTCCGCCTTGCGCGCCTCCGCGTCGACGTACATCGACCGGAACTTGTACATCGTGAAGTGCTCACCACCCCGCCCCACCCGGATCTGCTTGAACAACGCCGGGCCGCGGCTGGTCAGGCGCACCGCGAGCCCGAGACCGAGCAGCAGCGGGGAGAACAGCAGGATGATCGTTCCGGCCACGCACCGGTCGAAGACCATCTTCATCACCCGACGGGTACCGGTGAGCTCCGGCTCCTCGATGTGCNCAAACGGTGTGTCGTCCTCGCCCCGGTGGGTGGCGCCGATCCCGCGGACGCCGAGCATCACCTGCGGGTCCGTTGCCTGCTCGCCGCTCTCAAGGCGGTTGACGCCCCGTTGCGGGCCGCCGAGGCGACGCTCTCCTCGGAGGCGCTCGCCGCCGACGCGATCAGCCCGCCGGGTGTTGCCGGCCGGCGGTCGGAACCGCCGCCAGACCCCTACCGGCGGCCGAAAGCCGGCGAGGCGGGAACGCCGGAGCACCGCAGCCTGCTGGTCCTCGTTCCGGTCATCCCGTCGGAGGCGCTGGCCACCCCCCGCGAACCGGGCATGAGCGCGACGGTCCTGAAAACATCCGCGAAACCGAGCGACGCGGCGGCAGGGGTACCGGGCCCGGCCACGGCCGTGACGCCCGCCCCCCCAGCGCCGACGGACCTGGCGGACATCGCGTGGGCGGCGGCGGGCGCGGCCTGGACAGGCGTGGAGACGGCGGCGAGCTCCGCCGACGAACTGGCGAAACTCGCCGCCCAGCGGGCGCATCTGGCCAGCTTCTACGGCCTGACCGGCAGCCTCATCGGGCCGGCGATCGGGGCACCCGGGCGGATGGAGCTGGCCTCGCTGCTCGACGCTGGCAACCCGATACCGGCCGAACTGACCCCGCCGACGGTGGCCGCGGAGCTCTCCCGCGCCATCCCACCACGTTCGAAGCGGGGCCTGACCGTGTTTCTCACCGGGCTGTCCGGCTCCGGGAAGTCGACGCTGGCCGGCCTGCTCGTCTGTCGACTGCTGGAATACGGCGGACGCCGGCTCACTTTGCTCGACGGGGACGTCGTGCGGACCCACCTGTCCCAGGGACTGGGATTCTCCCGCGCCGACCGCGATATCAACGTCCGACGGATCGGCTTCGTCGCGGCCCAGGTCGCGGGAGCCGGAGGCACCGCGGTGTGCGCGCCGATCGCGCCGTACGCCGACGTGCGCGCCCAGGTCCGGGGGATGGTCCGGGCCGCAGGCGGCGGATTCGTGCTGGTACACGTGTCCACACCGCTGGAGGTGTGCGAGGCGCGGGACCGCAAGGGGCTCTATGCCAAGGCGCGCGCAGGCGTCCTGCCCGCCTTCACCGGCGTGTCCGATCCGTACGAGACGCCGACCGACGCCGACGTCACGGTGAACACCGCGGAGCTCTCCGCCGAGGACGCCGTGGACCGGATCATCGACCACCTACGCCACGCCGGCTGGCTGACTAGCTGATCATGCGGGCCCCCTAATACGCCCCCTCGCGACGCAGCACGGCGAACACGGTGCGCCAGAGGATGACGAAGTCCATCGCCAGTGACCAGTTCTCGACGTAGCGCAGGTCGAGACGGACCGACTCGTCCCATTCGAGGTCCGACCGGCCGCTGATCTGCCACAGGCCGGTCAGCCCCGGCTTCACCATCAGCCGGCGGTGCACGTCGTCCTCGTAGCGGGCGACCTCCGACGGCAGCGGCGGACGCGGCCCCACCAGCGACATCGTGCCGCCCAGCACGTTGAACAACTGCGGCAGCTCGTCGAGCGACCACTTGCGCAGGAACTTCCCGACCTTGGTGATCCGCGGGTCGTCACGCATCTTGAACAGCAGCCCCTCGGCCCGCTCGTTGCGCGACTCCAGCTCCGCCTTGCGCGCCTCCGCGTCGACGTACATCGACCGGAACTTGTACATCGTGAAGTGCTCACCACCCCGCCCCACCCGGATCTGCTTGAACAACGCCGGGCCGCGGCTGGTCAGGCGCACCGCGAGCCCGAGACCGAGCAGCAGCGGGGAGAACAGCAGGATGATCGTTCCGGCCACGCACCGGTCGAAGACCATCTTCATCACCCGACGGGTACCGGTGAGCTCCGGCTCCTCGATGTGCAGCAGCGGCAGCCCGGCCACCGGACGAATCGAGATCCGCGGCCCGGTCACGTCGGTCAGCGCCGAGGAGACCAGCACGTCGACGTCGCTGCCCTCCAGCGTCCACAGCACCCGGCGCAACGTCTCGCCGTCCATCTGCGGACTGATGGCAACCGTGGTGGCGTACGTCGCCCGGATGGCCGTGTGCAGGGTTTCCGAGGTGCCGACGATCGGCACCCCGAGCAGGTCGAACCCACTGCGTTCCGGGGAGTCGTGACTGTGCCGGCCGGGCGAGCGGTCGAGCACGACACCGACGACCGNCCAACCCGACGTCGGATCCCGCTGGGCCAGCCGGACCAGGGTGGCAGCCGACTCCCCGGCCCCGACCACGAGCACCCGGTGCAGGCAGCGGCCCGCCCGGCGCATCCGGTGTAGGAGGCCGCGGCCGACGACCCGACCCACCATGGAGAACAGGGTCGCGGCCGGGAAGGCGATCAGCACGTAACTACGGGCGATCTCCGCCTTCGTCGCGTACGAGGCGATGGCCACCGCCGCGGTGAACCGGGCCGCCGTGTTGACCACCCGCCGGAACTCCTCCGACCCGCCACCGAGGAACCGGCTCTCGTAGGCCCGGTTCAGGGACATCGCCAGCACCCAGGCGAGCGGCAGCAGAACCGTCATGAGGATGTACGGCTTGGAGGACACCGGCTGGGTGCCGAAGTCGACCAGGTCGCCGAATCGCACGAAATACGCGAGCCCCGCTGCCACCACGCAGGCGGCCGCGTCGAACAGGACAAGCAGCCGGACGTAACGCCGTTCCCAGGTCACCTGAGCGCGGTAGCCGCCCGTCTCGACGGCGGCCGGGCTCACCCTCCCCGCGCTGTGCCGCCCGCCGGGCCCGGTGGCCGTGCGGCTCGGCGGTGCGCCGGCGGGCCGGCCGGCCGTTCCCGCCGGCGCGTCCGGCGGGAACGGCATCCCCTGCCCGCCGCGGGTGCGCGGAACGAAGTTCGACCCAGCGGTCGCGCGCGTGCCGCCGGACACCGTCTCCGTCACTCGTGGTCCCCCCCAGCACCGCGACGGTGCGCGTTGACGACACCGACCGGACCCGGCCGAATGGACTGGCCCAGTGGCGCCGGCACGTGCCCGAGCCCGAACGAGGATCCGAGCGGGCCCGGAGGTGTCATCGTCCTCCCCGTTCGGCGGCCCGCGGCACCCCTCGCTCAGACAGCCACGAATTCATCCCTCGGTGGTACATCGACCGGACCTCCAGCGATCTNCCCCCCGCCACTGACTGTGGGCCATCCCGAACGACGAGCCGAACGCACGCATCATCCAGGTCCCGCTGGAGTGTGTCGGCACACACCGGAGCGAACTGGAGTACCGGACGCCGACACGGGTGGCGCTCCGTGGTCACGGGGGCAACGTTACCGGCTGCGCCAAGACGATTTACCAGCGGCCCGGCCAGGCGATGGCGGCGTGGCGCCCCGACCGCCGACCGTGGCGATGGCGTGATCCGTGCGTTTATGGCGACTCACAGTAACAGAGATGCGGTCGTCGGGCAGCGACCGCCATGACGAACCTTCCGAGTCGACGAACCTTCCAAGTCCGCCCACCGATGCGGACATGACGGACACCATCGACCCACGGACGCCTGACGCATACACTGCGCACACAAACAGCGGCGATAATGCTACTCTGCGTTATGGATCGCGGGTCTCGACTCGGGATCCGTCGGCTGCCCGCCCCCGCGGGCGCCGGGGGGTGGGGCTGTGCGATCCGGCGCGCCCCGTGCGACGTCGCCGACGTGATATCGCCGGGGTGATGTCCCCGGGATTGATGTCACCTGGAGTGATTGCCGCCCGGGTGAGGCCGGTGAGCACAGTCACGGGACGGTCGGCGCCTGCCGGACGGGTGGGGGCGCCCAGGCAGGCGCCGGCTGCCGTCCCGGTCCTCCGCCGGTCTACCCGGCAGCCAGCCGCCTCAGGGCAGGGCGGTGACGACGTCCGCCAGCGGCTTGCGGGCACCGGTGTAGAACGGCGTCTCCAGCCTGGTGTGCCGTCGCGCCGCGCTGGCCCGAAGGTGCCGGATGCAGTCGACGATCCGGTGCAGCTCATCCGCCTCGAAGGCGAGCAGCCACTCGTAGTCGCCCAGTCCGAACGAAGCCACCGTGTTGGCCCGGACGTCCTCGTACTCCCGGCCCATGATCCCGTGCTCGGCTAGCATCCCGCGCCGTTCATAGTCCGGCAGCAGGTACCACTCCAGCGAGCGGTTGAACGGGTAGACGCAGAGATAACCGCGGGGGTCCTCCCGCCGGACGAAGGCGGGGATGTGGTTCTGGTTGAACTCCGCCGGCCGGTGCAGGCCGACCGCCGACCACACCGGACGCAGGTGCCCGCCCAGGGCCGTCCGCCGGAACCGCTGGTAGGTCTCCTGCAGCAGGTCCGGGTCCGGGCTCGTCCACCAGACCATCAGGTCCGCATCGGCCCGGTAGCCCGAGATCTCGTAGACACCGCGGGTGTAGACGTCCTTGGCCAGCGCCCCGTCGAGCAGGGCGGTCGCCTCGTCGATCAGCGGGGTCCGCTCGGCGGGTAGCGGACGGTCGGCCGCGAAGACCGACCATCCCGTGTAGAGCAGCTCCGCGTTGAGTTCGCGGGCCGATTTCGTAGACTCCGACATTCCCAGCCTCCTTCACCGGCGGCCGGACGCGGTCCGGGCCGGTGCACGTGATCAGATTCCCGGGCCCACCGGATCGGCCGGACTGCCCTGCGCCGTCCGGGTAGCCCTCAGCACCGCGTGCGCGGCGGTCTCCCCCGACCGGATGCAGGCCGGGATGCCTACACCGTCGTATCCCGCGCCGGCGAGGGCGATCCCCGCTGGAAGCCCCCGGCGCACCGCGGCGATCCGGTTGAGATGACCCGGCAGGTACTGCGGGAGCGCCCCGCCCCAGCGACTCACCCGGGTCGCTACCGGCCGACCGGACAGGCCGGTGATCTGCGCGATCTCCGCCGCCGCCACCCCGGCGAGCTCCACATCCCCGCGCTGCAGGTNCTGTTCGGCACCGGCGCGGCCGATGCTCGCCCGCACCACCGTGAGCCGGTCGGAGCCCAGGTGCGGCCACTTGGCGGACAGGAAGGTGGCCGCCTTCACCGCGGTGCCCGCCCGGGCGGGCACGAGGAATCCGCTGCCGGGTGGCGGCGCGGCGTCCCGGTAGACCAGCGTCACCAGGCCGACCGAGGCGTAGGGCACGCCGGCAAGCGGGGCGGAGGCATGCGGGGCCAGCGGCGCCAGCAGGGCGCGGGCCACCCCGGCAGGCACCGCGAGGATCACGGCGTCGGCCTGGAACGGCCCGAGGGCGTCCGCGCCGCCCACCCGGTCACAGTTGACCTGCCAGCCGCCCGCGGTCTTCGCGATCGAGCGGACGAGCACCCCGGTGCGCACGGTGGCGCCGGACTGCGCCGCCACTCGCGCCGCGAAGGAGCCCAGCCCCCCCCGAAGCGTGGCGAACAGCGGCGCCGTCGAGGTCGTCGTCGCGGGTCCGGTACGGGCCCGCACCCGGTGCGCGCCGAGGAGCAGCGAGCGGTCCTCGGCGAAGATGGGGACGAGCTGGGGCACGGTCGCCCGCAGCGACAGCGCGTCGGCCCGGCCCGCATACACCCCCCCGAGCAGCGGATCCACCAGCAGGTCGACGACTTCGCGCCCGACCCGCGTGCCGACGTAGCGACCGACGGTCGGATCGTCGGCGAAACGCGTCCGCGGCAGCACCAGGTCGGCGGCGGCCCGCACCAGCCCCCACGGGGACAGCACCCGCGAGCGGAGCAGGCCGAGGACGTCGGTCGGCACTCCGAGCAGGGTGTTCGGGGGGATGGGATGCAGCCGGCCGCGGATCCACAGTGAGGCTGACGTCGTGGCCGGATGCACGATCTCGTGCCCGAGCCCGATCTGCCGGGCCAGGCGGAGTCCGTCGGGAACCCGGGCGAGGAAGGACTCCGCGCCCTCTTCGACGTCCAGACCCTCGATCGGGGTGGTACGCAGCTTGCCACCGACCCGGTCCGCCGCATCGAGGACGGTCACTTCGGCGTGCCCGGCCAAGGCGCGGGCGGCCGAGAGCCCGGCGATACCCCCACCGACGATCACAACCCGCACGTTCCTGCCGCCCTTCACGTTGAGTGGTGCCGCCCGCCAGCTTTCACCATCGGGCCGGTGCCAGTGAACCGGCCCGNTGAAGGCGGATCATCCGCCGTGGATCATCCGCCGTGGACAAGGTCGGCGACGTGCGCGAGCACGCCCGGATCGGTCTGCGGCAGCACCCCGTGGCCGAGGTTGAACACGTGCCCCTCTGCCTCGGCCCCGCGGGCGCAGACGTCGCGCACCTTGGCGGCGAGCACCGGTTCGGGGGCGAAGACCGCGGTCGGGTCGAGGTTTCCCTGCACGGCATGACCGGGCCCGATCCGCCGGGCGGCCTCGTCGAGAGGGACCCGCCAGTCGACGCCGACGACGTCCGCACCCGCCTGGCCCATCGCGGCGAGCAGCTCACCGGTGTTCACACCGAAGTGGATGCGCGGCACCTCACCGGCGAAGGCCGCCAGCACCCGAGCGCTGTGCGGCGCGACGTAGCGACGGTAGTCCGCCTCGTCCAGCGCCCCGGCCCAGGAGTCGAACAGCTGCAGCGCGTCAACGCCGGCATCCACCTGGACGCGCAGGAAGGCGGTGGTGATGTCGGCGAGCCGGGCCAGCAGGGCGTGCCAGAGCTTCGGTTCGCTGTACATCAACGCCTTGGTGCGGGCGTGGTCGCGACTCGGTCCGCCCTCGATGAGGTAGCTCGCGAGGGTGAACGGCGCCCCGGCGAACCCGATCAGCGGGGTTGAACCCAGCTCGGCCAGCAGGAACCGGACCGCGTCGGCCACGTAGGGAACGTCGTCCGGCTCCAGTGCACGCAACGCGGCGAGCCCGACGGCGTCCCGCACGGGCTCGGCCACCACCGGTCCGATCCCGGCGACGATGTCGATGTCGAGGCNGATCGCGACCAGGGGCACCACGATGTCGGAGAAGAAGATCGCCGCGTCCGGCCGGAACCGGCGTACCGGCTGGAGCGTGATCTCCGTGATCATCTCGGCGTCCCGGCAGGAGTCGAGCATGGCGACTCCCGCGCGCAGGGCCCGGTACTCGGGCAGGACCCGCCCGGCCTGACGCATGAACCACACCGGCGTGGTCCCGGGGTGCTCCCGTCGACAGGCACGCAGGAAGGGCGCGGTGTCGGCCAGGCCGGGCCGCCGGGCGAGCGCTGCACCGCTCGGCGGGGGCGAGACGCCACCCGGCCCGGATCCGGGTCGCGCGTCAACGTGGAGGACAGGCATGGGTCGATCGTTGCACGCCTGTGGGAGGTGTGGGAGGACGGCCGTAGCGGGATGGGCCACCACACGGGCCTGACGGCTCCCAGCGGCGAGGACCGGGGAGTACGAACCGGAACGTTGCACATCCGCTATCTTCTACTCTGAGTAGAAGAACTTCCAGGTTCAGCCGGTGTCGGGCGCTCCCGCCCGTCGAGGCCGCGCTCGGCGGACGGGGACGAACGATCGAGCGGACGTGACGAATCCCGCGGTCGCCGTGGCACGGCCACGGCGCGTCCCGGGTCCCGGAGCGCCAAGGCGCCCGAACAGTGGAACACCTCAGTGTCATCTGCTACGCCGTCTGCTACTACACCGTCTGCTACTACACCGTCTGCTACGACGCCATCTGCTACGACGAGGAGTCACCGATGACCGGTCGTGCCCCGAGCGGCGCCTTCCAGCCCCTTGCCCTGGCCCGCGTCGTCTCGCTCGCCGAGGCGTCGTCCTTCCTTCTGCTGCTCGTCGCGACCGCGATCAAATACGGTGCCGGCTACCCGATCGGCGTGCGGATCCTCGGCCCGATCCACGGCGTGCTCTTCCTCACCTATTGCGCCCTCATCGGCTACCTCTCGATGGTCGGGCGCTGGCGCCGTAAGCGGACCGTACTCGCGCTGATCGCCGCGGTGCTGCCTGTCGCCCCGTTCTTCGTCGAGCGGCACTGGCTGCGCGGCGACGCCGTCCGGCTGGGCAACGCGGAGCCGGCACGCCCCACCTCGAAGCCGGCCGGCCAGGCGGGCTGAGCCTGGGACCGGCCCGACCCCACCGGCCCACAGACCGGGCGATCCGCCCCGCACCGCCCCGAGACGGGCTCACGCGACACGCCGGAGAGAATGCACGGACATCCGCTCGTCCCGTGGCACCGTCAGTCCGGTCGGAATTGGGGTAGAGGGTGCGCGTCATCCCGCGNTCCTCTCCCTCCGGCCGTGGCGAATGGCGCGCGATCCGTGGTTATGCGCCCACCACGATCCAACGGGACGCATCACGGGCAGACGTGCGCGGGGAGTGGTGGTCGAGTGGAACAGGTCCGGATGAGCGCCGAGGATCACATCGTTCTCGTCTGCATCGCATGCCGCGACGAGCGCATCTTCGAGCAACCTCCGTGCTCCGACGGGCACGGTGACGACTGCCCGGAGTGGGCCTGCACCTCCTGTGGCACCGCGGTGCTGGTCGGGCCGGCCCCCGCGGAGCGGCCGACGACCCGGCCGAGGCCCGTGCGCGAGACCCCCGCAGTCCGAGATCTCCGCGGCCGCGATCGTGCCGCCGCGCGGATCCCGGCGTGAGCCTGCACAGTTCCGCCCCTCAGCCGGGGTACTCCGGACACCGGCTCACCGGTTCCCGCCCGCACGCAACGGGACCGAACCCGTACGCTCCGGCGTCTGGCCAGCATGATCACGACCGACGTCCTACCGTTGCCGTCATGGGGGTCGCGCAGTCATCCGAGGCGAGCCCTCCGATCTTCCTCGCGGTCACCGACGCCCTGCGCGCGGGGATCGCGCGGCTACGCCCGGAGGTGGCGGTGCACGAGGTGGCGGCACCCACCCGGGTCGCGCCGTTCTCCTTCGCTCTGGCCGGCGGGCTGACCGGGGACGAGGCCGACACCGCGGCCGGCCGGCTCATCCTGCTCATGGATCCCCAGGGACAGCCGGCCTGGCAGGGCACGGCCCGCATCGTCTGCTACGCCCGCGCGAGCATCGACCGGGAGATCGCCGGCGATCCCCTGCTCGCCGAGGTCGCCTGGTCGTGGCTGCGGGAATCATTGGAGGCGCACGGCGCGGGCGTGCGCGCCCTGGGCGGCACGGTCACGGCCACCGCGTCACAACGCTTCGGTGTGCTCGCGGCCGACGGGGACAGTTTCGACGTGGAGCTGCGCTGCTCCTGGTCACCCGACTGGGCGGAGACCGCCCTCGCATCCGACCGCGGCCCCGCGGGGCCGGACACGCAGGGCCGGCTGCCTTGGAGCGCCTCGGCGACGGTCGCCCACCTGCTCGCGTTCGGGGACCTGCTCGCGGCCATGGCCG
This sequence comes from Frankia sp. CeD, assembly GCF_000732115.1. Lineage (NCBI taxonomy): Bacteria > Bacillati > Actinomycetota > Actinomycetes > Frankiales > Frankiaceae > Frankia > Frankia sp. CeD. Next base: position 184,848 of record NZ_JPGU01000004.1, read on the forward strand.
GGCTTCCCCCACAACTGTCCGGAGTCATCACGCTACCAACTCGCCGGAGTTGACCGCGTCACACCGGCCCGCCGGACGGACAGCACCGCACCACCCACCGCGCGCCGCGGCCGACCTTCCACCGCGCACACCTCCCATTACCACGTCGTTACAAAGCGTATAAATAACGCGATTCGCTGTAGGACACGGCTACCTCCGTCAGGATTCAGACGTACGATCACCGATCGTGACGTCGACGGTTCCTGAATCAACACAGCAGGTCAGCGGGGGTGTCAGCGCAGAGGTGGAGGTACAGCCCAGCACCGGTGCTCATGAGCCCATCCCGCTGCTCATCCCTGCGGACGGGGTACCCCCCGTCATCGTTGACACCGCGGAACTCGCCGCGGCGGCGGAACGCCTCGCGGCCGGCATCGGGCCGGTCGCGTTCGACGCCGAACGTGCGTCCGGTTACCGGTACAGCCAGCGGGCCTACCTCGTCCAGATCCGACGGCGGGGCACGGGCTCGCTGCTCCTCGATCCGATCGCGCTCGAGGATCTGAGCGTCATCCAGGACGCGGTGGGCGGGGTCGAATGGGTGCTGCACGCCGCCAGCCAGGACCTTCCGTGCCTGTCCGAGCTCGGTCTGCGGCCGAGTCTGCTGTTCGACACGGAGCTCGCCGGCCGGTTGCTGGGCTACGAACGGGTCGGGCTGGGGATAATGGTCGAACGGGTGCTGGGCTACGGGCTGGAGAAGGGCCATTCGGCCGCGGACTGGTCGACCCGCCCGCTTCCCGAGCCGTGGCTGCGCTACGCGGCACTCGACGTCGAGCTGCTGGTGGAGTTGCGCGACGCGCTCGAGGCGGAGCTGATCGAACAGAACAAGATCGAGTTTGCCCGGCAGGAGTTCGCCGCGATCGTCGCGGCCCCGCCACGCGAGCCACGGGCCGAGCCGTGGCGCCGGACGAGCGGGATCCACCGAGCCCGGTCCCGCCGCCAGCTGGCGGCGGTCCGGGCGATGTGGACCGCCCGGGACCGGCTAGCTCGTACCCGTGACGTCGCGCCGGGTCGCGTCCTCCCGGACAGCGCGATCATGGACGCCGTGCTGAACGCCCCCACCGACGCGGCCGCGCTGGTCCGGCTGCCCATCTTCTCCGGACCACGGATCCGCCGCACCGCGAACGTCTGGCTCGACGCCCTGCGTGGCGCCGCCGCACTGCCCGAGGAGGAGCTGCCCGCCCCGGCCGGACCGGGCGGCGACGGTCTGCCGCCGCCCAACCGCTGGGCCGAGCGCGACCCGGTGGCCGCGTCGCGGCTGGCCCGGGTGCGGGCCGCGCTGGCCGCCCTCGCCGCCGCCCACACGATGCCGGTGGAAAACCTCCTCGAGCCCGCGTTGTCCCGGCGGCTCGCCTGGTCCCCGCCGAATCCCCTGACGGACACGGCCGTCGCCGGGGCGCTGCGGACCGGCGGGGCACGCCCCTGGCAGATCAAGCTGACGGCCGCTCCCCTGCTCACCGTCCTCGCCGAGCCGCCGGCCGAACCGACGGAACCGGCCGAACCGGCCGAACCGGCAGCCGAGCCGGCGGGCTGACGACCGGATCCGCGGGTCGTGGGCCAGGGACGGACCGGCGCATCACGGCATCGGCCTCCCCGGGCATCCGGCATCCATGGCTCCGGGATGTCTACCGGCTGGTAACCGCTGCCGTAGGCTAGCCGTGCCGGCGGTATCCGCGCCGGTGCCGGCTGGCTGTCCAGGCCCTGGAACCGGGTTTCGGACAACGGCCGACGTTCGACGGCGACGAACCGGCGGTCGGTGGCGGCCGCGGGTCGGGAGGTCCCGTGTTCGGATCATCCAGAAACTTCGTACGCGACGTCGTGTTCGTCGACGGGGTCCGAACCCCGTTCGGGAAGGCCAAGGGCGTCTACGCCGAGACCCGTGCCGACGATCTGATCGTGCGGGTGATCCGGGAGCTGCTGCGACGCAATCCTTCCCTCCCCCCCGAGCGGATCGACGAGGTGGCGATCGCGGCCACCACCCAGATCGGCGATCAAGGCCTGACCATCGGCCGGGTCGCCGCCATCCTGTCCGGGTTGCCGGAAACGGTGCCGGGCTTCGCGATCGACCGGATGTGCGCAGGCGCCGTCACGGCGGTGACCACGACGGCCTCGTCGATCGCCGTCGGCGCCTACGACGTGGCCGTGGCCGGCGGGGNNGNACACATGGGCCGCCACCCGATGGGCGAAGGCGCCGACCTCAACCCCCGGTTCGTCGCCGAACGGCTCGTGGACACCTCCGCGCTGGTGATGGGCTCGACCGCCGAGAACCTGCACGACCGGTACCCCAAGATCACCAAATCGCGGGCGGACGCCTTCGCTCTGGCCTCCCAGGAGAAGGTCGCCAAGGCGTACGCGAACGGTCAGATCCAGCCCGACCTCGTCCCGGTGGCCGCCCGGCACGTCGAGACGGGCTGGGAGTTCGTCACCGTCGACGAGCCGCCGCGACCGGACACCACGCAGGCGGGGCTCGCCGGGCTGCGCACGCCGTTCCGGCCGCACGGGCGGGTGACCGCGGGCAACTCCGCCGGGCTCAACGACGGCGCCACCGGCTGCCTGCTCGCCGCCGCCGAGGTGGCGGCCGAGCTAAGCCTGCCGGCGAAGATGAGCCTGGTGGGTTTCGCGTTCGCCGGAGTCCCCCCCGAGGTGATGGGCGTCGGGCCGATCCCGTCGACGGAGAAGGCGCTGGCCCGCACCGGCCTGACCATCGACGACATCGGCCTGTTCGAGCTGAACGAGGCCTTCGCCGTGCAGGTCCTGGCCTTCCTCGACCACTTCGGCATCGCCGAGGACGATCCCCGGGTCAACCCGTACGGCGGGGCCATCGCGTTCGGTCACCCACTGGCGTCCAGCGGGGNGCGCCTGATGACCCAGCTCGCCCGGCAGTTCGCCGAGCATCCCGAGGTGCGCTATGGCATGACGGCGATGTGCGTGGGTCTCGGCATGGGCGCCACCACGATCTGGGCGAATCCGCACCACGCCGCGGCCAACTGAGCAGGTACGACGACCGAGCAGGCACGACGACCGACCCGGGACGACCCGTCCGACACGACCGGGCCCGCGGCGGAACCGAGGGGAGATCNATGACCATCGACGAGGTGACCCTGTCCTTCCCGGGCGAGGTCGTCACGGCCGCCCACGTCCGCTACGCGCGGCTGCCCGAGGTGGCCGGGCCCGTCGCCCTGATCACCCTCGACAACGGTCATGACCACACCCGGCCGAACACCTTCGGCCCGGCCGGCCTGCGGTCCCTGCTCGCCGCCGTCGACGAGATCGAGGCGCACGACCCGCCGGTCGCCGCGATCGCCGTCACCGGCAAGCCGTTCATCTTCAGCGTGGGTGCGGACCTGTCCTTCCGCTCATCGCTCACCGACCCGGAGCGGATCCGCCCCTCGCTCGCGGCGCTCGGCCGCCTCGGGCACGAGGCCTTCGCCCGGGTGGGTGAGGGTCGCCTGGGTGACCGGAAGGTCCCGACCTTCGCCCTCGTCAACGGGGCGGCGCTGGGCGGCGGGCTGGAGCTGGCCCTGCACTGCGACTACCGGGCGCTGTCCGCCGGCATTCCCGCACTCGCCTTCCCAGAGGTCTTCCTCGGCCTCGTCCCGGGCTGGGGCGGCACCCAGCTGCTGCCCAACCTCATCGGCGCCGAACGGGCGGTGTCCGTCGTCATCGGCAANGCGCTCAGCCAGAACCGCATGCTGCGCGGCCGGCAGGCGTTCGAGCTGGGTCTCGGGGACGTGCTGCTGGAGCCGGCGGACTTCCTGGCGGAGGCGCTGCGCTGGGTGGGCCAGGTGCTGCGCGGCGATGTCGACCCGGTGGCCGCCCGCGCGCCGGTCGAGCGGGGGGCGGGCTGGGCGGAGGCGATCGCACGGGGCCGGACGCTCGCCGACGCGAAGCTGCACGGGGCCGCGCCGGCCGCCTACCGGGCGTTGGACCTCCTCGCGCTCGCCGAGACCGCCGACCGCGCCACCGGGTACGCGGCCGAGACCGAGGCCCTCGCCGATCTGTCCGTCAGCGACGAACTCGCCGCCAGCCTGTACTCCTTCGACCTCGTGCAGAAGCGGGCGAAGCGGCCGGTGGGCGGGCCGGACCCGGCGCTGGCCCGGCCCGTGACGAAGGTCGGGGTNGTCGGCGCCGGCCTCATGGCAAGCCAGCTCGCCCTCGTGTTCGCGCACCGGCTCGAGGTGCCGGTGGTGCTCACCGACATCGACCAGGCCCGGCTCGACGCCGGGGTCGCGGGGGTCCACCAGGAGGTCGACAACCTCCTGCTGCGCCACCGCATCACCCCCGACCAGGCGAACCGCTACAAGGCGAACGTCACCGGATCCCTGACCAAGGACGCCTTCGCGGACGCGGACCTCGTCATCGAGGCCGTCTTCGAGAACCTGGCCGTCNAGCGGACCGTGCTCGCGGAGCTCGAGGCCGTCGTGGCGCCCACGGCCGTGCTCCTGACGAACACCTCGGCGCTGTCGGTCACCGAGATGGCCGCTGGGCTCGATCATCCCGAACGGGTAGCCGGGCTGCACTTCTTCAATCCGGTGTCGGTCCTCCCCCTGGTCGAGGTGGTCCGCGCTGCCCGCAGCGACGACGCCACCATCGCGACGACGCTGGCCGTGGCGAAGAACCTGAAGAAGAACGCGGTCCTGGTCGCCGATGCCCCGGCGTTCGTCGTCAACCGGCTGCTGACGCGGTTCCTCGGGGAGGTGCTCGGCGCGACAGAGGGCGGTACGCCGCTCGAGGAGGCCGACCACGCCCTCGATCCGCTGGGGCTGCCGATGTCCCCGATGACCCTGCTCGCCCTCGTCGGGCCGCCGGTCGCCCTGCACGTCGCGGAGACACTGCACGCGGCGTTCCCGGACCGGTTCCGGCGGCCGACGGCTCTCGCCCGGCTGGTCGAGGCGGGCCGGAGCGGCGTCTACACCACGGGCCCGGACGGCGTCCAGACCGTCGACCCGGACGCCGCCGCGCTCATCTTCACGCCGTCCCCGGCCGCCACCCCGCTGACCGGGGACGAGGTACGCGAGGCGGCGCTGCGGGCGCTCGCCGAGGAGATCCATCTGATGCTGACCGAGAAGATCGTCGCGGAGGCCGCCGACATCGACCTGTGCATGATCCTCGGCGCCGGCTGGCCGTTCCACCTCGGCGGCATCACGCCCTACCTGGACCGTAGCGGCATCAGCGAGGCCGTCACCGGGCAGCGCTTCGCCCCGCCGGGGGTCGCCACCCTGCGCTGATCCAATCGGCCGCCCTGACCATCGGCGCCGGTCAGGCCGTGCGGACCGGTGGCTCGTCGTCGCCACCGCCGCGTCGGCCATCGCCGGGGGAATCATCGAACGGGCCCGGCTGCTGAAGATCCGGGGGCAGCGACGGGTCCAAGGAGAACGGGGCGCCGGGCGTCAGCAGGCAGTAGCTTCCGGATTCCTTTCCCACCTGGTACGTCTCGTGGCTCGCCGCGGCGCTGCCGCGCCGGACGTCGACCTGAACCTCCCGGACCGTCGGGGAACCCACGGACCGGTGGATCTGCACTCTTCGCACGGCGAACGAGGCGATACCGCCCTGGACATCGTCCAGAGCCCGCATGATGATGGCGAACTCGGACGCTGGGCGGCGTTCCTGGACCGACGGGCAGAGGCGGACGTAAGCGGCCTCGTAGCGCGAGTCCCTGACCTCCATCAGGTAGGCGCGGACGGCGTTGGCAGGGCCGTCGGTGGAGCGGAGGAGCAGGAACAGACCGGTTCCGCCCGCGCCGGTCAGGAGGGCGAGCACGAGGACGAGCGGGATCAGCCACCGGGCCCGACTACGGCGGGGNGCCGGCGGCCCGCCCGGCCACCCGGGGCCGCCCCACGAGATCGGCGGGACGGGCGGGGGCCACCCGGGTGGCCGTTGCGGGTCATGGTGCACCCCCCACCCTCCTCCCACTTTCCTCACATTCGCTCCTGCATCGCATCATCAGTACACAACAGCCGAGCACCCCGCTGCCGTAGGGCGACACCGACGAGCGCCCAGACCAGGTCGGCGATCGTGGCGAGAAGCCGCGCCACCAACGCGACCAGGGTCGCCGGCCCGCTGGCGACCGCCGGCGCCAGCGCCAGCACCAGCACCGCCTCCCGCACCCCCGCCCCGGCGGGCAGCACCAGTACCAGGAATCCGGCGGTCCAGGCCAGGGCATAGGCCCCGAGGGAGAGCAGCAACAGCCGGCCGCCACCGACCGCCGGATGCAGATCCCGGACGAGCAGCCAGGTCGCCACCCCGTAGCAGCAGAAGCTGAGCAGCAACCAGCCGGCTCCGGCGGCGACGGCCCGCGGGGGCAGCGGTTCGGTCAGCGGTGGGCGGCGCAGCAGCCGGAATGCCAGCGCCAGCAGGCGGGACAGCACCGGGGGACAGAGCACGACGACGAAGACGGGCACGACCGCCAGCGCCCACCAGTAGTCGGCGAGCGCCTGCGCGGAGACGAACGGCAGGGTGACCGCCGCGGCGAGCCCCCCGCTCGGCACCGCGAGCGCCAACACGACCAGGCTCGCCGAAGCCGCCTTCGGCCGGGAGACGCCGTGGTCGCGGGAGAGCTCCATCTGCGCGAGCACCGGCCACACGCTGCCCGGGATATATTTGCCGATCTGCCCGACGAAGAAGATCCGCACGGCGGCCCGCAGGGGAAGCGCGGCGCCCAACCCCCCCAGCAACGCCCGCCAGGACAACACGGTGGTACCGACGGCAAGCACGGTGACCACACCCGAGGCCACCACGCCGCCCACGGTGAGCGAGCGGACGGACTCCTCGATCTCGTTCCACTGGCTGACCATGGCGAGAACCAGTAGCCCGAGGGCCACCAGAAGCGCACCACGCACGGCCCACCAGCGTGGGCCGTGCCCAGCCCGGCGGCGGGAGGCGGCGCCCTGGCGCGCCGACACGGTGTGCTCACCCACCTGGTCAGCCTAGGACGGCGGTCGGGCCGCCACCGCGCCGGGCCCCGACACGGTGGCGGCCCGACACGGTGGCGGATCCCGACACGGTGGCGGATCCCGACACGGTGGCGGATCCCGACACGGTGGCGGGTCCTTGCCCGTCGGACCCCGATGACCGGGCGGCACCCGGGTGCGTCCGGGATCAGCGCACCCGAGTCAGAGCACCGGGATCAGCGCACCCGAGTCAGAGCACCGGGGTCAGCGCGCCGCGGTCAGCGCTGGTCGCCGATGGCCTCGCCGGCCCGCTCGCCCGCCGGGGCCGCTTCGCCGGGCGAGGTCGGGTCGTCCTCGATCGCCGGCTGGCGCTTCGCGACGGCCTCGACGACCTTGCGGGCGAGGTCCTGCGGGGCAAGCCCGACCTCGGCCATGACCTCGTCCCGCTTGCCGTGGTCGAGGAAGCGCTGGGCGATGCCGAAGTCCCGCAGGGGCACGTCAACGTCGGCGTCGCGCAGCAGCTGGGCCAGCGCCGCCCCGACCCCGCCGACCCGGCCGTTATCCTCGACGGTGACGACGAGGTCGTGGGCGCGGGCAAGATCGATCAGCGCCGGGTCCAGTGGCTTGACCCACCGCGGGTCGACAACGGTGATGCCGATGCCCTGGCTCGCGACCCGCTCCGCGACCTCCAGGCAGGTGGCGGCCATCGCGCCGATGGAGACCAGCAGCACCTCGCGGCGCTGGGCCACCTTCGGCGAACGGTAGAGCACGTCCACCCCGCCGACCGTGTCAATCGCCGGCACGNCCACGGCGACCTTGCCCTTGGGGAAACGCACGACGGTCGGGCCGTCGGTGTCACCCACGGCCTCACGCAGCTCCGCCCGCAGGGTCGGCGCGTCCCGCGGGGCGGCGATCGCGAGCCCCGGGACGACCTGCAGGAACGACAGGTCCCACATGCCGTTGTGCGACGCCCCGTCCTCCCCGGTGATGCCGGCCCGATCGAGCACGAACGTCACGGGCTGGCGGTGCAGGGCGACGTCCATCAGGACCTGGTCGAACGCGCGGTTGAGGAACGTGGCGTAGAGACACACGACGGGCTTGAGCCCACCCATCGCGAGCCCGGCGGCCNAGGTGACGGCGTGCTGCTCGGCGATACCGACGTCGAACACCCGGTCCGGGTAGGCCTTGGCGAAGGCGCCGAGACCAACCGGCTGGAGCATCGCGGCGGTCAGCGTGACGACGTCGGGCCGCTCGGAACCGATCTGCACGATCTCGTCCGAGAAGATGCTCGTCCAGCTGATGGTCTTCGACGTCGACACCGGCTTGCCGGTCGCCGGGTCGATGATGCCGACGCCGTGGAAGTTGTCGGCGTCGTCCTGCTCCGCCGGCGGGTAGCCGAAGCCCTTGCGGGTCACGCAGTGGACGATGACGGGCCCGCCGAAATCCCGAGCCCGGCGCAGGGCCGACTCGACCGCGACGACGTCGTGGCCGTCGACCGGGCCGACGTACTTCAGGCCGAGGTCCTCGAACATGCCCTGCGGCTGGACGACGTCTTTGATGCCCTTCTTGATGCCGTGCAGCGCGTCGAACAGCGGGGGGCCGACCAGCGGGGTGCGGCCGAGGACCTGCTTGACGACGTCGAGGACCTGCTCGTACTCGGGCGCCAGCCGCAGCGCGGCGAGGTGGTCGGCGAGGCCGCCGATCGTCGGTGCGTAGGAGCGGCCGTTGTCGTTGACGACGATGACGACGGGCCGGTCGTCGGCGGCGATGTTGTTCAGCGCCTCCCAGCACATCCCGCCGGTCAGGGCGCCGTCACCGACGACGGCGACGACGGCCCGGTCCTCACCACGCAGCGCGTAGGCACGCGACAGCCCGTCGGCGTAGGACAGGGCGGTCGAGGCGTGCGAATTCTCGATGATGTCGTGCTCGGACTCGGCCCGGCTGGGGTAGCCGGAAAGGCCACCCCGCTGGCGCAGCCCGGAGAAATCGTCCGCCCGGCCGGTCAGAATCTTGTGCACATAGGACTGATGGCCGGTGTCCCAAAGGATGCGGTCGAATGGCGAATCAAACACACGATGTATTGCCAACGTCAGCTCGACAGCCCCCAGATTCGGCCCGAGGTGACCTCCCGTACGCGCGACTGCGTGAATGAGGAAATCACGGATCTCGGCCGCCAGGGTGGCGAGCTCCTCGTGGTCGAGGCGCTTGACGTCCTGCGGACTACTGATCGTGGACAGAAGCGACACGGCGTGAACTCCCTCTCCCGAAAGGGGATCGGTCCGGGTCCGGCAAAGTCTACGCAGCCCGTCTGGCCCCTTGCAGACGGGCACCCGACATGTGAGTTCCTCGTAGACCGTCAGGCAATAGGCCTGATCGCGGTAGAATCCACCTCCCCGGTTGTCCACTATTGGTCCGGATCCGAGTACGCGGATGCACACACTCTGTCGGCGTGGCGCGCGGGCGACACGCCGGCACGACCAGGTCGTGTCGGGAGCGGCCGGAAGTGGAGTCCACGGCCTTCCGGCGGCACTTCTGGTACCGACGCAATCACACCAGGTTCGGATTCCGGTCCGCGCCGCGCGGCTCGAGCAGTGCCACGCACTCGACGTGGGCGGTCATCGGAAACAGGTCGAAGGCGCGCAACACGACGAGGTCGTAGCCCGCGGCCGCCGCGGCGGCGAGGTCCCGACCCAGCGCGACAGGATCGCAGGCGACGTAGGCGACCGCGCGGGGGCGATGGGCGAGNAGCGCGGCCACCACCGCCGGGCCCGCCCCGGTGCGCGGCGGGTCGAGCACCGCGAGATCGACCCGGCCGGCCGGCCCGCCCGTACCGACCACCCCACGAACGGTAGCCGGCGTCACCCGCAACGCCCGCAGCGAGACCCATGGCAGATCGGCGAGGTTGTTCGCCGCGGCCGCGACCGACGCGGCGTCGGACTCCAGCGCGATGACGCGGCCAGCGGCGCCGACATCCTCCGCGAGGAACGCCGCGAACAGGCCCGTCCCGGCATACAGGTCGAGCGCGGTCTCCCCGGCTCGGGGACGCAGGGCCTCGCGGACCGCGTCCACCAGCACGCCGGGAGCCGCCGGATGGACCTGCCAGAACACCTCCGGCCCGAGCCGGAACCTCCGCCCCCCCACCACCTCGACGACCTCCCCGGGGGCTCCGACCTCCCCGGGATCCTCGCCGGTCCCGGCGTGCTCGTCGTTGACGACCGTCCCGGCACCGGCGGGATGCACCGCCACGGCCACCTGCCCGGTCGCCGGGCTGGCCGCGACCTCGACGGCGTCGGCCCCAGGAAACCGCCGGCCGGCGAGCGCCGCGAGGACGAGGGGGNGGGCGATGCGGCAGTCCGGCGTCGCCACCACCTCGTGCGAGCGGCTCGCCCGCAGCCCGACCTCGCCGCCGGCCGTCACCGCGAAGCGCATCCGGGTCCGCCACGCCAGTCCGTCGTCGGCGCCACCGGGCCGGTCGGATCCGGTCAGCCGCTCCGGACCGCCGACGGGCACCGCCTCGACCAGCACCTCCAGCGCCGGCTCGGCGCCGGGTCCGGCCTCGGCCGCCGTCCCTAGGCCGGACCCGGCGTGCGCGGGGCTGACCCGGGCGTCGAGGCCGCCGAACCGCCGAAGGGCGTCGGCCACGACCTCGGCCTTACCGCGCCGCTGCGCCGCGAGGCCGGCATGCTGCCAGTCGCACCCCCCGCACAACCCTGGACCGGTGTGCGGGCAGGGCGCGACCACCCGGTCCGGCGAGGGCGTCAGGACGGCGACCGCGTCCGCCCGCCAGTACCGCTCGTGGGAGGCGTCGGTAACTCGGGCACGAATCCGTTCGCCGGGCAGGGCATGGCGGACGAACACCACCCGACCGCCCGAGCGGGCGACGCAGAAGCCGCCGTGGGCCACCGGCCCGACGTCGAGGTCGAGCAGCGAGCCGACCGCGATCCCCGGCACGCGGGCCTGCCGTGCGGTGCCCCCGAAGACGCGCGATCGCGCGGGCCGACGCTGTCGACTCACCGCTTCCGCTCCAACGGGCCGGGAAGCGTGGCCCGGCCCTGTCGCACCGCGCCCGCCCCGGTTCGTTCGAACCGCTGCTCGGCCAGCCTGGACGAGGCGAGCTGCCAGGGCACGCTGGTGACCATGACGCTGGGCTGGAAGAGCAGCCGGGCCTTGAGCCGCAGCGCGCTCTGGTTGTGCAGGAGATGCTCCCACCAGTGACCGACGACGTACTCCGGGACGTAGACGGCGACGACGTCGCGGGGGCTCTCCCGCCTGATCCGGGCGACGTAGTCCAGCACCGGGCGGGTCACCTCCCGGTAGGGGGAGGCCAGCACCACGAGATCGACGGTGATCCCCCGCTCCGTCCACGCCTTGCGGAGCCGATCGGCCTCCGCCTGGTCGACGGCGACCGTGACCGCGACGAGGCTGTGCGGCCGCGACGCCTTGGCGTAGGCCAGGGCCCGCAGTGTCGGGGCATGGATCTTACTGACGAGGACGACGGCGTGGATCCGGGAGGGCAGGGTCGGCGGCCCGGGTTCCGGGGTGAGTTCGACCGCGACCCGGTCGTAGTGAGCCCTGATCCCCCGCATCCCGAGAAAGATGATCGGGATAGCCAGACAGACGATCCAGGCACCGTGGGTGAACTTCGTGACCAGCACGAGGATCAGCACGGTGCCGGTGAGGCAGGCGCCGAAGAAGTTGATCGCCTGAGACCGGCGGATCCGCCGGCGGGCGGCCGGATCGGACGCCGCCGGGTCGTCCGAGCGCAGGATGCGTGCCCAGTGCCGCACCATCCCGGTCTGGCTGAGGGTGAACGAGATGAAGACCCCGAGGATGTAGAGCTGGATCAGGGCGGTGACCTGCGCGTCAAACACGACGATCAGCAGGATCGCGAAGCCGGCGAGCAGCACGATCCCGTTGGAGTAGGCCAGTCGGTCACCGCGGGTGTATAGCTGACGCGGCAGGTAGCCGTCGCGGGCGAGGATCGAACCCAGCACCGGGAAGCCGTTGAAGGCGGTGTTCGCCGCCAGCATCAGGATGAGAGCGGTGACGACGGCGATGTAGCCGAAGCCGGGCGATCCGTCCCCGAAGACGGCGGCGGCGACCTGGGCGATCACGGTCCGCTGCTCACCACTGGCGCCGATCAGGTCCCCGGTGTGCTCAGCGACATGCACGTCGGAGATCAGAGCCAGCGCGGTGACGCCGCCGAACATCGTGACTGCGATAAGCCCCAGCATCAGCAGGGTGGTCGCGGCGTTGCGGCTCTTGGGCTTCCGGAACGCGGGCACCCCGTTACTGATCGCCTCGACCCCGGTGAGCGCCGTGCATCCCGAGGCGAACGCCCGCAACACCAGGAACACCAGGGCGAATCCCGCGTAGTCACGCTCGGCGACCACCTGGTACCCAGCACTCTCGGCCCGCGGCGGATGACCGACGGCCGCCTGGACCAGCCCGGTGACGATCATTACGAAGATGCCGAGCACGAAGCCGTAGGTCGGGATGGCGAACGCCGTGCCGGACTCGCGCACCCCACGCAGGTTCATTATCGTCAGTAGGACGACGATGACGACCGCGAGGAGCACCTTGTGCGCGGCGAGCCCGGTGANAGCGGACGTCAGGTTCGCGACACCGGCCGACACCGACACCGCGACCGTGAGGACGTAGTCAACCAGCAGGGAACTGGCCACCAGCAGGCCGGCCCGCGGGCCCAGGTTGACCGAGACGACCTCGTAGTCGNCGCCGCCGCTCGGGTAGGCGTGCACGTTCTGCCGGTAGGACGCCACCACCGTCAGCATCAGGATGGCGACGGCTCCAGCAAGCCAGGGCGAGATGTGGTAGAAGGCCAGCCCACCCAGCGACAGGACAAGCAGGATCTCCTCGGTCGCGTACGACACCGAGGAAAGGGCATCGCTCGCGAAGACGGGCAAAGCGATGCGTTTAGGGAGCAATGTCTCCCCAAGCCGGTCGCTCCCGATCGGTCGACCGACGAAACCGCGCTTGAGGCGGTCCGTGAGCGCCACGCGGCGATGCTACCGACGCCAGCCACGCAGTTCAGTATCAGTGTGACGTGGCACACAGATACTCCGTATCCGGAGANCCGGCCACGTGACCTGCGCCGGTCAGCCCGGATCGGACTACCCTCAACCCTTGTGCACGTCGTGATCCTCGGCTGCGGCCGAGTCGGCTCCGCGCTTGCCCGCAGCGTCGAACGGTTCGGCCACTCAGTGGCAATCATCGACCAGAACCCCGCCGCGTTTGGGCGGCTACCGCAGGATTTTACCGGTCTGCGGGTCACCGGGATGGGCTTCGACCGCGACACCCTCATCGAGGCGGGCATCGAGCAGGCCGCCGCGTTCGCCGCCGTCTCCAGCGGGGACAATTCGAACATCATCGCCGCCCGGGTGGCCCGCGAGATGTTCGGGGTCGAGCGGGTCGTCGCGCGGATCTACGATCCCCGCCGGGCCGAGGTCTACGAGCGGCTCGGTATCCCCACCGTCGCCACGGTGCGCTGGACCCGGGACCAGATCCTCGACCGGCTCCTACCCGACGCTGTCACGCCGCAGTGGTCCGACCCGTCGGGCTCGGTGCTGCTGGCCGCTATCCCACCCGGACCCGCCTGGGTGGGCCGCCGGATCCGGGAGTTGGAGGAGTCCGCCGGGGTACGGGTGGCCTGCGTGACCCGGTTCGGCGAGGGTGTCCTGCCCGATGCCCGCACCCTCGTCCAGGACGGTGACGTGGTGCACGTGGCGGTGACGAAGGCGCACGCCTCCGAGGCGGACACGGTGCTGCGCACCGGGCCGGACGGCAAGGACTCCGGGTAGATCCGGGCAGATCTGGGCAGATCCGGGTAGATCCGGGTAGACGATGCCGCGCGAAGAGGAGAAGCGATGAGCGTGCGCCGGGTGGTGATCGCGGGGGCGGGCAAGGTCGGCCGGTCCATCGCCGCCGAACTGCTGGAGAACGGCTCCGAGGTGCTCATCATCGAGCGGGATCCGCAGAAGATCCGGACCGACGCGCTACCGGAGGCCCGGTGGCTGCTCGCGGACGCCTGCGAGCTGTCCCAACTCGACGCGGCCGGGCTGAATGAGTACACCGTCCTGGTGGCCGCCACCGGGGACGACAAGGTGAACCTCGTCGTCTCGTTGCTCGCGAAGACCGAGTTCGGCGTGCCCCGGGTAGTGGCGCGGGTCAACCATCCCAAGAACGAGTGGCTGTTCACCGAGTCGTGGGGGGTGGACGTGGCGGTGTCCGCGCCGCGCCTAATCACGGCTCTGGTCGAGGAGGCCGTCAGCGTCGGCGACCTCGTCCAGCTGATGCGGTTCCGGCAGAGCGATGCATCCCTCGTCGAGCTGACGCTGGCCGAGAACGCGCCGGTGATCGGCCAGCGGCTCAGCGAGATCACCCTGCCGGCGGACAGCGCCTTGGTGGTGATCCTGCGTGACGGACGGGCGGTCGTTCCCTCGCCCGACGCCACGTTGGAAGACGGCGACGAGATTCTCGCGGTCACGACAAATGCCGAGGCCGAGGAGAAGCTCGCTGTGCTGCTCGGTCAGGCGCCGGCAGGCGCGGGCGCGCCGGGCTGACGCGCGACAGGCTGGCGATGCGGAGGCGGTCAGCCGGCAGGCCGCCGCTCGCCGCGCGGGGGCTCGCCGCGCGGGGCGTCCTCGGCCAGCACCTCGCCGGCCACGACCGTCGAGTCGGTGGCGGCGGGGGGCAGCGGTGCGATCCGGCGGACGATGGCGAAGCTGGCCAACACCGCGACACCGAACAGCGGAAGTCCCAGGGCGATGTTGGCCGCGGCCAGCCAGCCGGGCTGGTCGGCGAGGTAGAGCACCCCCTGCACGACGAACCGCACACCGAACACAGCGATCCAGNCCNCCGTCNCCCACNCCGCGGCCCGCCGCTGGCAGGGTACCCGCTGCCAGCTCGCATAGCGGCTGTCCAGACCGGCCATGAGATACCCCGCCACCGGCCGGCGCAGGACGATCGACAGCAGGGCCACCACCCCCCAGAGCGCGTTCTTCGCGATGCTGGGCAGGAAGAACCCCTTCGCATTCCCGGTACGAGAGGCCACGAATGCGGCGACCGCCACGGCGAACAACCCCGAGAAGGTCTGCTGGGTCGGCTCACGGCGCACGATGCGCAGCGCCAGCAGAGCGGCCGCCGTGGCAATGGCGACCGCGATGCCGGCGGTCAGTCCGGCCTCGGCGTTCACCGTCACGAACGCCACGGTGGGCACGGAGCTGTCGATGATCCCCCGTGGGCCGCCGATGGCCTCGGACATCGTCATCGGCGGCGTGTCGGGAGATGGCGTACGTGGCATGTCTGGTTGGGATCCCGTCGGGTTGGGCGGACCCGCCGACCTAGGCGCTCGCCGACGGAACGGGGAGTAGTTCGTAACGCGGGTTGAAGATGATCGGACGGTTCTCCTGCACGGTAACGCGCCCGGAGGCCTTGACCGACGCGCCAGCCCGCAGGCCCGGGATGTCCCGGCGGCCGAGGAAGACCAACGTGACGGTGCCGCTACCGTCGTAGATGTCGACCTCCAGGGCCGGTGCACCCGACCGCGCACGTACCGTCACGGCCTGGATGGTACCCGCGACGCAGATCTCGTCCCGGTCACGACAGCCGCTCATCGGGGCGGCACCCGCCGCCGCCGAGGCCGCCTGGAGGTCCTCGGCGTCGAGCTCGCTCGTCCCTGCTGTCAGTCTGTGGAGCTTGCGCCCCAACCAGCCGCGTGACTCGCCCACGGCTCCTCCGATCCGGCTCGCCGGCGACTCGGCGCAAGCAACTGCGGCTCGAGCACGTCCAGCACGTTCAACACGTCTCATGCAACGCATGACCGGTACTCAATGTGCCCGCCCCGCATGGCGCCTTCGGCGCAATGCGGGGACCCCGGGCACAGGGCGCCGTACGGGGTCTCCGTCGAATCACCTCCGGTGACCCTCCTGGGAGAACCATCGGGCGCCTTCGGCGCAATGCGGGGACCCCGGGCACAGGGCGGTCAGCGGATCTCGGCTATACGCGCACCGCGCACGGGCATCTCGGGCCGTCCGCTGGTCGCCGAGGCGACCGGTCCGCCGGAACCATCGGGGTGATCGGGGTGATCGGTGATCTCTTTAGGCAGCCTCAGGGGCAACGGATCCCGCACCGGCATCGCGCCGTCACCACGAGAAATGATCAGATTGCGCAACGCGGCGTCCAGGAGGGGGCCGGCCGCCGGATCCTGTCCGGCCGCGCCAGTCACCACCGCCCGCAGAAACCAGCGCGGACCGTCCACACCGATCATCCGGCCCGGCACGGTCTCGCCCGGCCGCCCGGTCGGCAAGCTCATCCGCAGTTCGGGGCCGTAGCGACCGTCCGCCTCCGACCCACCGCCCCCCTGAATGGTCTCCAGGATCTCGGCCCGCACCTCGTCCCACAGGCCCCGGCTCTTCGGCGCCGCGAAGACGGAGAGCTCCATCGCGCTGCGCCCGTCGGTCACCAGCACCGTCAGCGGCTTGCCGGTCGACTCCTCGACCTGGAACTGCACCTGCATGCCGTCGAGCGCCGGAATCCGCAACGACCCGAGATCGAGGCGATGCACGTCGTCATCGGGTGCCTGCGCGATGTCGTAGGGACCATCGGGCTCCGACGAGCCCCGCGAGGTGACCTTCTCGGGGACGTCCATCTCGGAGGCCCCGCGACGGTCGAACTCCCTACGTCCTCGTCCGAACACCGGTGGTCTCCTTTCCTGCCCCCCCGGCGGACCCNAANCCCCCCGNGGAGCCNAACCCGCCGCTTCCGCGCACCGAGGCCGGCAGCTCATCGACCTCCCGGAACACGGCGTGCTCCACACGCTGCACGACCAGCTGGGCGATCCGGTCGCCCCGATGCAGGATGATCGTGTCAGATCGGTCGGTATTGATCAGAACGACTTTGATTTCTCCACGGTAACCGGCGTCCACCGTTCCCGGGGCGTTGACCACGGACAGGCCGTGCCGCGCGGCCAGGCCACTGCGCGGATGGACGAACGCCGCGTACCCGGCCGGCAGGGCGATGCTCAGACCGGTTCCGACCGTCGCCCGCTCCCCCGGGCCGAGCGTCACGTCCTGGGCCGTCACCAGGTCCGCCCCCGCGTCCGACGGCTGGGCGTACGCCGGCAGCGCCAGCTCGCGGTCCGACCGGCGGACGAGGATCTCCACCCGACCCGGTACGGCGGGCGCGGGCTGCACGGCGAGTGGCACCGCGGACACGGGAGGCGGGGCGGTGGGCGGGGCGGTGGGCGTCGTCGGATCGGTGGCGGTCATGGCTCTCCTGGTCGAGGGTGCCCGGTCCGGGCGTGACCCCCACGCTAGGCCATGGCCCTCGTCCCGCCATCGGCCTGCCGGTCCGACGGGCCGCAGCAAGCCCCGGACTCCGGCGGGCGTATCCCGGCGTGATCGGATAGCAGATGATCCGAGAGGCCAAGACGATCCGAGGGGCCAAGCAGGCCGGTCGGGGTAAGCAGGGGGCGGGCGGACCGACATGGTCCTCGCCGAGGAACGAGAGGTGTGGGGTGGCGAAAGCAGCGTCAAAGCTGGGATGGAAGATCGTCGGCGGAGGGGCGACCGCGCTCGCGGGCATGGCCGCGAGCCGAGTCGTGAACGCCCTGTACCGCAAGGTACGCAAGTCCGACCCGCCGGCCAACCCGGCGGACCCGGACACCGCCTGGACGGAGGCCGTCGCCTGGGCGGCGATCTCGGGTCTCGCGATCGGGATCGGCCGGTTGGCGGCCGAGCGCGCGGCCGCGCGCGGATGGGCCCGGGCGACGGGTTCACCGCCGCCCGGCATGCTCCACCCGAAGACCTCCTTCTCCGAGGAGTGGACGGCATCCGAGGACTGAACGCGTGACCGACGAGCACCGACCACGAGCCGCTCTCCGGGGTACCCGGCTGCTCCTTTCCAGGCACGATGGGATCAACCGGTGCGCCGTCCGGATCGGCGGCGTCGCGATCAGCGGGAGGCTCGGATGGCCGTGTACGCCCTGGGGAACGCCGTCCCCACCATCGATCCCACGGCCTACGTCCATCCGGACGCGACGGTCATCGGCACGGTGACGATCGGGCCCGAGTCCACGGTGTGGCCGGGCGCGGTGCTGCGTGGCGACTACGGGACGATCGAGATCGGTGCCCGCACGTCCATCCAGGACGGCACGGTGATCCACGCCACCGAGGAGCTCACCACGGTAGTGGGCGACGACTGCACCGTCGGGCATCTGGCTCACCTGGAGGGTTGTGTCGTCGAGGACGGCGCCCTGGTCGGTTCCGGTTCGGTGGTACTCCACCGGGTCCGGATCGGCCGGGGCGCGCTGGTCGGCGCGGGCGCGGTCGTCGTGGGCGGCACGGTCGTGCCGCCGGGCGCGAGGGCGCTCGGCGTGCCGGCGAAGATCCTGCCGGACTCCGTCGCCCCGGGTGCCCTCGCCGCCGGGGCCGCGATCTACGTGGCGAACGGCAAGCACTACCGCGAGCAGCTACGCCGGATCGACTGACCGGTCGACCGCCGGGCCACCCACGCCTCGCCCAGCCCTCCCGGCGGGTCCGCCGACGGCCCGACGGCCGGTGCGCCCGAGGTCTCACCGTTGGGTCCCCACCCAGGTGAGCGGATGTCTCAGAGAGTGTCACAGCCGACGCCGCGCCACGTAACGGCGCGTTCCTACCGTCGTGGCATCACCCGCACCTCGGAGGATCATCTATGAGCGCCACGCTGGAAGGCGTCCCGACTACCGGCACCGTGACCGGTCCGTCCCGACGCGGCCACTGGATCGACGACTGGCGGCCCGAGGACCGCACCTTCTGGAACAACGGCGGTTCCCNCATCGCCCNCCGAAACCTGATCTTCTCGATCCTGGCCGAGCACATCGGGTTCTCGATCTGGTCGCTGTGGGCGGTGACGGTCCTGTTCCTCGGACCGGCCTACCACATCGACCCGGCCGGCAAGTTCCTGTTGACCTCGCTGCCCGCGCTCGTCGGCAGTGCGCTGCGGATCCCCTACACCTTCGCCGTCGCCCGGTTCGGGGGGCGTAACTGGACCATCTTCAGCGCGGCGTTGCTCCTCGTGCCGACGATCCTCGCGGCCGTCGTTCTCTCCCCCGGCGTCTCCTACCCCACCCTGCTGATCGTCGCCGCGGTCGCGGGGGTCGGAGGCGGTAACTTCGCCTCCTCGATGACCAACATCAACGCCTACTACCCGGAGCGGCTGAAGGGCTGGGCCCTGGGGCTGAACGCCGGCGGCGGAAACCTGGGGGTGGCCGCGATCCAGCTTGTCGGCCTGCTCGTCCTCGCCACCGCCGGCAAGGACCACCCCCGGGTCGTCCTTGCCGTCTACATCCCGCTGATCGTCCTGGTGACGCTCGGCGCGGCGCTGTTCATGGACAACCTGTCGAGCGCGAAGAACGACCGGGGGGCGATGCGCGACGTCGCCCGTGACGGTCACACCTGGGTGATATCGCTGCTCTACATCGGCACGTTCGGGTCGTTCATCGGGTTCGGCTTCGCGTTCGGCCAGGTGCTCCAGGTGCAGTTCCACGACCAGTTCAGCACCCCGATCAAGGCCGCCTACCTGACCTTCCTCGGTCCGCTGCTCGGCTCGCTGATCCGCCCGGCCGGCGGCATCCTGGCGGACCGCGTCGGCGGAGCGAAGGTCACCTTCGTCAACTTCGTGGCGATGGCGGCCGCGGCNGCGATCGTGCTCGTCGCCTCGCTGACGGAGTCGCTTCCTCTGTTCCTGGTCGGGTTCATCGCGCTGTTCGTCTTCAGTGGCGTCGGGAACGGGTCGACGTACAAGATGATCCCGGCGATCTTCCGGGCGAAGGCCCAGGCCAGCATCGACGCCGGTGGCGACCCGGTCGCGGCGCAGCACTCGGCCCGGCGGCTGTCCGGAGCCCTCATCGGCCTGGCCGGCGCGATCGGCGCGTTCGGCGGGGTGCTGGTGAACCTGGCCTTCCGGCAGTCGTTCCTGAGCTACCGGACCGGCAACGCGGCGTACATCTCCTTCATCGCCTTCTACGCGCTGTGCTTCGTGGTGACCTGGTTCGTGTATCTGCGGCCCTCGGCCAGGCGTCTTGCCGGCATCTGATCCCGGCTGTGCCCGGTGTTCAGGCCAGTTCGACGGCGACGGCGATCTCGCCGCCGGTCGGGCTCAGCGTGAGCTCCCGGATGCTGCCGGCGCTGCGCAGGTCCGCGGCCACCGACTCGACGAGGGCGACGAGGTCGGCCTCGCCGCTGATCCGGACGCTCGCGACCTCGGCCTTCTGCGACACCTTCGCCTCGGACTTGGCCCGGCGGACACCGGACAGCGCCGCCCCGACGGCACCGAGGAGCTCCACGCGGGCGCCCTCGGCGAGCTTGCGGATCTCGGCGGCGTCCGGCCAGCTCGCCCGGTGCACCGAACCGGGACGCCACCAGGACCAGACCTCCTCGGTGACGAACGGCAGGACCGGGGCGAACAGCCGGAGCAGCGCTGACAGGGCCACCGAGAGCGTGGTGTGCGCGGAGGCCGCGCCCGCCGCCCCGGAGGAGCCGTACGCCCGGCCCTTCACAAGCTCGACGTAGTCGTCACAGAACCGCCAGAAGAACGACTCGGTGACCTCGAGGGCCCGGGCGTAGTCGTAGCCGTCGAAGGCCGCGGTGGCGGCGTCGACCACGTCGGCCAAGGCGGCCAGCAGGGCACGGTCCAGCGGTTCACTGGCCGGGGCGGGGGCCGCCCCGGCGTCGGAGACCTCGGCGTCGGAGACCCCGGCGTCGGGGGTCACGGCAAGACCGAGCGCGAACCGGCTGGCGTTGAGGANCTTGATGGCGAGCCGGCGGCCGTTCTTCATCTGGCCGACATCGAAGGCGGTGTCGGTACCCGGCCGCCCGGACGCCGCCCAATAACGGACCGCGTCCGACCCATGCTCCTCGAGCAGGCCCATCGGGGTCACCACGTTGCCCTTGGACTTCGACATCTTCTTACGGTCCGGGTCGAGGATCCAACCGGAGATCGCCGCGTTCGACCAGGGCAGCACGTCGAACTCGGCGTGGGTGCGCACCACCGTCGAGAACAACCAGGTCCGGATGATCTCGTGCGCCTGCGGACGCAGGTCCATCGGGAAGACCCGGGAGAACAGATCGGTATCGTGCTCCCAGCCGCTGGCGATCAGTGGGGTGAGCGAAGACGTCGCCCAGGTGTCCATCACGTCGGGGTCGGCGGCAAACCCGCCGGGCACGCCCCGCTGCTCGGCGGCGTACCCGGGCGGGACGTCGCTGGACGGGTCGACCGGCAGCGAGGCCTCGTCGGGCACGATCGGCGCGTCATACCGCGGCGCACCGGCGGCGTCCAGCGGGTACCACACCGGGAACGGCACGCCGAAGAACCGCTGCCGGCTGATCAGCCAGTCGCCGTTGAGGCCGTCGACCCAGTTCTCGTAGCGGACCTTCATGTAGTCCGGGTACCAGCGCAGCTCCTGGCCGCGTCCACGCAGCGCGGCCCGCAGCGGCTCGTCCCGCCCGCCGTTGCGGAGGTACCACTGGCGGGNCGTCACGATCTCCNGCGGCCGGNCGCCCTTCTCGTAGAACTTGACCGGATGGGNGATCGGCCGCGGATCGCCGAGCAGCGCGCCGGACCCGGCGAGCAGTTCGACGATCCGCGCCCGGGCGCTGTGCACGGTCTTTCCGGCGAGCTCGGCGTACCGCTCCCGGCCGGCCGCGGAGGTGACGGCGCCCGGTGGGTCCGGGATGAACCGGCCGTCACGGCCGATCACCGCACGCGCCGGCAGCCGCAGCTCGCGCCACCACGTCACGTCGGTGAGGTCGCCGAAGGTGCAGATCATCGCGATGCCGGATCCCTTTTCGGGGTCGGCCAACCGGTGCGCGACCACCGGGACCTCAACGTCGAACAGCGGGGTCCGCACCGTGGCGCCGAACAACGACTGGTAACGCGGGTCGTCCGGATGGGCGACCAGGGCGACGCAGGCGGGCAGCAGCTCGGGACGGGTCGTCTCGATGACAATCGGGTCCGCCAGATCCCCGGAGCCCGCCAGATCCCCGGAGCCCGCCGGGTCCAGCCCGCTGCTCGGGGCGGAGACGCCCGACCGGGGGAAGGCCAGGCTGTGGTACGCGCCGGGGCGGTCCCGGTCCTCCAGCTCGGCCTGGGCCACCGCGGTACGGAAGGTGACGTCCCACAGCGTCGGGGCCTCGGCAAGATAGGCCTCCCCCCGAGCGAGGTTGCGCAGAAAGGCCCGCTGCGCAACGGTCCGCGACCGGGCGTCGATCGTCGCGTAGGTGTACGACCAGTCGACGGAGAGCCCCAGCCTGCGCCAGAGCTGCTCGAAGCCCTTCTCGTCCTCCAGGGTCAGCCGCTCGCAGAGCTCGACGAAGTTGCGTCGCGAGATCGGGACCTGCTCCTTGCCGGGCTTGTCCGGCGGAGTGAAACCCGGGTCGTAGGGCAGCGACGGCTCGCAGCGGACAGCGAA
This sequence comes from Frankia sp. CeD, assembly GCF_000732115.1. NCBI lineage: Bacteria > Bacillati > Actinomycetota > Actinomycetes > Frankiales > Frankiaceae > Frankia > Frankia sp. CeD. The sequence continues at coordinate 207,237 of NZ_JPGU01000004.1, forward strand.
GTAGTTCTGGACCCGGCGCTCGGTCGGCAGCCCGTTGTCGTCGAAGCCCATCGGGTAGAAGACCTCGCGACCCCGCATCCGCTGGTAGCGGGCGATCAGGTCGGTGTGGGTGTACGAGAAGACGTGCCCCACGTGCAGGGAACCGCTGACGGTCGGCGGCGGGGTGTCGATGGAGTAGACCTGCCCGCGGTCGACCGTCCGGTCGAACGCGTAGGTGCCCTCGTCCTGCCATACCGTCGACCAGCGCGCCTCGATGCCGTCCAGGCTCGGCTTCGCCGGGACCGCGCGGGTGGACCGTTCCGTACCGTCTGTCGCAACCACAAGTAACGATCCTACGGGCGCCTCGATCGTGGTCATCGACCGCCGAGGTCCCCCGGTCGGCGGACCGGCGAGGTTCCGGCCCGGGCAGGCGCCCCTGGGCCGGAGCCGGAGCCGGAACGGAACGGAAACGGGAAGCGGAAGAGGTCGACGGACGTGACACCTCTCACGTTCCATGGGGAGTACACGACCGGCCGTCTTGGCAGGATGAACCGTTGAACGGACCGTACTCCCGTGCCGATCCCCACTTCGTGCCGATCCCTGGAGCGCCGGACGATGAGCGACCTGCCAGACCCGGACGAACTGCTCGCCATTGCGCTGACGATCGCCCGTGCGGCGGGTGACCTGCTCGCGCGGGGCCGGGAGGGCACCGTGGCCGCGGAGACGACGAAGTCGTCTCCCACCGACGTCGTGACCGCTCTCGACCGCGCCTCCGAGGCGCTCGTCGCCCGGCGGCTCGCCGAACTGCGCCCCGGCGACGGACTGCTCGGCGAGGAGGGTTCGGACTCCGCCGGCACGACCGGGGTGCGCTGGATCGTCGACCCGCTCGACGGGACGGTGAACTTCCTCTACCGGCTGCCCAACTGGGCGGTCTCGATCGCCGCCGAGGTCGACGGGGAGGTCGTCGCCGGGGTTGTGCACGCCCCGGCGCTGGGCGCGACCTACACCGCCACGCGGGGCGGCGGATCGTACCGGGACGGGGAACCGCTGACCGGCTCCACGGTGACGACGCTGGCCGGCGCCCTCGTCGCAACGGGTTTCGGCTACACGGCGTCCCGCCGGGCCGCGCAGGCCGCTGTCGCCAGCCGGGTGGTGCCCCGGGTGCGCGACCTCCGTCGGATGGGTGCGGCCTCGCTGGACCTGTGCGCGGCGGCCGGCGGCCTCGTCGACGCCTACTACGAGCGTGGGCTGAAGCCCTGGGACCAGGCCGCCGGCGGCCTGGTGGCGGTGGAGGCCGGGCTGCGGGTCGGTGGGCTGCACGGCCGCCCGGCGGGCGAAGATCTCACCGTCGCCGCCCCGCCGGCCCTGTTCCCGGCGCTGACCGCCCTGCTCGCCGAGGATCCCCCCGCCGACCGCGACTGAGGTCCCCGACCGGGCGAGCCCACCACCGGCCCCGCTCACGGCCAGGGCACGACGTCGTCGATTCCGGCTGCGACGAGCGCCCGACTGAGACCGCCGCGGGAGCGGATCCCGAGGTACCACTGTCGACGGCGTAGACCGACTTGACGGTGGCGTCCCACTGTCCGGGCATGACGGTGTTCCTCCCCAACTGATACCGCTGACGGCGTGTCGCTTCTCAGTCCGGGAAACGGGAACGGGGGCGCGCGGCATGCGGACCGGCGGGNGGGGNNGGNNGGGNGNGNNNNCGCCGGCCCCGGATCATCGGTCGTGGGCTACAGCAACGAGCGCAGGACGTACAGCAGGATCCCGCCGTGGCGGTAGTACTCCGCCTCGCCGGGGGTGTCGATCCGCACGACCGCCTCGAAGGTCTTGTCGCCGGCACGTACCGTGATGGGCGGGGTCCTCTCGTCCACCTCGGCGAGGCCCGTGATGGTGAACGTCTCCTCCCCGGTCAGGCCGAGCGACTCCACCGACTCGCCGGCGGGGAACTGCAGCGGCAGCACGCCCATACCGATCAGATTCGACCGGTGGATGCGCTCGTAGGACTCGGCGATGACCGCCCGCACGCCGAGCAGCGAGGTACCCTTCGCCGCCCAGTCCCGGGAGGAACCCGAGCCGTACTCCTTACCAGCCAGGATCACCAGCGGCACACCCTCGGCGGCGTATTTCTGCGCGGCGTCGTAGATGGCCAGCTGCTCGCCGTCTGGCAGGTGCCGGGTGACGCCGCCCTCGGTGCCCGGCGCCAGCCGGTTGCGCAACCGGATGTTGGCGAACGTGCCGCGGATCATCACCTCGTGGTTGCCGCGCCGCGACCCGTAGGAGTTGAAGTCGGCGGGCGCGACCCCGTGCTCGGTGAGGTAGCGGCCGGCAGGCGAGTCCTTCTTGATCGAACCAGCCGGGGAGATGTGGTCGGTGGTGACCGAGTCGCCGAGCACCGCCAGCACCCGGGCGTCGATGATGTCGGTCCGGGCCTCCGGCTTCGCCGCCATCCCCTCGAAGTACGGAGGGTGCCGGACGTAGGTGGAGTCGGGCGCCCAGGCGAACGTCCGCGACACCTCCCCGCCATCACCGAGCGGCAGCGAACGCCAGCGCTCGTCACCGGACAGGTCGGCGTAGTCGGACTCGTACATCTCGGACTGGATGGCGTCGCCGACGACCGCGGCGACCTCGGCCTCGCTCGGCCAGATGTCACGCAGGTAGACGGGCTCCCCGCCGGTGCCGGTGCCCAGCGGGTCGGTGTCGAGGTTGATGTCCATGGTGCCGGCCAGCGCGTAGGCGACCACCAGCGGCGGGGACGCCAGGNAGTTCATCTTGATGTCGGGGTTGATCCGGCCCTCGAAGTTGCGGTTGCCCGACAGCACGCTGACCACCGCCAGGTCCGCGTCGTTCACCGCGGCACTGATCTCCTCCGGCAGCGGCCCGGAGTTACCGATGCAGGTGGTGCAGCCGAACCCGACCAGGTTGAAGCCGACCTTGTCCAGGTAGGGCACGAGCCCCGCCCGCTCGTAGTAGTCCATGACCACCTTCGAGCCCGGCGCGAGGGTGGTCTTCACCCACGGCTTGCGGGTGAGCCCCTTCTCGACGGCGTTGCGGGCCAGCAGGGCAGCGCCGATCATGACCTGCGGGTTGGACGTGTTGGTGCAGGAGGTGATGGCCGCGACGGCGACGGCGCCGTGGTCGATCTCGACGCCCGTGCCGTCGGCGAGGGTGACCGCCGTCGGGTTGGACGGGCGGGCGGCGACGTCCCCGACCACGGCGTTCACCGAGATCGGGGCGTCGGAGGGCTTGTCGGCGAATGCGGCCGCCGGGTCGGAGGCCGGGAAGGACTCGGCATCCGCCTCGTCCGCGCCGCCGTTCGTGAGCACCAGGGGCTGGGCGTAGTCGACCAACGCCGCCCGGAAGGCCTGCTTCGCGCTCGCCAGCGGCACCCGGTCCTGCGGGCGCTTGGGCCCGGCAAGCGACGGCTCGACGGTGGACAGGTCCAGCTCAAGGGTGGTCGTGTAAGCGGCCTCGCGGCTCGGGTCGTGCCAGAGGCCCTGCTCCTTGGCGTACGCCTCGACCAACGCCACCAGCTCCGCGGGACGGCCGGTCAGCCTGAGGTAGTTCAGTGTCTCCGCGTCGATCGGGAAGATCGCGCAGGTGGAGCCGTACTCGGGGCTCATATTGCCGATGGTCGCCCGGTTCGCCAGCGGGACGTTCGTCACGCCGTCGCCGTAGAACTCGACGAACCGGCCGACGACGCCGTGCCGACGCAGCATCTCGGTAATGACGAGCACCATGTCGGTCGCGGTGGTGCCCGTCGGCAGCTCGCCGGTCAGCTTGAAGCCCACCACAGTGGGGATAAGCATGCTCACCGGCTGGCCGAGCATGGCGGCCTCGGCCTCGATGCCGCCGACGCCCCAGCCGAGCACGCCGAGACCGTTGATCATCGTGGTGTGGCTGTCCGTGCCCACGAGGGTGTCGGGGTAGGCCAGCGTCCCATCGGCCGTCTGCTTCGTGAAGACGACCCGGGCGAGGTGCTCCAGGTTGACCTGGTGCACGATGCCGGTGTTCGGCGGGACGACGGTGAAGTTGTCGAACGCCTCCTGACCCCAGCGCAGGAACTGGTAACGCTCCCGGTTGCGGCCGAACTCCAGCGCCGCGTTGAGCTCGAACGCGTCCGGCCGGCCGAAGTGGTCGGCGATGATCGAGTGGTCGATCACGAGCTCGGCGGGGGCCAGCGGATTGATCTTCGATGGGTCGCCGCCGAGGGCGGCCATCGCCTCCCGCATGGCGGCAAGGTCCACCACACACGGCACACCGGTGAAGTCCTGCATGATGACGCGGGCGGGCGTGAACTGGATCTCCTGGCTGGGGGCGGCCGAGGGATCCCAGTTCGCCAGCGCCCGGACGTGGTCCGCGGTGATGTTCGCGCCGTCCTCGGTACGCAGAAGGTTCTCCAACAGCACCTTGAGGCTGTAGGGGAGTCGATCGGCCCCGGGCACCGCGTCCAGCCGCCTGATCGTGTAGGTGCGATCACCCACCACGAGCGATCCGGTACTGCCGAAGGTGTCCATCGTTCTCCTCCTCGTCGCCCGCCGCCCGCCACCCGCGAGCGGCGGGGCTCGCTCCCATGGCCCCNCCCNGCTGGCCGCACCATGGTGACACCGGACCCACGGCCCCGGGTGGGCACGCATCCGGCGCCTGCCTGCCTCGGCCAGCTCCGTCCCATCCTGGCATTCCGGCGCGTCTCGCACCGCGCCCGCGACGCTGTGACCCCGCCGACCCTCCGGGTCGGCGGGAACCGCCAGGGCCTCCCGAACAAGGTCGTCACGCCCGACTCCAGCAATTACTTAACACTGCTAACAGTAGCGGAAGCTGCCGGCGGCCCCTGCCCACAACGGCGGAATGTTCGGCAATAATCACCCCACCTGCGGGTGAACTCGTTCTTNCGGTCCCCGGTGCATCCCGGCACGCTCCGGCCCGGGCCGGAGCACGCGTGCCACGACCGCGCGCCGCGCACGGCCTCGTGCAGGGCAGCGACGACGTCCTGGCTCAACGACCGGCGATCCAGCAGCTTCTCGGCCCGTGCCCGCGCGGCGAAGCCTCGGTCGCGCGCGGCGGGTGTCCGCCGGCCGGCCGCGGCGTCGGTGAGACACTCCGCCACCGCCACCGCGTCGCCGGGTGCCACCAGCCAGCCGGTCTCGTCGTCCACCAGCTCGCTGATCGCCCCGACCCGCGTCGCCACGGTCGGTACCCCGCAGGCCGACGCCACCCCGATGGCGCCGTAGTCCTCCACCCAGGAGGACACCACGTTCACATCGGCGGCGGCGTAGTACGGCCGCACGTCGCGGACACCGTGCACCCAGCGCACCGCCGCCGCGCCGGGAAGCGCCCCGGCCCAGACCCGGACCCGCTCGCGGTAACGGACCGCGGCCTCGTTGCGCCGACCGGCGACGTCCTCCCCGCCCTCGGGAGCCCCGTCAACGAGGATCAGGGTGCCGCGACCGCCCAGCTCGACGAACCGCGACCAGGCCGCCAGCAGTACCTCGTGGCCCGCCNCCCCCCGGCCCGGATGGACAAGACGACCGGGCGGGTGGAAGTGCGCCNCCCGCACCGCCACGAACCCGTTCTCGGGCAGATCGAGATCCGTCCGGACCGCCCGGCGCTCCCGGTCGTCCGCCGGCGTGAACCGGTCCAGATCCACGCCGTAGGACACGGTGCGCAGGCGGCGCACCGGCTGGCCGAGCGCGGCGTAGCGGCACCGGACGTCGGAGGTCGGCGCGATCAGCAGGTGATCGAGCCGACAGAGCACCCGCTCGACCGGCCGGATCAGCGGGTGGTCCAGGTGCAGAGGGTTCGCGACCATGTACACGCGGGTGATCGTGGTGCCCACGGTGGCGAGGCGGGCGGCCACCGCCGAGGCGTAGTGGNGGTAGTGGACGACGTCCGCCCCGAGCGCGGCCAGCTCCGCCCGCAGCCGGAGAATCCCACCGGCCTGACGGCGGATCGACGCTCCCCGGTGCGGCACGGGGCTCGCGACGACCTCCACGCCGCCCGCGGTCAACTCCCGGGCCAGTGGACTGTCGACGTGGTCGGGCGGGGGCATCAGGACGATGACGCGGTCCCCGCTCTCCCTTTCGGCTACGGCGTGCGCGACGGGCCNCCGCGGGCCGNCCCCCGCCTCGAGCAAGGTGACTATCTTCATCGTGGGCGGTCGTCCTTCCTGGTCGTGGCCGGACGGTGGCGGTACCCGGACGGGCGGGGACGCCGGCTACGACCACACCGCCGTGATGTCGCGTTGCCAGTGCTCCATCGTGAACGGGGACCGGCGCAGCAGACGCATCGCCTCCCGGCGCTGATCAATGGTCGGGGGAACGGCGGTGAGCATCTCGGCGGNGTCGGCCCAGACCGCGTCGGAGATACGCAGCGGCAGGATCGTCACGCCGGGGAGCAGCCGGGCGATCTCGTCGACCCCGGGCAGGTCCGCGCAGAGCACGGGCGTCCCGACCGCGCAGGCCTCGAGCACGATGCCGGTCAGGCCCTCGTGGCGGGAGGTGACCAGCAGCAGCGAGGCCGCGACCAGCAGGCGTGGGATCTCAAGAACCTCGCCGATGAACTCGACGTGGTCAGCGACGCCACGTCGAGACGCCAGCGCGACCAGCCGGGCCGTCTCGGCGGCATCCTGACGACCCACGAAGAGGAGCCGGGCGTTCACAGACCGCCCCCGCAGCGCCGCGAGAATCTCCACGGCCCGGTCCCGGCTCTTCGCCGAATCCGGGCAGGCAACGTGGACGATGGTGACAAGCTCCTGATCGTCCTCGGCGAGTTCCTCCGCGCGGCGGCGGGCCGCGATGGCGACGCCGACCGGTTCCAGCTCGACGCCGTGGTAGATGACGCGGCAACGGGAGTCGAGCCGCCAGTTCTCCCGCCACAGACCCCGCATCACCGCCTCGCTCACCGCGACCAGATGGGTGGCGAACCGGTCGAGCAGCAACCGGCCGACGATCCGCCGCACCCGGCCGCCCAGGCTGTCGCCGTGCCGGTCCGGGGCATCGGCGAGGTAGGCGACGCGGCGCCGAACCCCCCCGAGCCGGGCCAGCGCGAGGACCACCCCGGAGAGGATCGTCACGTCCGCCTGCACCACCTCCGCCTGCACCACGTCCGGGCGTACCTGGCGCAGCAGCCTCAGGAAGGACCATGGAAAGCGCCAGTCGGCCCGGCAGTGGTACACCTCGCCGCCGAGCGCCCGGATCTCACCGTCGAACGCTCCTGCCGCGCCGGACGTCACCGCGAACAACAGCCGGAACTCGTCCTGGTCGAGGCGGCGGAGCAGGTTCACGGCCCCCGGATGAATGCCGGAGCGCTCCATCCGGTTCAGCACCTTCAGCACCGTTATCGGGCCCCGGCGCCGCCACCCACTCGGCCGGTGATGGAACCACGCGTCGGTGGCGACGACCCGCATGGCACCCGCCCCTCCGCCCGCACCCTCTCGATGACGATAATTTTCAGTTATCATTCAACTACATAAAGATACGAGAAGATACGGGAAGATGCGGGACGCCGCGAGGGTGGGATGGCGTCAGAAGGTGGGAGGGGGTCACAGGGGTTCCACGGCGAACGCAAGCTCGTCGTGCCGCGCGACCTGCGCCGGTATCAGCGGGTGTCCCCCGCCTGCCGCCACCGGCCGGCGGCCCCGGTCGTGCGTGGGCAGCCAGTGCCGGGTGTCGAGGACCGCACAGGCATGCCGTGCCACCTGGTCACGGTCGAAGGCGTCGTGGTCGACCAGGAGCACCACCAGATCCGCGGCCGCAAGCTCTCCCGCATCCACCTCCACCAGGGTCACCCGGGGCGGCAGCCGGGCCGCGTCGACGTGCGGGTCCGCCGCTCGCACGTGGGCACCGAGGTCGGCGAGCAGGGTGGCCACCCGCGTCGCGGGCGACTCGCGCGCATCCCCGGTGTTCTTCTTGTAGGCGAGTCCCAGCAGCAGGATGCGGCTGCCCGCGACCGACCGTCGCCGGGTGTTGAGCATCTCGGTGACCCGCCGCACCACGTGGTCAGGCATGTGGTCGTTGATGTCGTTGGCGAGCTCGACGAATCGGAAGCTGCGGCCGAGGCTGCGGCGCNCCCGCCAGGACAGGTACGACGGGTCGATGGGCAGGCAGTGGCCGCCGACCCCCGGGCCGGGAGTGAACCGCAGATACCCGAACGGCTTGGTGGAGGCCGCGTCGATCGCCTCCCACACGTCGACGCCGAGTTCGTGCGCGAACATCGCCAGTTCGTTCACCAGCGCGATGTTGACATGCCGGAAGGTGTTCTCCAGCAGTTTGGTGAGTTCGGCGGTCCGGGTCGAGCCGACCGGAACCGTCCGCTCGACCACGGTGTCGTAGAAGGCGCTCACGGCCGCCAGGGAGTCCTCGTGCACCCCGGAGACGACCTTGGGGGTGTTCACCAGGTTCCACACCCGGTTACCCGGATCGATCCGCTCCGGCGAGTAGCCGAGATGGAAGTCGATACCAGGGTGCAGACCGGAACCCTCGGTGAGCAGCGGGGCGAACAGCTCCTCGGTCGTCCCCGGATAGGTCGTCGACTCCAGGATCACGGTCACGCCCGGCCGGACCAGCGGCGCGAGGCTGCGCGCCGCGCCCACGATGTAGGACAGGTCGGGAGCCCCCTCCCGCAACGGGGTAGGGACAGTGATCACCGCGACGTCGAACGCCGCGGCGCGGGCGTAGTCCGACGTCGGCTCGTACCGGCCCGACCCCAACGCTGCCACGAGCTGCCTGTCGGGGATGTCCTCGACGTAGGACCGCGCGGCGGCCAGCCGGGCGACACGGCTCTCGTCCACGTCCACCCCGACGACCCGCCAACCCACATCGACCGCCCGCATCGCGAGCGGGAGACCGACGTATCCCTGCCCGACGACCACCAGCTTCTTCGAAGTCATACACATAGTGTGTCAGATTGTTTACATAGAGAGAGGTAGGTGGCTAGCTGTGTCCTGGGTCGGCGGACGGATCGCCGGATCCGGTGCGCCCGGACGGCCCGGTTCCGGCGGGGGGGCGACCACCCGGGCCAGAATTCGCGCGATGCGGCGGGCGGCGTGGCCGTCCCACAAGGCCGGACGCCGGGGCGCAGGCGGCCGCTCCAGGGTGTCGAACGCGGCCGTGACCACCACCCTCCGGTCCCGACCCACCACCCGGTTGGTACCCTCGGTAACAGTCAATGGACGTTCCGTCGAGTCACGGAGCGTCAGGCATGGTACTCCCAGCACGGTGGACTCCTCCTGCACGCCGCCGGAATCGGTGAGCACGAGACGCGCCCCGGCCTGCAACGCCAGGGAGTCGAGATAGCCCACGGGTCCGAGCAGCCGAACCCCCGGAGGGAGCATCCCGGCCAGCCGCGCCGCCGTACGGGGATGCGCCGGGAAGACCAGCGGGCAGCGCACCGCGATCTCCCCGAGCGCCCCGAGCAGCCCGGCGAGCACGTCCGGATCGTCGACGTTGGCGGGCCGGTGCATGGTCACCAGGCCGTACCCGCCCGGGTGCAGGCCGAGCTCGGTCAGCGTCGGCCGGCCCAGCGCCTCGTCCCGGCACGCCAGGAGGGTGTCCACCATGACGTTGCCGACGAGATGGACCGCCCGGGGGGGCAGGCCCTCCCGGTACAGATGCTCCACCGCGTCCGGTGAGGTCGCGAACAGCTGGTCGCACACGTGGTCGGTGACAACACGGTTGATCTCCTCGGGCATGGACCGGTCACCGCTACGCAGTCCCGCCTCCACGTGGGCAACGGGCACGCCCGCCTTCGCCGCGACGAGCGCACAGGCCAGAGTTGAGTTGACATCGCCGACCACGANGACGATCTCCGGGGCAAGCCGGTCGAGCAACGGCTCGAACGACGTCATGACCGCGGCCGTCTGCACGGCGTGGGAGCCCGATCCGGCCGCGAGGTGATGGTCAGGGGGGCGCAGCCCGAGATCGGCGAAGAACACCTCGCTCATCGCCTCGNCATAGTGCTGTCCGGTGTGCACGAGCGTGGTCCGGAAACCCTCCGCGTCGAGGGCGTCCAGAATCGGCTTGATCTTGATGAAGTTCGGCCGCGCCCCGGCCACGACCACCGCGTGCGGCCTCGGCGCGAGCCCGGACTCGGCGAGCATCGGGACCGGTCCGGACCGGCGGCGCGCGGCCGCGAGTGGAGCCCGCGGCGCGGGCAGACCATCCACCGGTACACCGGCGACGGGCTCACCACCCGCAGGTACGCCGGTCACGAGCGGACCCCGGAACGATCCGATCCGCCGCGCGGCTGGTCGACGACGGTAGGCCCGGCGGGACGGGCCGCCCCAGCCCGCCCGGCGGGGGCCGCGAGCCCGTCGCGCGCGGCCGATTCCGTCTCGGTGGCGACGTCGGCGTCCACCATCATCGCCACCAACTCCTCGAACCCCACCCGCGGCTTCCACCCCAACACCTCCCGC